>JBEDKF010000082.1:0-37385 GCA_041172305.1 Actinomycetota bacterium | reverse complement strand
TAGTTGGTGAGCCAGTATTTCATCGATGAAATCATCTCGGCGCGCATCGCCTGACTGCCATAGTTTAGGTCGGCTACGTCTGTCCAGTCGGTGCCAATCGGCCAAGTGATTTTGCCGTCGGCACCCTTGGTATACCAATCCGGGTGCTCGGTGATCCACTTGTTATCCCAGCCGGTGTGGTTAGCAACCCAGTCGAGCACAATCTTGAAACCGGCGGCGTGAGCGGCGGTTACCAATGCCTTGAAGTCTGCCTCGGTGCCGTATTCGGGATTGATGCCCTTGTAATCTGCGATCGAGTATGGGCTGCCCAGAGAACCCTTACGGTTCAAGACCGAAATCGGCTGAAGTGGCATAAACCACAAAATCTTCACACCCAGCGCCTTCAAGCGCGGCAGGTGCGTTTGAAATGCTTTGAATGTTCCCTCTTTGGTGTACTGACGAACGTTGACCTCATAGATCGTCGCGTTAGCTGCCCAGGATGGCTGACCCGCCGAAGCCTGCGCCGGTGCGCTTGCCGCAGGTGCGAAGCCCGAGATGAGAATCGCAGCGGCAGTCAGGAGGGAGATTAGAGTGGCACGCATCTTCGTCATGAGGTCTAACCTACTGGACGCCATCTAAGTTAAAGAGGAAACCCCGTCCGGCCGCGGTTTGAATCGCAGGCCGAACGGGGTCTCTAGCTAATCGCTATGGATTAGTCGAACTTCTTTGCGCGTGGTCGGCCTTCGCCCTTTGGCTTGTCTGACCAACGACCCTTGCCAGAGCCGCCGTAGTTTCCGCGGCCGCCGCCTGAACCGCCACGGCCACCGCCGCCACGACCATCACGGTCGAAGCCACGTCCGCCACCAGAACCGCCACGGCTGTCGCCGAAGTCTAGGATTTCTGGGGCCGGAGCCGGAGCGATTGGGCCAGCTAGGGTTTCAAGCAACTCGCTCGAAGGACGAACCTCCGAGAAGATGCCATCGCGCTCGGCACGACGAAGTAGGTCTTCTAGACGGCGACGACGGCTGCGCGGGATCAAGGTGACCACGGTGCCCTCCTTGCCGGCACGACCGGTACGGCCTGAGCGGTGCAGGTAAGTCTTGTATTCCTCAGGTGGGTCAACCTGGATAACCAGGGCGACGTCATCAACGTGGATACCGCGAGCTGCAACGTCGGTTGCCACTAGGACGCGGCAAGCGCCCTTGGTGAAACGCTCTAGGTTGCGGTTTCGCTGGTTCTGGTTCAGGTCTCCGTGAAGACGTGCGGCTGGAACGCCGGCCTGAGTCAGGCTTTCGCTCAAACGCTCAGCGGTCATCTTGGTGCGGGTGAAGATGATTGACTTGCCCTCGCCCTGAACCAGACGAAGAAGAACTGCAGAGCGGTCTTCTGGGTCTACGGTTAGCACGCGGTGGGTGATGTTAGCGGTGTCGTTTTCTTCGTTCGGAACCTCATACACGTATGGGTCTGGAAGGAATTCCTTAACCAACGCGTCGACCTCGCGGTCAAGAGTTGCCGAGAAAAGAAGCTTCTGGCTGTCGCCGGCGGCGCGCATGATGCGGCGAACGCCTTCGATGAAGCCAAGGTCACACATGTGGTCAGCCTCGTCAACGACCATGGTCTCAACTTCAGACAGGTCGATGATGCGCTGTGCCATTAGGTCTTCTAGACGACCAGGGGTTGCCACCACGATGTCAACACCGCGGCTCATTGCGTTCTCCTGCTTGCGCTGAGGAACACCACCGTAAATACATGCGGTGTAGAAGCCGACTGCCTTGGCGATGCCGTTGACGGTGCGGTCGATCTGGTCAGCAAGCTCACGGGTTGGCGCAAGAATCAGCGCACGTGGCTTACCTGGCTTGCGTGGCACCGAGCCAGCAGCGATTAGCTTCTGAACTAGTGGCACGGTGAAAGCAATGGTCTTACCAGAACCGGTCTTACCGCGGCCAAGAACATCGCGGCCAGACATAGCTGCTGGGATGGTCGAAGCCTGGATAGGGAACGGGGTCTCTGCACCCATTCCGGTTAGAGCAATAAGAACCTTGGCGTGAAGGCCCATGTCTTCGAAGGTGTCTGAGGTGATCGCCTCTGACGCAACAACAGCATCTAGACGCTCAAGAACGACATCCTCGAAGAAAGCCTTCTTGTTTGGGTTCGAGTCGCGGGCGCCACGGAAGGTTGACTCGCGTGAGTCATCGCGGGCTGCGCGGTCTGGACGGTTTGGGTTGCGGTCTTCAGACCATGAACCTGAACGTGCTGGGCGTGAGTCGCGGTCACCGAAGTTGCGCTTCGGGCCACGGTCGTCGCGAGATGCGAAGTCGCGGCGTGACTCGTTGCGGTCTTCGAACGGGCGGTTTGACATGCCTGAACGAGGTGCTCCGCCATCGCGGTTGCCGTATGAAGGGCGTGAATCGCGGTCACCGAAGTCGCGGCGTGGGCCACGGTCGTCGCGGCCAGCGTTGTCGCGGTTGCCGTATGAAGGGCGGTCACCGTAAGTTGGGCGGTCGCCGTATGAAGGGCGTGAGTCGCGGGCTGCGCGGTCATCCGAGTTGTAGCGAGGCTTGCGAGCAGGTGCTCCGGTGCCCTCGCCGTTGCGAGGAGTCCAGTCGCGACCATTATCTGGGCGGCCACCGTTCATCTCGCGAGGAGAGGTGCGGCCAGCTGAACCGCCGCGGGCTGCGCCATCGCGGTTGCCGTATGAAGGGCGTGAGTCGCGGTCACCGTATGATGGGCGGTCGCCACGAGGAGCGCCACCGTCACGGTTGCCATAGGTTGGGCGGTCGCCGTATGCCGGGCGAGAGTTGCGGTCGCCGTATGAAGGGCGGTCGCCACGAGGTGCTCCGCCATCGCGGTTGCCGTATGAAGGGCGTGAGTCGCGGTCACCGTATGAAGGGCGGTCGCCACCACGAGAATCGGTGCGAGGTGCGTCACCGTAGGTGCGCTTTGGACGCTCTTCGAAGAACGCACCCTTTTCGCGTGGAGCACGCTTTGGGCCGTTTTCTACTGGTGCGCGGTGAGGAGCGCGGCCGCCACGGCCGTCTTCCTTAGGCTTAAAGTTTTTGCCAGCGGCACCCTTAGGCGCGCGCGACGGAGTTTTGCCAAATGCAGGCATAGTTGTGTTTCCTCTTCAATTGTGTTGGTTCTAACAGGGAGTAGCTGTTCTGAACCGATGGGCTAGTCGAACAGCGCTAAACCCACACACAAGAAGTACATCCGCAATACGGCGGAATCTCATTTAGAGGAAAAGACTGGCAGATCTCAGAGGTGGCACTTTGGTGGCCACATGATTCAAATGATCTGCTGCAAACGACTACTGTTACGAATTCGTAACGTTCATAGCCTACTTGAAGGTTTGGGTTTTGGCTAGAGCTATCGACTAAAAACTAGACGAACCTGACTTGCAGCAGGGTTTGAAGCCTTCAGGTTCAGCTTGGTGACCTTGACTCGACCCGCTTTGTAGATTGACTTCACATATTTACATGCCAGATAAATCGGCTTGGTTAGGCCTCTACATTCGACGACTTTAAATTTTCCGACCGACTTGACGAAAGCCTTTAGTGCGACTTTCTGAGATGTGGTTAGCGAAGCCTGGCCGGCCTTGAAGCCTTTCAAAATCTTGGTTACCGGCTTCAAGATTGTCGGCGCAGCCAAATAGTTCACGGCTTCGGCGTAAGACCTCTCGCCGACGCTGGTCTTTAACGTGATGGTCTGCAATCCAACCAAGGATGCCTTCGGCAACTCAAGCTCGATCGCGGCATCCGTGCTCTTGACGATCTTGACCGGGATGCTGTTGCCAACAAAAACCTTTTCGACAGACAGCAGGTTGCGCCCCTTGAATGCCACGAGCCCTCCGGTCAAGGATTGAACATCTTTGGCGTTTAGAGAACCCTTCAACTTCTTGGTCGCTTCTTCATCAAGCATGAAAATTACGTCCCCCGAGTTAGCGGGAGGATCAGGAGTAATCGGTGTCACCGATGGAGGCGCTTCGGGCAGCCCTGGTGGAGAAGGTAACGCAGTCACCCAAACACTTTGGTACACGGGGGTCGCCGCAGAATAGGTCAAGTTACCGCGAGCTTTCAAAATCACAGTGCAAGGGCCTACCGTTAACCCCGTGACCACTCCCCTTGAGTTAACCGAACAGTTCGGCGTTCCTAAATAAACAACGTCGTATTGAAGCCCTAAACCAGATGAATTTGTGGCAGTGATTTGCCCGGTGCTTCCGACCGGAATGTACAGCGCTGGGCCGGCCGAAATTACTTGCTGCGCCCCCTCGACACTGATCGAGATGGTAACCGTTGGAGCAGCAGCGTAGGTTGAATCTCCCGCTTGTTCGAAGGTAATCACGCAGGTGCCGACCGCTTCGGTGACGAAGTATGAACTTGAAGATGCGTAGCAAACGGTGACCGGTGAACCATCGACCGAGATACTCACGGGTAGCCCAGAACTCGCAGTTGCGCTCATTGCCAAGGTCTGATTAATTTGAGCGTTAGTAGGCAGCGGGCCGGGTGTGATGACCTGAGGTGTGGACCCGGCGGCCTGAGCACTCGAAATCATGCCTGGCCCGAACCCGAAGCCCCCCAGAGCAATCGCGAGAAGACCCGAGATAAACGTTCTACCTAAACGCACACGCATCTTTATCGACCAAGATTTCTAAATGGAGAGGTGAACCAACATTCCGTTCAGATTACCCTCAGTCGCGGACAATTCAGAAATGTCCTAGATCAAACCGCGTTCAGCCAAGGCAGCCTGAAGGTCTGCATCTGAAGGCTCAACTAGGAAAGCGCCGTCCTTGAACTGAATCACCGGGATGTTCTTGCGACCAGCGATTGACTCGGCCTTAGCGGCCAGCTCGGCGCTCTCTTCGACGTTGTTCTCGACAAACTCAACATCGTGCTTCAGCATGAACGCCTTTGAGCGGCGGCAATCTACGCACCAGTCGGCACCGTAATAAGTAACTTCAGCCATGTTTTGCTCCTTCGATTTTCGACCCCGCCTTAGCGAAGTCGGTTCTTGTCTGGGATGAACAATACTTCACCGTCAAAAGTTATTCCGGTGAGGTCGCGCACGACGATGTCTGCCTCGGTGGCGAGGGCGAACTCGGAGACTCCAACCACGAGCCCGACTCCGGCCGAAATCGCGGCTTGCGCACCGGCAACGGCATCCTCGAAAACTATGCAATCAGCAGGGTCGAAGCCCAATCGTTCGGCACCGAGCAAGTATGGGTCTGGGTGCGGCTTGCCGCGCTCGACATGGTTCGCGGTCACCAGGTGCTTCGGCACGGGCAAGCCCGCTGCCTCGAGGCGAGCCCGGCCAAGGTTGGTGTTTGCCGATGTGCAGACCGTCCACAAGTCGTCGACAATCGAGTGCAGTAGGTCGACTGCTCCGGCGAGCGGGACGGTGGCATGAGCGGACTCTTGCTCGAGCTGGTTGATGCGGTCATTGGCTTCGTCAAATAGTTCTGGTGAGGCGATCCACCGGCGAACTAGATCTTCGGCTCGTTGCCCAGCGTTGGCAGGGTCGTTCCAGTTAACTGTGGGCGCGAACTCTTTAGCCCATTGACCCCAAGCCTCTATCGCTGCACTGTGTGAATCAACTAGAACGCCATCGTTGTCAAACAGCAGCCCGCTGGCGAAATACTTCAAGCGTCACCCTTTTCGGTCTTAGCCTTCGGTTCGGCATTACGTGACACGATCGTCCAATAGATTCCGACCACCGCAAGGCCAAGCAAAACCAGCGCTGGCAGTAGCTCGTTTACCGCCCAGGTGAGAGTGATAGGGGCGAGGGTCACTTGGTCAGACCCGATTAGCTTGCCCGCATTGTCATACTCCGGGTAGACCATCAACTTGTCGACCGCTGCCCCACCGAAGCTGAACGCCATGATCGAAACCACCGCGCCAAAAACGATAGACAACACGAAGTTGAGACCAGCCGCTCCAGCCGCTAGCACTCGTCGCTCCTTGGGCGGGCGTATGACGCCCTGCTTCGCCTTGGCGGCAAAGCGCGTGCCCTGGATTACACCAGCAACAACAACCACCTGAATCAGCACCCAAACCCATACTTGGAGGGTGGTCTTAGTGACGTCGTAAACAATAAGGCCAAAGATGATCGCGAAAGCGGTGGCCACGATCGGCATTGCATAGCCCAGGCCGAGCGCCCTTTGCGTCTCGGTCAAACCGCGCTTGTCCTTCTCGCCATCCTGGTGCTCTCCCTGGCGGAACACGAAAGCCTTAAGAATCACGAAAACAACCAACGCGGTTGCCAGCAGAATCGGCAGATAGACATCAAGGATGCGCACGAGCGGGTTGCGAGCATTGCTCTCGCTGTAGCCAAAGGCTCCCATGAAGTTACCGATCGCAAAGATTGCACCAAATACCAGCGCCACAACAACGGCCAAGGTGGCGAATCTCTGCGCCGCGCGAGCTAGTGAATGTTCCTCACCCAGTTCGGCTCTAGCCTTGATTGCGAGTGACTGGCTCCAAACTGCTGAGAAAGAGAACCCGGCGATAGCAATCAAGAACAGGTAGGTGCCTATGTGCACGAACTCGGCGGCCTGATAGGTCGGGTATTGAGTGCCATAGTTTTCGTTGTTCTGAAGCTGGTTGGCCAGGATAGCCGCCACGAAGAACA
This sequence comes from Actinomycetota bacterium, assembly GCA_041172305.1. Lineage (GTDB taxonomy): Bacteria > Actinomycetota > Actinomycetes > Actinomycetales > Microbacteriaceae > Rhodoluna. The sequence goes on along the minus strand of JBEDKF010000082.1, from coordinate 30,782 downwards.
ACCAGCCCCAAACCTCACCGATAAGGGGAAGAGCGATTGCCTTTTGAATCTGCGTGAGTTTCTTCATGTTTCCAGAGTAATGACAAAACCCGCAGCGGGAGGGCTGCGGGTTTTGTCACTTGTGAAGGTGTGTGATGAAAGTTTTAGTCGCCTTCGACCTTGATGGTCTGAATGGTTCCGGTGATGGTTCCAATCAGAGTGTCGCCGGTGAACTCCGAGGTCGGTGCATCCTTGACGATGCGGCCTAGACGAAGAACAACGATGCGGTCGGTCACCTCTAGCACGTGAGGCAGGGTGTGAGAGATGAAGATGACTCCAAGACCCTTTGCCTTCGCGTTGCGGATGATGTTTAGAACTTCGCCAGCCTGACGAGCACCTAGGTGGTTGGTTGGCTCATCAAGGATGATGACCTTCTTGGCCCAGGCAACAGCACGGCCGATGGCGACAGCCTGACGCTGACCACCCGAAAGCTGTGACACGGCTCGGCTAGAAGATGGGACGGCGATGCCGACTGCCTCTAGGTCTCGATGTGCATCGTGGTCCATCGACTTCTTGGCTAGGAAGCCAAGCTTGCCAAAGAACCCAGGGACGAGCTTTTCGCGACCAAGGAACACGTTCTGTGAAACGGTTAGGTGAGGGGCAAGACCTGAATCTTGGTAGAGGGTTTCGACGCCAGACTCAAGCGCCTGACGAGGTGACTCCCAAGAAACCTCTTTGCCCTCTAGAAAAATTTGGCCGCCGTCTGGCTGGTGTGCTCCTGAGAGCACCTTGACCAGAGTCGACTTGCCAGCGCCGTTGTCGCCAACGAGACCGATAACTTCTCCGGCGTGAAGCTTGAGGCTCGCGCCATCAAGAGCTACAACCGAGCCGTAACGCTTTGAAGCGTTCTTGATTTCGTAGATTACTTCGCCGGTCATTATTTGCGTCCGTTCTTGCTCTGCAGAGTCTGTGCGGCAACAGCTGCTGCAATCAGAATCGCGACTACTACCTTTTTCCAGTCTGGGGCAACACCAATCATGATGAGGCCCGACTGAACGGTGAAGAGAATGAGTGCACCGAGCACGGTGCCCATGATGCGGCCTACGCCACCCATAAGTGATGCGCCACCGATTACTACGGCTGCGATTGCGTCTAGCTCACGGCCGGTTCCAGATGAAGGAGAACCCGCGCCAAGGCGAACGTAGACGTAGATGCCGGCGAGGCCAGCAAGTGCTCCAGATAGTGCATAAACCTTGGTGATGTGACGCTCAACGTTGATGCCTGCACCGCGAGCCGCGAAGGTGTTTGAACCGATCGCGAAGGTGTAGAGGCCGAAGCGTGACTTGTGCATGTATAGGCCGGCGATGGTTACAACCACAGCGACCACGATTACAGCCCAAGAAAGTGGGTTGCTCTTCGGCGAGAGTGCCGAGATGAGAGCGAAGTCGTTAGCCGAACCAATCGGCATACCGTTCGAAAGGATTACCGAGAAACCGAGGCAGGCACCCATGGTGGCCAGGGTTGCGATGAAAGGAACGATCTTGAACTTGTTGATCAAGAATGCATTGATGAGGCCAACGGCCAAACCAACGCCTACCGAAACCAAGGTTCCGATTAGAAGCGGGCCATAGGCATCCGGGCCCTTGACGCTCTGGTCAAGGCCGAGCACATTTGCCATGGTCCAAGCTGCTACTACGCCTGAGAGACCAACGATGGCGCCGACCGAAAGGTCGATGCCGCCGCTGATCACTACAAAGGTTTGACCGACAGCAATCAGAACCACTGAACCCCAGTCCGTGAGGATGTTGTTCGCAGTTGCAACTGAGAGGAACTTTGGCTCCAAGATCGAGAAGACGACGATTAGAAGAATCATCACTCCAACGAGCACGGTGCTTTGGTTGTTTCCCAGTGTTGCTAGTCGCGCCAAGAGCGGGTTTTGTGACCCGCCCTTGGTAGCGGTCTGATTGCTGTCGGTCATTTGTTACCTAATTTCTTTTGTTATTTTTCGCTGGTACTTGTTACTTAGAAAGCAAGTGGATTACTTGGTTGCTACGTAGGTGTACTTTGCGAAGTCTGCGTCAGAAGTCTCTGCGGTCAGTGCGACGTTAGGGATAACAACTTCCTTCTCAACTGAGGTCTTGCCAGTCTTGATGTACTCAACAAGTGCCTTGATTGCTAGACGAGCTTCAGCAGCTGGGTCCTGTGCAATAAGAGCAGTGAAGATGCCTGACTTGATCTTTGCTACGTTGTCTGGGTAAGCGTCGTAACCGACTAGGCCAACCTTGCCAACTAGACCCTTAGCCTCAAGTGCAGCTGCTGCGCCTGATGCGTTGGTGCCGTCGATAGCGAAGATACCGGCTAGGTTAGGGTACTTGGTCAACCAGTTGTTTACGTTGGTTGCAGCCTTCTCAGGGTTTGACTCTGAGTAAGCAACATCCTTGATCTGGATGCCTGGGTAGGTTGAAGCTACTGCAGCCTTGAAGCCCTCTAGACGAGCAACGTTGGTGGTTGCGGTTGCAGAGGTTAGACCAATAACAACTTCGTACTTCTTGCCATCGGTGTAACCGATCTTCTTTGCAAGAGCTTCAGCAGCCTTTGCGCCACCGTCGGTGTTGTCACCGGTGATGAAGGTTACAACGTCGGTTAGGTCTTCAACGTGGGTGTCAACGTTTGCAACTGCGATGCCTGCTGCAACTGCCTTAGCAACTGAAGCCTGAAGCGCCTTTGGGTCGGTTGGGATAAGAACTAGACCGGTTGGCTGCTGTGCAAGCACTGCGTCAACGATTGGAATCTGGGTCTCTGGTGAGTAGTTAGATGGGTCGCCCTGCCAGATTAGCTTTACGCCCTGAGCAGCTGCTTCTTCTTCAGCGCCGACCTTCATGGCCTGGAAGAATGGGTCAGACTCTGCACCCATTACGAATGCGATGGTGATTTCTTCTTGTGCTGCTTCTTCTGCTGCAGGTGCACAACCGGCAACGGTTAGAGCTAGAGCTGCGATTGCACTTAGTGCGGCAGCGGTGCGTAGTGAACGCTTCATTACGGTCTCCTTGTGAGTAAAGCGGGATTTTTGTGAGATTTGCGAGAACGTTCTCACAAATCTTGTTATAATCATGACAGGTAAGACAATGCGGTACCAACTTTTCGAGGTAACGGTTTAGTCACGGTTTAGTTACAGAACAATTGCGGTCAGTTGAACAGCAGAGAGAGGAGCATCAAATGGCAATCAAGAAATCATCAGCGCCGACCATCATCGACGTTGCTGAACTCGCCGGCGTCTCTCGAGCCACTGCATCTCGCGCAATGGGCGGCTACGGGCGCATCGCGGATCACACCGTAGAGCAGGTTCGTAAAGCCGCGGCCGAGCTTGGCTATCGCCCAAACGAGGTAGCCCGCGCGATGCGACGCGGTCGCACGAAAACGATTGGTCTGGTTGTTATCGCCGACTTCACCAACGCCTTCTTTGATCGCGCTACAAAATCGATTGTTGATGCAGCGAAGAGTGGCGGCTACCAGGTGCTTATCTCGAACACGGATGAAGACATCGAAGCTGAACGTCAAGCGATTGAGACCCTGGTCGATAAGCAGGTTGACGGCCTAATCGTTGTTCCATCCACGGCAGCAGTTCACGACCACCTTGCCGCGCTGAAGAAAAGCGGCAAGCCATTCGTGCTGATCGACCGACGCGTTGAGGGCATCGTCGCAACCTCAATCACCACCGATGACTTCAGCGGCGCAGATGCAGCGGTTCGTCATGCATACGCTCTCGGACACCGACGCTTTGGATTCTTGATCGCAACCGCTGGCACAAACGGGTTGAGTGAAGAGCGACCGGCCCTGCTTATTTCTTCGATCGAAGACCGGGTTAATGGCCTGCTCAACGGTTGCATTGATTTGGGCATTAAGAAGCCGCAGCAATCCTGGATCTTCTGCGAAGACAACCGACGCGACCCTGAACTTGCCGTGGCAAAACTACTCGATCGCCCTAAGCCGCCATCGGTGATTATCACCTCAAACAACGACATGGCGCTGGCTCTCTTGAAGGTCGCCGGCAATCGCAAACTTGTCATCGGCAAAGACATTTCGCTAATAACCTTCGATGATTCCCAGTGGGCTGCCGCGATGGCTCCTGGGCTCACCGTGGTGTCGCGGCCGGTTGAAGAACTTGGCTCGCTCGCAATCGAGAAGCTAGTTGCCGAGATTAAGCAGGCGGGTCAGCCTGCCGAAAAGATTGTCCTACCAACCGAACTTATTGCCCGCGGCTCTGTCGCTAACCTTGTAATGTACCCACAAAACGAACCGGAGAACTACTGATGATTCTAGTTATCGGCGAAGCCCTTATCGACCTAATCGAGAACCGCTACCAGGCCGGCGCGTTCAACGCCGTTGTCGGTGGAGCAAACGCAAACGTGGCACTTGCCCTGGCTCGCCGAGGAACCAAGCACCAGTTCTTAGGGCGCATCAGCAACGATCGCTTCGGAAAAATCATCCGTGACCGTCTCGAATCAAACGGCGTTCATCTTGAGCACAGCATCGACGCAACCGAGCTCACTACCCTTGCCGTGGTTAGCATCGATTCTCACGGCGTGCCGAACTACAGCTTCTATGTGAACGGAACCGCCGACTGGAGTTGGACACCGGCCGAGCTTCCTACCGACATCGAGCTCGAGAACATGCACGCGACCGCTATCCAGTTCGGTTGCTTGACGATGGCGATGGCTCCTGGCAACGCTGTCATCGAGGAGTGGGCCAAGGCGCACTTCGACCAGAAGTCGGTCACCATCAGCCACGACATCAACATGCGCCCGGCCCTTGGCTTCGAGCGCGAAGTCGAGCGTCAGCGCGTTGAGCGAGTCAACTCGTTTTCACACGTGATCAAGGCTTCAGACGAAGACATCCAGTGGCTTTACGGCTTGGATGAAGGTGCCGATCTAGACGGCATCGTTAACGCTTGGATCGGTGACACCGGACGCCACGTATTCGTGACCCGCGGCGGGGACGGCACCTCGATCTATCGCCCAGGCGGAGTGCGCATCGATGTGCCTTCGCGCAAGATCAATGTCGTCGACACGGTCGGCGCCGGCGACACCTTCTGCGCCAACATGCTCGGTCAGCTTTCAGATCTAGATGCACTTGGCTCGGATGCATTCGACCGCCTGACAAATCTGAGCGATGATGCTTGGCGCGAAATTGTGCACACCTCGGGCATCGCCGCTTCAATCACGTGCGAACGTGCCGGTTGCGAGCCTCCAACCAAGCCTGAGCTAGAGGCCGTTCTAGCTTCGCTTTAATGTCGTTGGTGCGTGCGAAACTTCTCTAGATGAGAAAACTTAGCGACGATCTTTGGGTCTACAACACCCGCGACTTAATGCGCGCCTCGAGCTGCGACCACTGCACTCGCTTGGCTATCGCTCGAGAGTTGCGTGTGCCAGGGGTTGCCGAGCTAGTCGCTCAGTTTGAGGTTCCCGTTGCCGGCCTTCCGGTGACCTATGGCCAGAAGTTCGAAGCCGATCTCGAGGCAGAACTTCTAGAGTCGCTGGGGGTTGAAAACTTCCGACGCCCAGAGGGTGCGAACTCAATCGATGAAACCATAACTCTGATGCGCGCGGGAATCCCGGTCATCTACCAAGGTTCGCTAGAACACCAAATAGGCAAGGTTAAGTTCTCTGGCCGCCCAGATTTCTTGGTGCGAGCAGATTTCGACCTCGCGTTTGTCGATGGCAGGCTGACGGCAATCGCCGTCGCCGGCCGTGAATCAACGGGATATATCGCTTGGGATGCCAAACTTGCCGGCTCCCCTAAGCCTCACTACCTGCTTCAGGTCGCCCTCTATGTCGAAGCGCTCAGCGCACTGGGGTTGAAGGCTGCCGATGCGCGTCACGGCCTCATCCTGGGCAGCCGCACCCTCGCGACCTATGAAGAGGGTGAGATTGTGCCGGCGATGCGTCAGGCACGCTCCTACATCCTTAATGCCATCGAAAATCTTGACATCGCAGATTACGCATTCGAGTCGCTCAGCCTGCATTGCGATTCTGCTGACTCTTGCAAGGTTTGCGAATACCCAGGGCTCTGCAGCCACAATCGTCTAGAAATCGACCACCTGGTTCAGGTCGCCGGCATCAACAAGAGCCAGATCGAAAAACTTAGAAAATCGGGCATCGGCACGATGGCTGCTCTTGCTGGTGCCTCAGAAGCAGACCGCCCGGATGCCTTCGTAGCAGCCACATTCGACAAGCTTCGAAACCAGGCTCGCCTTCAAAACGACTACAAACTCTCGGGCGCTCACTCTTGGCAGCTTCTTGAAGACCCTGAAATCGGAGTTCTTCCACCAGCTTCTGAAAACGACGTCTTCTTCGACATGGAAGGCTTCCCCTACTTTGCCGAGCGCGGCGGTTTGGAATACCTGTTCGGCGCGGTCACACGCAACAAAACTTTCTTTGCCTGGTGGGCGCACGATCGAGAACAAGAAGCCGAAGCCTTCGCCGGTTTTGTGAAGTGGGCCTACGACAAAATGGTCGCCGACCCAACCGCGCACATTTATCACTACGCACCATACGAAGTCACGGCGCTAACCAAGCTGTCTGCTCGCCACGGCGTCATGGCGGCCGAGGTCGCCTGGTTGCTCGCCGAAGACAAGCTGATTGACCTTTATAAGGTAATCCGCGGCTCGATCATGATTAGTCAGCCGAGCTATTCAATCAAGAAGCTCGAGGTGTTCTACGACTTCGCCCGTAAGAGCAAGGTCCTTGATGCAGGTTCGAGCATCGAGCAGTATGACCAATACCGTCAGCTGGTTGAAACCGACCCGACCGAAGCCGGCGCGATTTTGCAAATGATCAGTGACTACAACGAGGATGATTGCGTTTCGACTCTCGCCCTCTGGGAGTGGCTGGCTGGCATGGACGGCGCACACAAGAAATTCGAGTCATTTCGGTCGGCGGTAGCCTCAAAAAAAGCCGAGTGGGCGACTGACCCCGAAGACGAGGACAGCGCCACAAGCAAGGCAGAACGCGAGCTCGCCGAACTTCAACGCGCCACCGATGACATGGCTGGGGCTCTAGTCGGTTGGCCCTGGGGTGAAGATCAAGACGCAGACTATCGAGCCAGGGTCTGGCAAGCGCTAATGCACTCGGTGCTGTTCTATAAGCGTGAAGAGGTTATTCACTGGCGCGAGCGCCGCATTCGTCGCGATTCGACCAACGACAACCTCCATCGAGACCGCAGGGCTTTGGTTGTCGAAGATTGCGTTGCCGAAGCGGGGCTAGATTTCGAACTCGGCTTGGATGCACGCAGCAAAGTCACCATTGCCTACACGTACAACCTCGAGCCGGGGCAAACCAACTTTCTCAAGGCGGGCGAGAAGATCTACATTCGCTACAACTACGGCGCGAACCAGCATGAGCTAGACAAGGGCAAGATTGTCTCGATCCACGGAGATCAGATCACCTTTCAGCGCGTGACAACTATTGCCAATGCCGACTTCGCGCCGAATGCGATTTTTGAAGACAAGCTGATTCCAGCCGGAGGCAAGCAGGCGGCGGTTAAGGCGCACGCACTTGCCCTAGCCAGCGCGTGGCGTTCCCCGCGCTATGAGGCGCCCGAAGGGCACCCGGCTCTCGATCTTCTGATGCGCTGCGAACCCAGCTTGAAGCATGGCCGCTTGCTTGCAGTGGAGGGAGACGACTACCTTCCCGCCCTGATCGACGCGGTCGAAAACCTGGATCAATCCGTGCTTGCCGTTCAAGGTCCACCAGGTTCGGGTAAGACCTACCTTGGTTCGCGAACCATTGCTCACCTCGTCGCGCGAGGGAAGCGAATTGGTGTTGTGGCAAACTCGCACTCGGCGGTGGAAAACCTATTGGCCGGCTGCGTCGAAGCTGGAATCTCCGGAGAGCAAATCGCCAAGCAAAAGAAGACCGGCGAGACGGGAATCAAACCGTGGACGACGCCCTCTGCTTATCCGGCGCTTGCTAACTGGCGAACCAGGCAAAAGGGCGGCTACGTAATCGGTGGCACCGCTTGGACATTCTGCGCGAATAAAGTGCTCGAAGAAGACTTCGACTACATCTTCATCGACGAAGCCGCTCAGTTCTCACTCGTTGACGCAATCGCGATTGCTCAGGGCTCGAAAAACATGGTCCTACTAGGAGATCCCCAGCAACTAACCCAGGTGGTGCAAGCTGTTCATCCTGGCGGCGTAGACAACTCAGCACTAGGCCACTACATGGGCGAACAAGCGATTCTCGATGAAGAGCACGGATTCTTCATCGAAGTAACCCGTCGCATGCACCCTTCCGTCAATGCACCGGTGTCGTGGTTAGCCTACGAAGGCCGTCTGCACTCGCACTCGGATGCGAGCCTGCGAGTAATCTCTGGCACCGCTCCGGGGCTCACACTGGTTCCAGTTGAGCACCTTGGCAACTCGTCACACTCAGAAGAAGAAGTCGCGAAGGTTCTGGAGCTCGCTGCCGAACTTGCCGGCAGGGTGGGCGAGGAAGAGGTTCTGATCGTTGCCCCATACAACGCGCAAGTAGACAGCATCCGAGATGCGCTCGATGCAGCCGGGTTCAATCAGGTTCAGGTCGGAACCGTTGATAAATTCCAGGGTCGCGAAGCTATGGCCGTCATCATTTCGCTCGCCGCCTCTAGCGCCGAAGATGCGCCGCGTGGGCTCGAGTTCTTGCTCGATCGAAACCGACTCAACGTCGCGCTTTCGCGGGCAAAGACCAACAGCTACCTGGTCTATTCACCCGCTTTGATTCGCTCGCGCTTCACTAGCGTCGAAGACGTCCGGGCGGTTAGTCGGCTGGCTGGTCTTCTGGAGTTTGCGATTTAGCTTCGCTCGAAGCGCGAGCCGCGGCAACTGCACGGCGACCAGCCGGCAGCAAGACCGCCAAACCAACGGCAATGATCTGGGTTGCACCACTGGCAACCAGCAAGTTCTCAACCGGAACAACATCGGCAAGCGGGCCCAAGACCGACATTCCAAGAGGCATTGCCACCGAAATGACGATTCCCACGAACCCAAAAACACGTCCTTGACGCTCTGGTTCAACGGTTTCCTGAAGGATCGTCATTGCCGAGGTGAAGAACGAGGGCACAATCAAACCGATTATGAAGAACAAGCCGTAGAAGATCCATAGGTTTGGCGAGAAGCCCATGGCCATCGACAGGACACCGAAGGTGACCGAGGTGGCAATAATCAGAGAGATCTTATTCACCTTGGTAGCAAAGGTCGCAAGCGCGATTCCACCGAGCGCCATACCCACGCTAAAGAGAATTTCAGCGACAGTCAGCTTCCAAACCTCAGACCCGAAGTTGCGGGCAATCAATAGCGGCGAGAGGTTCGAGGGTGCGACCGCCAAAAGGAAGACGATAGCGAAGACACCCATAACCCAGCGAACTAGGTCGTGGGTGAAGATGTAGGTCATACCGTCCTTCAAGTCAGCGAAGTAGCTTGGCTTGTCGGCAGCATTGACTCGGTCGAGGCTAGGAACCTTGATAAAGGCAAAGATGCTAACGCCGATAACCGCTGTAACAACATCGATGAAGAAGATTGGAACGATGGACATGTTCGCATAGACGGCCGCGGCAGCAACGGGAGCCAGTAGACCCATAGCTGACTGGATGCTGCTGCTGATTCCGTTCACGCGCATCAACTTATCGCTAGGAACAATCTGCGGAATCATCGCGTTGACGGCTGGCATCTGGATGCCCGCTCCGATCGATCGAACGCCCATAACCAAGAAGATCAACCACAGGTCACTGATTCCCGAGAGCATCAGGAATGCTAAACCTAGCGTTGCGGCCGCGATAGCTACGTCGGCTGCGATGATCATGATCTTGCGGTTGATTCGGTCTGCCCAAACACCGGCGAAGATCGAGACGACTGCCTGTGGCAAGAAGCCGAAGATGGCTGCCAAAGCCAAAACCAACCCAGATTTCGTAGTCAGAGTCAGGTGCCAGAAAATTGCGTACTGCACCAAGAACGAACCGAACATCGAAATGGTCTGAGCGCTGAGGAAAAGCGTGACGCGGCGAGCCCATCCGGGCATTGATTCGCTGGCTGGAGTCTCGACAGGAGTGTCACTAACCTGCTCGGTTGCTGAATCGTTGATTGGCTCGTTGACTGACTTGTCTGAAGCGGTTTCTTTTTTTGACATTCCAAAAGCCTAAACCTTTGGAAGCACCTTTAGGGTCTTCAATGTAGGGTCAGCTACGAAGGCGATTCGAACACCCATGTCGCGCGCCTCGAAGAGCGCATTGAGCGCGGCTTCGGTGATGCGTTCGCCAGGGCTAAGCACCGGAACACCAGGTGGGTAAGGGCAAATCATCTCTGCCGAGACGCGCCCAACGGCGTCTTCGGATGTGACAACCTCATAAGAGCTGAAGAAAGCCTCACGAGGGGTGACCACCACCTCAGGTTCAATCGAAAACGCTGGGAGAATTTCAATGGCTCGAGGTTCGCCGCGGTGCTTCTCCACCGATTCGATGATCTTGCGAACCAAGTCGTTGATGCGGTCTGGGGTGTCGGCAAAGGTAATCATCGGAATGATGATGTCTCGGTTGGCCATCTCAACATCGATGTTCTGCGCTAGCAGGTCGGCTTCAACCTTGTTTCCGTCAACGCCACAGCTACTGAACATAATCACTAGCTTCAGTGGGTCGATGTATTCGCCGTCAATGACGTCAATTCCGGCTGCAACGAGGGCCGCGCGACCGCGTTCGGTTGCCTCGATAACCGGCCCGATGAGTTCGTGACCGTGACGCTCCAACAGCGCGCGAGCGGCATCGATAGAGGCCAGGATTCGCCCCGACATGGACGTGGTCTGAGTCGAGTCAAACATCTTATTAAATCGGGCCAGGTCAACATACTGGTCGCGAACCAAGACGAACGATGCCTGCGAATAACTAGGCAGCGTTTTGTGTGCCGAGGTTACGACGATGTCTGCGCCTTCAGCAATCGGGTGGTTTGGCAACTCTGGGTGGAAACCGTAGTGGGCAGCCCACGCGGCATCAACCACTAGCGGAATGCCATACTCGTGGGTGACCTTAGCCAGGCGTGGGATGTTCGACATTGTGCCAACGTAAGAAGGCTCGCCAATCAAGACGGCTTTGGCGTCTGGGTGCTCGGCGAGAGTTTCGGCCAAACGGGTCGAAGGTAGGTACTCCGGCAAACCGGTTGCCGGGTTGATCTCCGGGCGAATCCAAACTGGAATAACACCGGCATAAACCAAGCCGACTAGAACCGACTTATGCAGGGTGCGTGAAACGATGACCTTGTCGCCAGGGCCGGCGACGGCCATGACGGCTGCGTGATTCGAGCCCGATGAGCCGTTTACGCCAAAGCGGCATAGCTCAGCGCCCCAAAGCTTGGCGGCTAACGCCTCGGCCTCAAGAATTAGCGAGGGTGAAATGCGGTGCGGGTGATTGCCTGGCAAAACCGGGATGTCGCCATCTACGATGGCTCCGGTGAGGTCGGTGCGACCTTTATGCCCTGGGATTTGGAAAGGCGACCTATCGGTCTCCATATCGCGAATCCACGCGTCTAGTAGGGGTGCGCTTGAACGCAAACCCATTGGGTCTTTCGTGTCTAGAAGTGTGGCTGCGCCAAATGCGTGCTGAGGCAATATCCCGCCTTTCGGTTCGTTCGGCCTAAGCCTATTGAAAAAACATGAACGCTGGATTTCCAGAATTCAAAGAGATGACGAAGGGACCGAGGCCTAAGCCTCGATCCCTCCATTGGAAATCTTTTGTAACTAGGGTTTAGAACTCAACCTTGGTTACGTTGGTGTCTAGCTGGATGCCAGGACCGAAAGTGGTCGAGATTGCACCCTTGATTAGGTAGCGACCCTTTGAAGACGAAGGCTTCAAACGCATGATCTCTTCAAGTGCAACGCCTAGGTTCTCGCCTAGCTGCTCCTTGGTGAAAGATGCCTTACCAATGATGAAGTGCAGGTTAGCCTGCTTGTCGACGCGGAAGTCGATCTTTCCACCCTTGATGTCGGTAACGGCCTTAGCTACGTCAGGAGTAACGGTTCCGGTCTTTGGGTTTGGCATAAGGTTACGAGGACCTAGAACCTTACCTAGACGACCGACCTTACCCATAAGCTCTGGGGTCGAAACTGCTGAGTCGAAGTCAACCCATCCGGCTGCAACCTTCTCGATTAGCTCGTCGCCACCAACAACGTCAGCGCCTGCTGCAACTGCAGCGTCAGCTGCGGCACCAGTTGCGAAAACGATAACGCGGGCGGTCTTACCAGTTCCGTGTGGAAGCGAAACGGTTCCACGGATCATCTGGTCGGCCTTGCGAGGGTCAACACCGAGCTTGAAAGCTACCTCTACGGTTGAGTTGAACTTCTTTGAGCCAGTCTCCTTGATTAGGGTTACTGCCTCGGCTGGGGTGTAAAGCTTGCCCTCGGTGATGAGTGCAGCTGCGGCTTCATAAGCCTTTGAGCGCTTTGCCATTCTGTTGTTCCTATCTATTGGTCACAGTTGTGGTTAGCGGGTCGCGCGCGACCCTCCCACTACTTTGTTTCTTTGTCCTGGATGGACTGCCGGCCCGAAAGCCAGCGGTTGCTCGTGAGAGCCGTTGAGACTTAAGCCTCTACGGTGATTCCCATTGAGCGAGCGGTTCCCGCGATGATCTTTGCCGCTGCGTCAACATCGTTGGCGTTTAGGTCAGACATCTTCTGGGTTGCGATCTTGTATAGAGCGTCCTTTGAAAGCTGAGCAACCTTCACGGTGTGAGGGGTAGCTGAGCCCTTTGCAACGCCAGCAGCCTTCTTGATTAGCTCAGCTGCAGGAGGAGTCTTTAGGACGAAGGTGAATGAACGGTCTTCGTAGACGGTGATTTCTACTGGGACAACGTTGCCCTTCTGGTCTGCGGTTGCGTTGTTGTACGCGGTGCAGAATTCCATGATGTTTACACCGTGCTGGCCAAGTGCTGGACCAATCGGAGGAGCTGGGTTAGCAGCGCCTGCGTTGATCTGAAGCTTGATCATGCCGGTGATCTTTTTCTTCGGTGCCATTTGTTATTCCTTTACTAGGGTTTTGTAACTCTTTGAAAAACTTAAGTTTGGCTTACGCCAGTGCGCCAACCTGCTCGAAGCCAAGCTCGACCGGGGTCTCACGCTCGAAGAGTGAAACGAGAACGATTAGCTTGCCGCTTTCTGGCTTGATCTCTGAAATGGTTCCAGGTAGACCCGCGAACGAACCATCCTTGATCATGATGCTCTCGCCAAGCTTGTAGTTGACGTTGATTGGAATGGCCTTTGCCTTGCCCTTGACGGCTACGCCGCCCTTGGCTGCAAGCTTCGCCTCTGCCTCTTCAGGAAGAACGTAAAGAGTCTTCAACATGTTGAAGGCCTCGTCTGGGCGAAGTGGGGTTGGGTTCTGCGAGTTGCCAACGAAGCCGGTTACGGCTGGGGTGTGGCGAACAAGTGACCAAGACTCTTCGTTCATTTCCATGCGGATTAGAACGTAACCAGGGATGCGAACCTTGGTAACCAACTTGCGCTGGCCGTTCTTGATTTCGATGGTGTCTTCCATCGGAACTTCGATCTGGAAGATGTCGTCGCCGCCCTCAAGAGCAAGCTTGCGGTTCTCGATGTTCTGCTTTACGCGCTTCTCGTAACCTGCGTAGCTGTGGATTACGTACCACTTGCCAGGCTGGCGACGAAGCTCGTTGCGGAACTCGCGGTATGGGTCTTCCTCAACAGGAGCACCCTCTTCAACCTCATCGGCAACGGCTGCGTCAACTTCAGCAACCTCTGCGATTGCCTCTTCGAGCTCTAGGTCTTGCTCTAGCTCTGCGGCAGCGTCAACGGCAAGGTCAGCAAAGTCAGCGTCGGCTTCGGCGATAACGGCGTCAGCAGCCACGTCAACTGAAACCTCGGCTAGCGCCTCTAGTTCGTTGCGTTCTGAATCACTCACTTGATGTGTCCTATCGTTTCTGAAATCTTGTTTCGACTAGCTGTTTCGACTATGCAGTCGGGGTGAAGACGAACCCAACACCCTGGTAGAAAAGCCAGTCAAGCAGCGAGATGATCGCCATGACCACAACAACAAACGCCAGCACAACGCCGGTGTAGTTGCGAAGCTCAGCAAAGGTTGGCTTGGTGACCTTGTTTAGCTCGCCAACAACCTGCTTGAAAAATAGAATCACGCGACCGACGATGTTGCGCTTGGCGACCTTGTCGGCCTTAGCGCGCTCGACTACGTCTTCCTGCTCTAGCTCATCTGCCATGAGAGATTCCTTCTTCTAACTAAATACAACTTGCAGGGCGGACAGGACTCGAACCTGCAACCCTCGGTTTTGGAGACCGATGCTCTACCAATTGAGCCACCACCCTTTACAGGGTTAGGTTGCCAACTCTTCAAACCGCCCGACAAAAGACAGACTTCTAGATTGAAATCTAAAAGTGAATTTGTGCCAGATTAGGCTTCAGAAGTTGTCAAACTACCTCTAAAGAGTGTAAACCTTGGCGACGCTTAATGCAAAGCCCAAATGCCTCTTCGCTAGACTTGACGGGTGACTGACTTTCCTAGAATCTCAAAGCGTATTGGCTCGATCGCAGAATCTGCGACCCTCAAGGTAGACGCAAAGGCGAAATCGCTGCAGGCCGCGGGCCGACCGGTAATCTCCTATGCTGCCGGCGAACCAGACTTCGCCACCCCTGCCCACATCGTTGAGGCAGCGGCCATTGCCGTTCGCGACCCGAAGAATCACCGCTACACCCCAGCGATTGGTTTGCCAGATCTTCGCGAGGCCATCGCTCACAAGACCCGAATCGATTCAGGCACCGAGATCTCAGCAGCTCAGGTTGTCGTCACCAACGGTGGCAAACAGGCCGTCTACCAGGCGTTCGCAACACTGGTTGACCCGGGCGACGAGGTTCTCATGCCTACCCCGTTCTGGACAACCTACCCGGAGGCCGTTCGCCTAGCCGGCGGTGTTCCGGTTGAGGTTTTTGCCGGCGCCGACCAGAACTACAAGGTGACCGTTGCTCAGCTTGAAGCGGCTCGCACCTCTCGTTCAAAGATTTTGTTGTTCGTTTCACCTTCGAACCCAACCGGTTCGGTATACACCCGCGAAGAAACCGAGGCAATCGGCCGCTGGGCTTTCGATAACGGCATGTGGGTTATCACCGACGAGATCTACCAGAACCTGACTTATGACGGCCTAAAGGCTGTTTCAATCACCGAGGCCGTGCCTGAGTTGATTGATCGCACCATCTTGGTCAATGGAGTTGCGAAGACCTATGCAATGACCGGATGGCGTCTGGGCTGGATGGCTGGCCCACTCGACGCAATGAAGGCCGCCGGAAACCTGCAGTCTCACCTGTCATCCAACGTTTCAAACATCTCGCAGAAGGCGGCTCTCGCTGCGCTAACCGGACCCCAGGATGAAGTGCTCGCGATGCGCGAAGCCTTCGACCGCCGTCGCAAGTTGGCCGTTGCCGAGCTGAACAAGATTTCGGGTTGGCACGCGCCTATGCCAGAGGGTGCTTTCTATGTCTATTCAGACGTGACCGGTTTGCTCGGGCGCGAATGGGGCGGCAAGCAGATCAACACCTCACTCGAGCTATGTGACTACATCCTGGATGCTGCCGAGGTGGCCTTGGTTCCGGGTGAAGCATTCGGCCCGTCGGGTTATGTCCGTTTGTCTTACGCACTCGGCGACGGCCCGCTGCTCGAAGGCATCCAGCGCCTGCAGAAGCTGTTCGGTTAGAACTCTTAGCTAAAGAAAAAGGGCCCCCTCTAGGAGGCCCTTTTTCTTTTGCCCGAAGCGTTGGCTAGTGGTCTAGCTTCACTTCTTTGCCAAGTGCTTTGTTCATCCAGGATGGAATCCACCAAGCCTTCTCGCCAAGCAACGAGAGCACTCCCGAAGCCAATACGAGACGAACCAAAGTCACATCCACGATCACAGCGACTGCCAAACCTAGACCGATCATCTTCACTTCGGTCTCGTCGGTGATCATGAAGCCTAGGAACACGAGCGCCATGATCGCACCTGCGGTCGAGATCAGGCTCGCTGTTCTACCGATTCCGGAGATGACAGCGTGACGTGCACTTTCTCCGCGCTCCTTCGCCTCACGAACGGCTGAAATTAGGAACACGTTGTAGTCCATGCTGAGTCCGAACAGAATCGCGAACATCAGCATCGGAACGAACGAGACAATCGGCTGTTGATCGACGCCCAAGAGTTGTGCTCCGAGCTCGGTCTGGAACGCGAGGGTGACAACACCGTATGCGGCACCGATCGAAAGCAGGTTCATGAAGGCGCTCGCTAGCGGAAGCGTGATTGATCGGAAGAAGTAGGTCAGTAGCAACAGCGATAAACCGACGACAACCAAGACAAGCAGTACGAGACTGTTCTGAACCTTGTTTGCCAAGTCATCGAAGGTTGCGGTCTGCCCGCCAACGTATGCCTTGGTATCCGAGCCGTTTAGAGCGTCAGGGATGACGGTCTCACGCAACTCACGGACCAAATCGCTGGTTTCCTGATCCTGCGGCGCAGTCTCTGGAATCACAGTGATGACCGCAGTCGTCTTCTCTTCATTCATTTGTGCGGGAGCCACTGACGCGACACCATCGGCCTTGGTCAGAGCACTGTTTAGGTCGCGAAGAACAGCATCCTGGTTGCTTTCGCCACTTAGGTCGACTGCAATCATCAGCGGGCCGTTGAAGCCAGGGCCGAAGCCGTCTGACAAACGCTCGTAGGCGACGCGCATGGTGTCACCGGCCGGACGGTTGCTGTCATCGGGCTGGCCTAGGTTCAGGTTCAACGCAGGAGCAGCAAGGAACAACAGAACTAGAGTTGCCGCGATGGTTGAAACCCAAGGCTTCTTTGACATGGCAGAGGCAATCTTTCTTGCCACCTTGCCCTCTCCCGTGGTCTCCTCGGTTGAAGCCTCAGGCAACTTGCGCTCCTTGCGAGGAAGCACGCGACGCCCAGCCATCTTCAACAAAGCTGGAACCAAAGTAACGGCAGTGATCGCTGCCACTGTGACGACGATTGCCGCAGCTAGGCCCATGCGACCAATGACATCGATGCCGGTGACGTATAGACCCAGGATCGAAACCACGACGATTGCACCGGCGGTGATTACCGATGTTCCGGTGGAGCTGTTTGCATTGGCGGCAGCGGTGATGCGATCATCCCCTGCGCGGAGTCTTGCCCGATATCGCGAGACAAGGAACAAGGCATAGTCGATGCCGGCTCCAAGACCAAGCATGATTGCGATTGTCGGAGCAACGCTTGGGATGTCAATGAAGCCCGAAAACACTGCCAGCACAGAGTTTCCGAGAATAAGACCCAGCAAGGCTGCACCGATGGTTACGAGCGTTGCGACGAATGAGCGGAACAAGAGGGTCACAAGGATAATTGCCGCCAGAATTCCGAGGAACTCGCCGACCGGTGGCTCGCGATCACGCCACCTGTCCACTACGGCACCGCGCATGCTCGATTCGATGCCGGCTTCGTCAACCTTTTCAACCGCTTTTTCGAGTCGGTTTAGGTGTTCGACCGATAGTTCTGAAGCTAGCTCGGTGTATTGAACGTTTACGAAGCCGGTCTTCTTGTCTTCTGAAAGTTGCAGTGGGGTGATTGCCTCAACCTGAGGCTGCGCCTTTATTTCATCGAAGGATTCAGTCAGAACTTCGGTTGCCTTAGCTTCAATTAGGCCGTCGGCTGAATCTACGTGGAAGACCAGGGTGGCACCGTCGCCCGAAGCAGCGGCGAACTGGCTAACCAGAAGGTCAGATGCTTTCTGTGAATCAGTGTTGCCTAGACGAACTTCGTTCGTGAATCCGGCACCAACCGCACCGGCAAGGCCGGTTAGGACGACGATCGTGGCTAAGAAGGTAACCAAGACACGTTTAGGTTTTGAAGCAACTCGCTTGCCGAGTTTGTAGAGCGCGATTTTCATTTGATCTCCTTTTCAATCATTTGATTGAATAAATCAATCACTTGTTTGAAATTAAGTCAAGTCTGACAGAATAGAAGCATGTCAAGCGAAACCCCAGAACGCCTCAAGCAAGCGGTAGAAGAACTTCTGCTGTCTAAGGGCGAGGCTGGGCTGACCTTGAGAGACATTACGGAAACAGCCGGTGCGAACGTTGCCGCGGTTGCCTACCACTTCAAATCCAAGGACAATCTTGTATCCCTGGTCTTCGGTGAGGCTTTGGACGAAGTGACCAATCTGCAGACCAACCGCGTCAAGGCGCTTCCTACAGATCACACCTTGCGCGACCTGATCGAGGTTTGGCTGCACCCACTCTTGTCGTCATCCGGGCCCGACGACCGTGAGGCAAAGCTGTGGCTGATCATTCAGCGCGGTGCGGCAGAAAAGGCTCCCGGGCTGGTTTCGAACATGATGCGCGCCGCAAACCCGGTCGAACAAACCCTCTTGCCGCTTTTGGCTCGCCATCTAAAGCACCTATCCAAGGACGAATTGATCTTCCGCCACAATGCGGTTCTAGGCGGGTTGGCTGGATTAGTGTCGAGCCCAATCGGCATGTCCCTAGCTAACGGCTCTGAAAATCCGAAGGCAAAAGACCTTCTGATTGCTTGGATTCTTGGTGGCCTCGAAGGCCCCGCAGCACTTTAGAACGAAATTAGGTTTGGCTCAGGCACCAAGGTGATGCCATAGCGATTCGAAACCTGAAGCTGAACATAGTTTGCGAGCTGCACGACTTCCTTCGCGGTTGCGCCGCCGCGGTTGACGATGGCCAAGCAGTGCTTCGATGAAATCGCTGCCTTAGAACCAGGCAGTGAAAAGCCCTTGTTGATTCCGGAATTTTCGATCAGCCAGGCAGCGGAAAGCTTGACGGTCAAGCCATCATCCTCGAGGGTTTCCCAACGTGGCGAAACCTCAGGAAGCGTGCGGGCGAATGTGTGGCTAACGATCGGGTTCGTGAAGAAGGAGCCGCAGCTGACCGAGTCTGGGTCGCTGTCGCTTAGCAACATGCCCTTGGAGGCACGCATTTTCTTGACATTGTCTGCGACCTCACGAAGTGGCAACTGGTCGCCGAGCTGCGCGCCGAATGCGCCAGCGATTTGACCCGAGCTGATTGGCGCTGAAAGCCCGCCGAAGTCTTGCAATTCGAGTTCAACCCAGGTGATCAGACCGGTGCGACCGCGCTTAATGACGCTGTCGCGATAGCCAAATTCGAGATCAGCTTTTTCAAGGATGACTATCTCGTGGGTTTCGTAGTCGACAAACTCGAGACGCACGAAGGTGTCGCTCAACTCTTGCCCATAGGCACCAATGTTCTGAACCGGACCGGCTCCGACGGTGCCAGGGATGCCGGCCATGCCTTCAACTCCAGCAAGACCTAGATCGATCACGTGGTCGACGAAGTCATCCCAGTTTTCACCGGCCTGAGCTCGAAGCAGGGTTTTCGTGCCGTCGGCCGAGGCAAAGGTTTGAATGCCCTTGGTTTCGACCTTGATGACGCGCAGGTCGTCGACCTCATCGGCGACCACTAGGTTCGAACCGCCACCTAGAATCAGCCAGTCTTCGCCCGAACGCCAAACTTCGAGGGTTGCCTCAATCAGATCATCGCGAGTTTTCGCCACGAAGATTTCGGCAGGTTGGCCACCTACGCGCATCGTGGTTAGTTCGCTAAGTCTTTGCATTCGAATAGAGTCCGTGATCTTTAGAGGCGAACGCGCGCCTGTGCCTTGCCAAGCACAACGGTGTCGTTGAAGGTTGCGGTTAGGTCAATGCGCACTTCGCCTTTTTCGGCATCAATTTCGCCGATCTTTCCGGTGACCACTAGCACTGCGCCATCCTGGGCGTCAACGAAAACCGGCTTAGTGAAGCGAACTCCGTAGTCGATAACCTTGCCAGCGTCGCCAACCCAGTTAACCGCGACCTGAACCGCAGCGCCCATGGTCAGCATGCCGTGAGCGAGAACACCATCCAAGCCGACCGATTGAGCGAAATCGTCGCGATAGTGAATCGGGTTGAAGTCGCCCGAGGCGCCTGCGTATCGAACGAGCGAGTCACGGGTTAGGTGGAACTCTTCGGTTCCGATGACCTGACCTACCTCTAGAGAAGCAATGTTGATGTGAGTCATTATTCGCCTCCTCGAACCACGAGAGTTGAAATTGCGGTGCAGACTAGCTCGTCGCCCTCGGCAAAGATTTTGGTTTCGAAAGTGACCATCGAGTGAGCCCCTAGGGTCTTCACGCTTGCCACCTCAAGGATGGAGACGAGTTCGTCACCGGCCACTATCGGGCGGGCGTGGATGAATCGCTGGTCACCATGCACGACTCTGCTGAAATCGATGTCTGCCTCTGGGTCACCTAGCACGGTAGCAAGGCTGCGCTCTTGGATGACCACCGCAAAGGTGGGCGGTGCGACAACATCGGTGTAGCCGGCTGCTTGAGCCGCGAAAACATCGAGGTTGATCGGGTTAGTTGACTTGACCGCGTGGGCGAATTCGCGAATCTTCTCGCGGCCAACCAGGTATGGGTTGGTGGCCGGATACTTCTTGCCCTGAACGTTTGGATTTACCACCCCTCTAGTTTGCCTAAGTTTTTGACATCTCGCGGGCAATAGCCTGGTTAAACAAAAAACTCTCCCGAAGGAGAGTTCTATTTAGCTTGGTAGCGAGGGCGGGACTCGAACCCGCGACCCCACGATTATGAGTCGTGTGCTCTAACCACCTGAGCTACCCCGCCGGGCGTGAAACTGGTTTTTGTGATTGGCAATAAATGGAGCCCCGAGCCAGGATTGAACTGGCGACCCCTTCCTTACCATGGAAGTGCTCTACCACTGAGCTATCGGGGCGTTGTGCAATGACGTCTAGCGCCAGGCACCAGAAAACTTTAGCACTTTTAGCGTGACGCTGGCAAACGGAAGACAGTAAAACTGACCTTTTCGGCAGAAAAATGTACAGATTTCTTGTCGAACTTCAGTTTTCCTGAGCCGTAAATGCGCTCTGCGCCTTCCAGACCAACAATCGCGTCACGAGCAAACGAAACCTTCTTGTCTTTTCCGCGAGAAGCAATCATCAAAAGAGTCTGCTTGCTGTTCTCGCGTGCGTAGACCACAACCTCATCCGAGGCATAAATGAAACGCAAGCCACCATCGACGAGGGCCGAGTTCTCTTTGCGCAACTTAGCTAGAGCCGCATAGGTTTCGATCATCTTGGTGTCGTGAGGGCGTTCATTGTTCCAAGGCAAAGGAGTGCGTGAGTTCTCGCCGCTCTGACCGTCTAGGCCGAACTCATCTCCAGCCCAGATAACTGGGATGCCTGGGAAGGTGAACTGCATTCCAGCGCCGACAGCCTGAGCACCCTTGATGGTGAAGGTCTTGAAGCGCGGGATGTCGTGGGTGTCAAGCGGGTTCATGTTGTTCAAGCGAACGTGCCAAGGGAAGCCCGCGGCAAACTTCGTGTGCGTCTCGACAAACTGCTTGGCAGTGAGGGTTCTTGAACCGATGCCCATGTAGGTGATGAAACCCTTGTGCTTAGGGTTGGCCATCCAACGCCAAAGCGGCTTGGTGAAGTTTGAATAGGTCATCGCACCCTGCCAGCCGTCACCCTGAATTTCGAGGGCGGCATCGCCGGTGTACTCGCCGAGCAAGATTGTGTCTGGGTTCACCGAGTGCATGGTCTTCTTGATGAGCTGTGCGACCTCTTTTGAAAGGTCTTCATCGTTGATGCGGCCGGTCATGTTGGCGACGTCGATGCGCCAGCCATCCAAGTTATAAGGAGCCTTTAGCCACTTGGCAACCACCGAGGTTTTGCCTTCAACGAAACGCTTGCGGAGCTCTTGAGACTTCCAGTTGAACTTAGGGAGGCTGTCGACGCCCCACCACTTCACATACTCGGTGTTGTTCTCAGAGAAGTAGTAGAAATCGCTCTCGACCGCTCCAGGGTTCTTGTATGCGGCCTGGAACCACTCGTGCTTGTCACCCGAATGGTTGCTGGTGAGGTCGCCGATGATCTTGAAACCCTTGGCGTGCGCAGCCTTGGCTAGTGCCTCCAGCGCCTTGTTTCCGCCGAGCAGCGGGTCAACAGTGTTGAACGAGCTGGCGTCGTAGCGGTGGTTAGACCCGGCCGGGAAGAACGGAGTCAGGTACAGCATGGTGACACCGAGCTTCTTGAGGTGATCGAGGTGCTCGATTACACCCCAAAGGTCTCCGCCGAAGAATGATTCGCTGGTGCCAGGGCCGGTTCCGATGACTTCGTCTCCCCAAGACTTGGCAATCGCCCAGCTAGGAGTCTTGTGCTTATCTGCCTCGGCCGATCGGGCAAAACGGTCTGGGAAGATCTGGTACATCACTGTCTTCGGGCCCCATTCAGGCGCGCTCGAAAAAACATTGATTCTGAAGTCGTGGATGTCTGGCGACTCAAGCTCAGACAGGCCAAGTGCGTTCAACCAAAGGACATCATCCTGGTCGGTGACGAAGCACCAACGGTAGTTGATCTGCGGGTTGTACATCGTGATCTCGGCTTGATACCAAGACCACTCGCCCTCGGTCTTTACTACCTTTGCAGGCGCCTGGAAAAAGGCTTCGCCGTTCTCTGATTGACGAACCAAGACCTGAGCAAATTTGCCCAAGGATGAGTGCACGCGAACGCGCACCTTCACCTTGTCATGCAACTTTGGCTTTTGGTTCAGAACATAAAGAGCTGAACCGTCGTGGTGAGGCTGCAGCGAGATGTCGCGAGGCATCCTTAGCCCTTAACCGCTCCACCAACAAGGCCGGAGACGATGTAGCGCTGCAACGACATGAACAAGATCACGATCGGGGTTGCCGCTAGAACCGCACCAGCCGAGAACATAGCCCAGTTCTTTGAGTGAGGGTCATCAATCAGGGTTCCG
The DNA here is from genome assembly GCA_041172305.1 of Actinomycetota bacterium. GTDB lineage: Bacteria > Actinomycetota > Actinomycetes > Actinomycetales > Microbacteriaceae > Rhodoluna. The sequence continues at coordinate 7,960 of JBEDKF010000082.1, read as the reverse complement.
AGGCCCACTGCCAAAGTGAACTGCTCAGGCTTGCTGAAAACGATCGAAGCAAGCAAGAAGTCGCTGGCGGTTCCGATGAATGAAAGCAAGGCCATAACCGCAAGAATCGGGGTCACGAGGCGAAGGATGATTGTGAAGAACACCTGGGTGTGGGTCGCGCCATCGATCTTCGCAGCCTCATCGATTTCCTTTGGCACGGTGTTGAAGAAGCCGTACATCAAGTAGGTTCCACCACCGAGTGATCCACCAAGGTAAACCAAGATGAGACCCCACTGAGTGCCAAGGCCGATTCCAGGAAGGTAGTCGGTCAAAGCGCTCAAGATGCCGTAGATGGCAACGAGGCCAAGCATCGATGGGAACATCTGAATCAGGATCAGCGATAGAAGACCCATGCGACGACCCTTGAAGCGAAGGCGTGAGAACGAGTATGCAGCCAGGGCCGAGATGAAAACGCTCAGAACCGCGGTCACAGCCGCGATGAAGATCGTGTTCCAAGCCCAAAGCAGGTATGGGTGCTCTGGGTCGTTAACTAGGTTCACGTAGTTGGTGAAAACAACCTGGCCGAATAGGGTGCCGTTTTCAATGCCACCCATGTCGGTCAATGAAGTCGAGATGATGTAGACGATCGGGAAGATCGCATAAACACCGACAGCCCACGCGATGATGTGCTTCCAGCCGACCTGCTTAAACCAGGTGCCGAAGCTGCGGCGCTTTTTGGTTTGTAGAACATTAGTAAGTTGAGTCATTTTTTTAGTCCATGTCCTCAAGTGCACGAGTGCGGCGGAAGGTTGCGTAAGAAATAGAACCAACGATCAAGAAGATCAAGATCGAGAAGGCCGATGCAAGACCGTAGTCGGCACCAACACTGCCCGAGAAGGCAATCTTGTAAACGAAGGTAATCAGAATGTCAGTTCCACCGGCATCGAGCTTCAACGTCGGGTCACCGCCAGGCCCACCACCGGTGAGCAGGTAGATGATGGTGAAGTTGTTGAAGTTGTATGCGAATGAAGAAATCAGAAGCGGCGCTAATGAAACCAAAAGCAGAGGAAGCTTGATCAGGCGGAACTCCTGCCAAGGAGTCGCTCCATCAAGAGTGGCCGATTCGGTCAACTCCGAAGGAATCGACTGCAACGCACCGGTCGAGATCAAGAACATGTATGGGAAGCCCAACCAGAGGTTGACCAGGAGCACAGCCCAGCGAGCCGGCCCAACCTCGGTCAGCCACGGAATCAGATTGTCCGGGCCCAAATTCAGAATCGTGGTGTTGATCAGACCGTTTTCGGTGTTGAACATACCCTTCCAGACATAAGCCGAAAGGAACGCCGGGAACGCGTAAGGCAGGATCATGATTGCTCGGTAGATCTTCTTGCCACGGATGCGGTCATCGTTGAGCAATAGGGCTAGCGCCAAACCGACCACGAAGGTCGAAAGAACAGAGCCGATGGCGAACGTAAACGTCCAAGCCAAGATTCCTAGAAGCGGGCCACGAAGCTCTTGGTCTCCGAAGATGCGGTCGAAGTTAGCCCAGCCAACTACTACCTGCCAACCGATGTCCAGGCGTTCACCGGTTTCCTTAGCCACAAAGAATCCCTGTGACTGGTCGGCGTTGAACACGACGCCGTCGCTTAGACGGGTGAAGGTCTCGGCCTTTTCGTCATAAACGGCGTCGAACTTTGCAACCTCTGCGGTGAGGCCATCCGGGGTCTGAAGGAATCCATCGGCTTCGATGTCAGCGGTCAGTGGAACCTTGATGTTCGAGATAGAACCGGCAGCTGCTGTGAGCTCTGCGTCGGTTAGCTGCTTGTAGCCATCGATGCTGGCAGCGAGACCGTCTTCACCGAGTGTTACGCCATCGGCGGCGGTTACTTCGCGGAATGGGTGGTCTTTGTAGTCGGTGCCACCGATGTAAGTCTTAAGTGAGTCAAAGTCGGTCGCCAAGAAGTTGATCTCGCCATCCGAGCTCTTGACGATCTTGATGTCGTAGGCGGGTGCGCCCTCGACAGGAACAACGGCACTCTGCTTGATTGCGTCGACGGCTGATGCCATCGAGCCGTTGTGGAGGGAACCGTAGTTCGTGAAAGCGATGAAACCGCTATAGAAAACGATGTAGACCTGGAAAACCAGGAGGAACAGTACGCCCGGGGTTAGATACTTTGCAGGCAATCCGCCGCGGCGAAGGTAAAGCCAGTTGACAACAAGTGTCACGACGGCCAACAGGCCCACGCCGATCCATTGCTGCTTTAGGAACAGGAGTGAGATTACGAATAGCGCTCCCGCGTCAAGAAGACCAAGAAGGACGATCTTGAAGATGGTTCCGCGAAGGCTTGGGACTCCACCGTCATAAAGCTTTTTGATTTGCTTGTTGCGCAAACGCAGGGCCTTTTTGGCATTCTTCGCAGTTAGATCAGACATCCGTGTTCCTTTTGAAAGCCTAAGTCAGGCTTGGGTAACGTTTCCGAAACCCAAGCCTGACTCAGAGTGGTTTATTACTTGCCGTCGATCAGGGTCTGTGCAGTTGCTACAGACTTCTGAAGGAATGCGGTTGCTGAACCGGTGTAGTTACCTGATAGTAGGGCAGCTTCTGCCTTACCGATCTTGTCCCATACGGTGTCCATGAACACGTATGAAGGCATTGGGTAAGCGCCCTGGCCAGCCTGGCCGAAGCCCTTTAGACCTGCGTCTGAAACCTTTGCAACTGCATCGGTGTTAGCAGGAATAACGTTTCCAGCCTTGTAGAAAGCAAGCTGAGCTTCTGCTGAAGCGATGTAGTTAAGAACCTTACCTACTGCTAGAGCGTTAGCCTTGCCGGCAACCTTTACAGACTTCCAGACACCGTATACACCTGAGAACTGGTGAACAGGTGAGCCACCAGCTGAAGGGATAAGTGCAACACCGATCTCAGCCTTGGTTAGAGCCTTTGAAGCACAGCCTGAAATGGTGTCCTGGCCGTGGTTGTACATCCAAGGACCTGAGATTACGTAGTTGCCTGACTGTAGAGCACAAGCGGTCTTGTCCCAGCCGTCAGCAGGGCGAACAATCTTCTTACCTTCGGTGGTTAGGAAGTTTGCGTAACCAGCAGCACCAGCGCCACCGTAACCGATGGTCTTTGACCAGTCGCCGTTGGTGCGGGTGAATAGGGTGTTACCGAATGAGCTAGCAACTGATGAGAAGTGGTAAGGGTCACCGTTCACCTTGTCGTGAGGGATAGCTAGACCTGACTTCGAGTCAAGAAGCTGCTGGAAGGTTAGGCCCTTAGGGTCTACACCATCGCGCTTGTTCCATAGAAGAGCAATGTTCTCGGTCCAGGTTGGAACACCGTATAGCTTGCCCTTGACTGATAGACCAGCCTTAGCGCCAACTGAGAACTTTGAAGAAGCTGCACCTAGGGTTACCGGAGCAACTACACCTGCGCCAACAAGCTGGCCAGTCCAGTCGTGTGCGCCGATCATTAGGTCAGGGCCCTTGCCGGTTGGAACGGCTGCGATGAAAGCTTCGCGCATTGCGGTTGGCTTTAGGACGATGTTGACGTTGATGCCGTTCTTCTTACCGAAGGCAACAAGTGCGTTGTTGATTGGGTTGTCGGCAGCAGTCTTTGAGCCTGACCAGATGGTCACGGTCTGGGTTGCAGCCTGAACTGGTGCAACGCCAACGCTCAGTAGAGCTGCGGTTGCAACTGTTGCGAAAGCAGCGACGATGCCACGATTGCGGATTTTCATGAAATGCCTTTCCAAACATTTGATCAGACTCGATTGAAGTCTTAACAGCAAGTAAACAACTCTGTAAGCGCTTACAGGAAGTCCAGTCTTATTTTTTAGATAACGGAATCATAACAGTTCAAAATTGGCTCTATTTCAATACCTCTTTGTATAAGCGAAACTGTAAGCGCTTACAGAATTGAGCCGTATTAAGTGGCTATTCATACATGAATGCCCTAGGTTTGTAGCCATGTCGAACTCCGAAATCATCGCAGCAGCGCGTCCAGGCGCTGAATGGTGGCGCACCGCGGTCATCTACCAGATCTATCCCCGCAGCTTCGCCGACTCGAACGGCGACGGCATCGGCGACCTGCCTGGCGTAACCTCGCGCTTGGATTCACTCGCAGCTCTCGGCATCGACGCAATCTGGTTTAGCCCGTTCTTCAAGAGCCCGCAAAAAGACGCCGGCTACGACATCAGCGACTATCTATCAATCGACCCGATTTTCGGAACCAACGAAGACCTTGACGAACTTTTGGCCAAGGCAAAGACCCTCGGAATTCGCATCATTGTTGACATCGTGCCAAACCACACCAGTGACCAGCACGAGTGGTTTAAGAAAGCGCTTGCAGCACCGGAAGGCTCGCCAGAGCGCGACTACTACTTGTTCCGTGAGGGCAAGGGCCCAAATGGTGACCTTCCCCCGAACAACTGGCAGTCGATCTTTGGCGGCCCTGCTTGGACCCGCCTGACTAACTCCGACGGCACTCCTGGCCAGTGGTACCTTCACATGTTTGACTCCACCCAACCCGACCTCAATTGGGACAACCCTCTTGTTGCTGAGGAGTTCGACCACATCCTTCGCTTCTGGCTAGAGAAGGGCGTCGATGGATTCCGCGTCGATGTGGCTCACGGCATGGTCAAGCGCGCTGGGCTTCCAGACGCAACCATCTATGACGAGAACATGCGCGAGCGCCCAATTGAGAACTACGGCCTAGCCGAGATTGAAGAAATGGCGCCATACTGGGGTCAACCGGGCGTCCACGACGCCATTCGTCGCTTCCGCCGAGTGCTCGATGAATTCGAAGACCGCGCATTCTGCGCCGAGGCCTCGATGAGCCCACTTCCTCGACTAGCCATGTGGGTACGCCCGGATGAGTACCACCAGGCCTTCAACTTTGACTACATGGCGAGCGCCTACGAACCAGCCGCGCTAAAGAAGGTCATCACCAACTCGATTCTTGAATATGCAAAGGTCGGCGCCTCCAGCACCTGGGTGCTCTCGAACCATGACGGCATCCGCCACGCCACCCGACTAGGAATCGCGAAAGAAAACACTCCTCGACCTGGCGATGGCATTCACCCAACCGACCCTGCACCTGACGAAGCGCTTGGTCTCCGCCGAGCTCGCGCGGCAACCAGCTTCATGCTCGGCTTGCCTGGTTCGTCGTACCTCTATCAAGGTGAAGAACTTGGTTTGCCAGAAGCCTGGCAGCTTGATGGCAAGTATCGCCAGGACCCAACCTATGCCCGCACTAACGGCGAGCGCATCGGCCGCGATGGTTGCCGTGTGCCGCTGCCTTGGGAAGCCGCTGCGACCGCATCAAACGGTTTCAACACGACAGGCGAGTCTTGGTTGCCCCAGCCGGCAAACTATCGAACTTTCTCTCGCAACCTTCAGGAGGGTGTTCCGGGCTCGACCCTTGAGCTCTACAAGCGTCTGCTCAAGGAGCGGCGCGCATTCGGGATGGGCTCTGGCGAATTCCGTTGGGCGGAGGAGTTCCAGGACAAGAACACATTGGCTTACATCAACAACGGCGTCTTGGTCATTTTCAACTTCGGCCCAGATGCAGTCGTGCTGCCAGCAGGAGAAGTTTTGGTGACCACCCAACACGACCTCACTGCCGAGCAAGAACTTGACCACGACCAAGTCGTTTGGATCAAGCTCTAAACTTCACACATGATTATCTCCACTGCAGCCCGTCATGAGGCGCACCCTAACGGCGAATGGTGGCGTTCTGCGGTCATCTATCAGGTTTACCCTCGTTCTTTCGCCGACTCTAACGGCGACGGCATGGGAGATTTGCCTGGCATCACTTCGCGCCTCGAAGCCCTGGCCTCGCTGGGCATTGACGCCGTGTGGCTCTCCCCCTTCATGCGCTCTCCTCAGAAGGATGCCGGCTATGACGTTTCTGACTACAAGGATGTAGACCCGCTTTTCGGTGACCTGAGCGATTTCGATGACATGGTTACACGGGCACACGAACTTGGTTTGCGGGTGCTGATTGACCTGGTTCCAAACCACACTAGCGACCAACACGGCTGGTTCCAGTCAGCCCTTGCCGCCGAGCCAGGTTCGGCCGCCCGAGACCTCTATCACTTCATGGACGGCAAGGGCGAAAACGGCAATTTGCCGCCAAACAACTGGCTAAGTCTCTTCGGTGGCCCGGCCTGGACCCGCATCACCCACCCCGATGGCTCGGCCGGTCAGTGGTACCTGCACCTCTTCGATAGCAGCCAGCCAGACCTCAACTGGGCTAACCCTGCGGTTCAAGAAGCCTTCGAAGACATCCTGCGATTCTGGCTAGACCGGGGCGTTGACGGGTTTAGGGTCGATCAACCACATGCCATGGCTAAGGCCGCTGGCCTGCCCGATCACCCTGACATCGAGAGAGCCGGAGCCGGGTTCATCGAAGGTGAGGCTTCGCCACCAATGTGGTTCCAAGAAGAAGTCCACCCGACCTTCCGAAAGTGGCGTCGGATTCTCGACTCATACGAGGGTGAACGTGCGATGTGCGGCGAGGCATATGTGCTGCCATTGTCGTTTATGGCCAAGTGGGTTCGCCACGACGAATTCAACCAGACCTTCAATTTCAGATTCTTGAACAGCAACTGGGATGCAAAGACGCTGTTCGACAACATCAACGAGAGCTTCGAGGCCTTCGATGGTGTCGGGGCGCCGAGCACCTGGGTCCTCAATAACCACGACGTTCTGCGTCACGCCAGTCGATTCGGTGGGCTGAAGGTCAAGCCGACCGACAGCGATGGCGTCGGACCAGGCGACCCTCAGCCCGACCGCGAGCTTGGATTGCGTCGTGCCCGTGGTGCGACACTTCTAATGCTGGCTCTACCTGGGTCTTCCTACCTCTACCAGGGAGAAGAACTGGGCTTGCCAGAGCACACCACCTTGGCCCCAGAGTTTCGCCAAGACCCAACGTTCTTCCGAACTAACGGCAAGCGCGTTGGCCGTGACGGATGCCGCGTTCCTTTGCCTTGGGAGGCGGGCGTCGGAGCCGCAAATGGCTTCAACTCGACCGGTATGGCCTGGCTGCCTCAGCCTGAAATCTATGCCGAGTACGCGCGGAACCAACAGGATGGCGTTCCGGGCTCGACCCTCGAACTCTATAAGCAAGCCCTTAAGTTGCGGCGAGAGCTGAAGCTTGGCGAGGGATCGTTTGAATGGGTTGCCGAGTTTGTCACCGAGCATTCTCTCGGGTTCAGAAACGAAGACATCATGGTGGTTCACAACTTTGGCCAATCGCCTATCGAGCTACCCGCGGGTGAAATCCTCGTTTCGAGCATCGAAGGTATGACCCCGGGTAAGCCACTTTTCGCCGACCAAACGGTTTGGCTCAAGCGGTAGTCTTGAGAACATAGCACCCACGCATTAGACCGGAGACACGACGTCGTGAACGAATCGACCATTTACTACACCCACACCGACGAAGCACCAGCATTAGCGACGGCTTCATTTCTGCCAATCGTGCAGGCATATGCAACCGCGGCAAACGTAAACATCGAGAGCCGAGACATCTCGCTCGCGGCCCGCATCCTTGCCGTTTTCTCAGACCGACTTAATGCCGACCAGCGCGTAGCCGACGCCCTAACCGAACTGGGTGAGCTGGCTAAGACTCCAGAGGCAAACATCATCAAGCTGCCTAACATCTCGGCCTCAATCCCACAGTTGAAGGCGGCCATCGCAGAACTTCAGGCTCTTGGTTTCGCGGTTCCTGACTATGCCGACGAGCCAACCACCGACGCAGAGCGTGAAGCTCGCAGCCGCTATGACAAGGTCAAGGGCAGCGCAGTGAACCCTGTGCTTCGCGAGGGAAACAGCGACCGCCGCGCACCTGGCTCGGTAAAGGCATATGCCCGCAAGCACCCTCACGTGAACAAGGCTTTTGAGGCCGGCTCAAAGACTCGCGTTGCGACCATGGGTCACGACGATTTCTTCTCGAACGAGAAGTCGGTTGTTTTCAACTCTG
>JBEDKF010000081.1:0-28422 GCA_041172305.1 Actinomycetota bacterium | reverse complement strand
CCGACTCTTCATCACAGCGCAACATCGGCCTAGGTTTTGGTCACTCATTGCTCGCGATTGACAATGTCACCCGCGGTTTGAGTGAAATCGATCTATCGCGCGAGGTTCTTGGAATCGACCTGAGCGATAACTGGGAGATCTTGGGCGAAGCCATTCAGACTGTGATTCGCGCCGAGGTTGCAGCCGGGCGTTCGACAATTAGCGACCCGTATGCGTTGCTCAAAGAGCTAACCCGCGGCAAGCGCCTCTCGGGCGACGACATGATCGCATTCGTAAACCAGCTTGAGATTGGCGACGATGCTAAGGCCCGCTTGCTGACCCTGCGCCCACACACCTACGTGGGTCTCGCCGAAGATCTAGCTAAGCGCGTTCAAAAGTAAAAACTTGTTATTCGGCCTGTGATTGCCCGTCCGGTAGCAGAAAAGGCACCCGCGAGGGTGCCTTTTCGTTTAAGTTTTTTGCTACTTCAGGCGAGGCTTGCCCTCGTCGGCCGGCTCATCCTTGACCGAAAGGGCCAGGGTGGCGATGGTTACGAGAACCACGATGAAGGTTAGACCCGACCAGATAGCTACGCGCTCGAAGTCGCGGCTGTTGCCCCAGACGATGACTCCGACGAAGATTGCCGCCACAAATGAGAGCGAGATGTAGGTGCGTGCAGAGCGCGCGTCAGCTTTTTTGCGAGTTTTTTTGGCCATGTATAAAGCCTACGCCTTTGCAGCTGGCGATGCGGCGGCGATTCCGATGTGCACGCCGCTCATCATCAGGTAGGCGCCAAAGAAGCCAACCTGCGAGACGATGTCGAGCGGAGCCAGCAGGAAAAGCACGGCTAGAAGCAGGGAAAAACATGAATTGATAAGCAGGTCGCGGCCCTCAGCGGTTTTGAAACCTGCTCGGCGCGACTGGAAGAGCTCAAAAGCTCCGGCGATAATCGCCCAACCGGTTACCAAAAACTTGAATGCCAGCTCGTCATTCGATGCTGAAAGCGCAAAAATGCCGATGAGTAGGGCAACCATCACGAGTGGAACGTTTTGAATGGCCGCCATGCCCTTTTGAAACACAGCCGAGGCAAGACCGTTTAGAAATGCAAAGCTCAACCCAAATACACCTAGGGCCAAGAGCCCAATGTCGGCGCCATGCGACTGGCTGAAGGTTAGAAAAAGACCCACGGCAAGGCTGATTCCAGCTCGAGCGGCCAGTGCGATTCTTGGGGTTTGCTTGATTGCCATGGTTAAAACCTAGCGAACCTACTGCTTCATGTTCATGAAACGCGAGTATTGGCCCTGGAAAGCCACAGTTACGGTGCCGGTTGGGCCCGAACGCTGCTTAGCAAGGATGATGTCCGCTTCTGCGGCACGTGGATGGTCTCGCTCGCCAATACCCTCGCGGTGTAGGAGGATCACAACGTCGGCGTCCTGCTCTAGCGAGCCAGATTCACGAAGGTGCGAGATTTCAGGCTTCTTGTCCTTGGTTTGCTCGGCCTGACGGTTCAGCTGCGAAAGAGCGATAACCGGAACCTGTAGCTCCTTAGCGAGCAACTTGAGCGCACGCGAGAACTCTGAGACTTCTTGCTGACGTGATTCAACCTTTTTGCCCGAAGTCATCAGCTGGATGTAGTCGATGACAATCATCTTTAGGCCCACGCGCTGCGCTAGGCGGCGGCATTTTGCACGGATTTCAACCAGAGTCAGATTCGGGCTGTCGTCGATGAATAGCGGTGCATCATTGATCTGGCCGCGAACCTGCGCCAGACGAGCCCATTCGTTGTCGCCGATGGTTCCCTTACGCATGTTCTGCAGGTAAATGTTCGATTCCGCAGATAGGAGGCGCATGGCGATTTCGGCACGACCCATTTCGAGCGAGAAGAAAATCGTTGGTTTATTCGCCTTGACTGCTGCGTGGCGAGCAAAGTCAAGCGCAATCGTTGACTTTCCGACGGCAGGGCGAGCTGCGACGATGATCAGCTGACCAGGGTGGAACCCGTGGGTTAGCTCATCAAGCTCAATAAAGCCGGTCGGGACACCAACCATGTCTCCTCCGCGCTTCTGCGCCGATTCGATTTCGTTGATTGCCGCCTCGATTGAGGTGCTAAGGCCGACATAGTCTTCGGTGACTGAAGCTCCGCCTACCTGATAGACGCGCTCCTGAGCCTCGTTCACTAGGTCTTCGACATCGCCCTCGTTGGCATAGCCGAGCTGCGCGATTTTGGTGCCGACCTCTACCAAACGGCGAAGAGTGGCCTTCTCCTGGACGATTTTGGCGTAAAAGGCCGCGTTTGCCGCGGTTGGAACGATAGAAGTCAGTGTGTGGAGATAGTCGGCACTGCCGGCTTTGACCAGGTTTCCCTGCTTCATGAGTTCATCGGTCACGGTAATGACGTCAATTGGTTCACCCTTGCCGAACAGGGTTGCGACGGCTTCAAAGATCAGTTCGTGCTTTGGCGCGTAGAAGTCGCTGCCCTTAACGCTTTCAAATACTTCTGCGCAGGCTTCTTGCGATAGCAACATGCCACCAAGGGCACTTTGCTCGGCCAACATGTCGTTTGGAAGCATGCGTTCAGCTGGACGTGACGCGTCTTGAATCATCGACATTTGCTTCTCCTATTCGGCTCATCCGGGCTGACATAGGCCAGGCGTGTATGAGAGTACTTGTCTATCAAACAGGTCAGACATTCAAGCGCCAAACCGACCTGTGGATAACTTTGTGGACAACACGCCGGACACGCCCGAGAAACTGTTAGTAAGGTGTGGATAACCCTGTTAGCAAATTGTGGGATTAATCCGCTAGCCCATTGTTTACAAGGGAAGTAGCCTGTGGAAAACTATAAACACTAAACCCTAAACCTTCACCTCAAGGTTGTGGATAACAAGTCAATAACCATGGTTATCCACAGGGGTTTTCGCGACAAAAGCAGCTCCCCTGATCGTCGCTTAAATCAGGAACGGGCCGCCCGAAGGCGGCCCGTTCCACGTGAAACTTGTTGTTACTTCTTGCCAACAACCTGAAGGGTGATGGTAGCAACTACGTCGCCGTGTAGGCGAACGGTAGCTAGGTGCTCACCAGCAACCTTGATTGGTGCAACGAAAGCAACCTTGCGCTTGTCTAGCTCGCCTAGGCCGGCAGCTGAAACAGCAGCAACGACATCAGCGGTCTTGACAGCACCGAATAGACGGCCGCCCTGGCCAGCCTTGACGGTAAGTCGAACTGACTTAGCCTCAAGAGCTGCCTTTAGAACGTGTGCGTCTTCGACGGTAGCTAGGGCACGAGCGTTGCGAGCAGCCTTGATTGACTCAACCTGCTTCTCGCCACCCTTGCTCCATAGAACAGCAAAGCCACGAGGTAGTAGGTAGTTACGGGCGAAGCCGTCCTTTACCTCAACAACGTCGCCTGCAGAGCCGAGGCCTGAAACCTCATTGGTCAGAATGATCTTTGACATGTGATTTCTCCTTAGCGGCCAGCGCCTGCGTATGGCATTAGAGCCATTTCGCGAGCGTTCTTAACGGCACGGGCGATGAGGCGCTGTTCCTGAACTGAAACACCGGTGATGCGACGGGCGCGGATCTTGCCGCGGTCCGAAACGAACTTGCGTAGGGTTGCGACGTCCTTGTAGTCAATAACGCCAACCTTGATTGCCTTAGCCGGAACGTCCTTGAGGTTCTTTCCGTTGCGCTTTGGCTTCTTGCTGTTGCGAGGATCGCTCTTTGCAGCCATGATTTCTCCTAAATATTTTCTAAAGTCGAGTGATTAGAACGGGGTGTCGTCGCCGCCAGCAGCGGTTCCTGGGTTTGCCCATGCGTCATCGGCAGGCTTCGATGAGCCCTTCGAAACTGCTGGTGCATCGCCCCACGGATCGCCTGCTACAGCACCTGAGCCTGAGCCAGCTTCACGAGCACGACGAGAAATAGCCGCGGTTGCGTAACGCAGTGACGGGCCGATCTCTTCGATTTCGAGCTCTAGAGAGGCGCGAGCCTCACCCTGAGCTGACTGGTAAGCAGATGGTGCCTTTAGGCGACCGGTGACAACTACGCGAGTGCCCTTGGTGAGTGACTGAGCAACATTCTCAGCAACTTCACGCCAAGCGGTGCAGCGAACCCATACGGTTTCGCCATCTTCCCAAGCTGAAGTGGTGCGGTTGAAGGTGCGAGGGGTTGAACCTACTCGAACGCTAACAACAGCTACTCCGCCCTGGGTGTAGCGCAGTTCAGGATCGTCGGCTAGATTGCCGACAATCGTGACGTTGACTTCCCCGGCCATGAATCTTTACTCGGCCTTCTTGGTCTTTGGTGCAGCCTTTGCGGCTGGTGCCTTCTTAGCAGGTGCCTTTTCGGCAGCTTCCTCGTCAGCTGAAACCTCAGGAACCTCAACAGGCTTGATGTTTACAACTGCCTCGTCAGCGCGTAGCACCTTGGTGCGTAGAACGGCTTCTGAAAGCTTTAGCTGGCGGTCAAGCTCAACAACAGCAGCTGAAGTAGCAGTCATGTTGACTACTGCGTAGATGCCTTCGTTGTTCTTCTTGATTTCGTATGCCAGACGGCGACGGCCCCAGATGTCAACGTTGTCTACAGTGCCTTCAGCATTGCGGATTACGTTTAGGAACTTATCTAGGGATGGAGCGACGGTACGTTCTTCGATTGTTGGGTCGAGGATCACCATTAGCTCGTACTTATGCATATTGAACCCACCTCCTTTGGACTAGAGCGGCCACAGACTTTCTGTGACAGGAGGGTCTTGCATAGTTGACTGCACATTGTGCAATCGGTGTTGTTGCAGATTGCGAGACAGGGCTCGCGCGCAACCTCTCTAGCCTAGCGGCTATTCCACCACTCAAGCAAGCGTTTTTTCGCTTCATCTGGGCCGAGTGGGCCCTCTTCTAGACGCAGTTCCATCAGGAATGAATAGGCCTGCCCAACCTCGCGTGAAGGTTTAAGGTCGAGGATCGCCATGATCTCTTCGCCGCTCAAGTCAGGTCGAAGAGCATTCAGCTCTTCTTCCTCCATGATTTTCACGATTCGCTGTTCCAAATCGTCGTATGCGTGCGAGAGTCGGTCGGCCTTTCGCTTGTTGCGGGTGGTCACGTCCGCGCGGGTCAAGGCGTGCAGACGGAGCAACTGATCGCCAGCATCTCGCACATACCGGCGGATGGCCGAATCGGTCCAAGCCTGGTCGCTGTAGCCGAAGAATCGAAGGTGCAACTCGATTAGTCGAGAAACCGCCTTGATGCTGTCGTTGTCGAACTTGAGAGCTCGCATTCGCTTGGTCGCCAGCTTGGCGCCCACTAGGTCGTGGTGATAGAAGGAGACCCCGCCACCCGGCTCTAGGCGTCGCGTTGCAGGTTTGCCGCAGTCGTGAAGCAACGCGGCAAAGCGCAACACGAAGTCACCCTCCAGTTCGTAGTCCTTTTCGTAGTCAATCGCTTGTTCGACGACGGTCAGGGTGTGCTCGAAAACATCCTTGTGGTGGTGGTGTTCGTCGGTTTCGAGTTTGAGCGCCGGCAGTTCGGGCAGCACGTGTTCGGCCAAACCGCTGTCGACAAGGGCCTCGAGGCCCAGGCGCGGGTTTTTGCCCAGCATAAGTTTGACGAACTCTGCCTGCACACGCTCGACGCTCACGATGTTGATGCGGTCGGCCATTGATTTCATCGCCTCGAAGGTGGCTGGTTCGATGTCGAATCCGAGCTGGGATGCAAATCTCGCTCCGCGCATCATGCGCAGCGGGTCATCGCTGAATGAGTCTTCGGGCTTGCCTGGGGTTCGCAGCACGCCATCGAGCAGATCTCTCAACCCCTGAAAGGGGTCGACGAAAATTTTCTCAGGGAGACGTAGTGCCATCGAGTTGACCGTGAAATCGCGACGGAATAGGTCTTCGTTTAGGTCGTTTCCGAATGCAACGTGGGGCTTGCGGCTCTCCGGGTCGTACTTGTCTGCTCGGTAGGTCGTGATTTCGACGGTGTCGTCACCCATCCGGGCGCCGATGGTGCCAAACTCGCGGCCGATGTCCCAGTGCGCGTCAACGTGCGGTTTCAGGATTGCAAGGGTGTCATCCGGGGTGGCAGAGGTTGTGAAGTCTAGATCAGGCGACTTTCGGCCAAGAAATGCGTCGCGAACCGGTCCGCCGACGAGAGACAGCTCGTGGCCGGCCTCGGTGAAGATGCGGCCTAGGGTGACGAAAAGCGGCGAATCTGTGATTCGCTCGAGGTTCGCTAGTGCTTCGGCCTGGTTTTGCATCCCCTCAATCGTGCCACAGTTGCCGCCCGGGGGTTAGTTTTCCGCCTTCGGCGGGCGCAAAGGTTTAGAGTTGCCTTTATGAATGCAAAGCGGCCGGCACGCCACTTGACAAGGGTCGAGGAGACCTCGTCGGGCGGCTTCGTGCTTGCGGCCGACGGCAGCCCACGCGTTGCTTTGATTGGGCGCCTAACCCGCAATGGTCGAATCGATTGGTGCGTGCCAAAGGGGCACCCTGAAGGCGATGAAAACCTCGAGCAAGCGGCGGTTCGCGAGATTGCCGAGGAAACCGGGCTAGAGGCTGAAATCTTGGTTAGCTTGGGCGACATTCACTACGAATTTTCCGCTGGAAACAAGCTGATTTCGAAGACTGTGCACCACTTCCTAATGCGTCAGACCGGCGGTGAACTGACCGTTGAAAACGACCCTCAGCACGAGGCCGTTGACGTTCAGTGGTTTGAGATTGACGAACTTCACAGCAGGTTGGCGCACGAAAACGAGCGAAGAATGGGCCGCGGTGTTCAGGAATGGCTGGCAAGACAATGAGCGCTTTGTTGCGAAAAACCGCAATCCTGGCTGCCTTAGCGGCGCTAGCCGCTTCGATTTTTTCGGCAAATCCGGCTAACGCGAATGTCTCATCGATCGCGCCGGTCGCCTCGATTCCAACGGACATACCAAGCATTCACATCGTGCCAGGTTCAGTAATTAACTTGGTGTCGAGCGAATCCAAAGTGCCGGTTCGAATTCAGAACGATTTTGACTCTGAAATTCGTGTGCACGTTCACATGTTGCCGAGCAACCCTCGAGTCACCGTGCCAAACGCCGTAGAAGTTGTAGTTCCGGCCAGTTCTGGCATCAATGCTCAGGTTCCGGTGAAGGCGATTGGAAACGGAAAGGTCTTCCTAATTGTCTGGTTGACCACTTTCTCGGGCATCCGATTGACTCCAAATTCAAATCTTCAAATGAACGTGAATGCCGAGATCGAAGCGGCGATGCTCATTGTGTTCGCTTCGCTGATCGTTTCGCTAGGCACGGTGGGTGTGCTTAGAACTCGCAGCAAGCTTCGTCGAAAGGCCAAACTAGAGGCCGCCCTAGAGGCAGACCTGCCGTGAGTGTTGCCAAGTCATCCCTATTGATGGCCAGCGGAACAATCCTTTCGCGCTTGCTCGGGTTTGCCCGCGCCGTGATACTCGCAGCAGCAATCGGTGTCACAACCAACGCGGCAGATGCCTTCGGAGTCGCAAATCAGCTGCCCAACAACGTCTATGCGATTATCGTCGGCGGGGTTTTGAATGCCGTGCTCGTTCCTCAAATTGTCAAAGCGCGAGCTCACAAG
Organism: Actinomycetota bacterium; assembly: GCA_041172305.1. Taxonomy (GTDB): domain Bacteria; phylum Actinomycetota; class Actinomycetes; order Actinomycetales; family Microbacteriaceae; genus Rhodoluna. The sequence continues at coordinate 20,868 of JBEDKF010000081.1, read as the reverse complement.
GATGGTGGCAAAGGCTACATCGACCGCTTGCTGACCTTCATCTTGACCATATTCTTCGCGGTTTCGGTGATTTCAACGATTGCGGCACCAATTCTGGTTTCTATCTACACCAAGGATTGGACGGGGCCGCAGTTAGCTCTGGCCACAGCATTCGCCTACTGGTGCTTGCCTCAGCTGTTCTTTTATGGTCTCTACTCGCTCCTTGGTGAGGTTCTGAATGCCCGCAGCGCGTTCGGCCCTTTCATGTGGGCGCCGGTTCTGAACAACATCGTCGGTCTTGCCGGGCTCGTTGCATTCATCGCGATTTTCGGTGCCGATCCGACCGGGGCTAAGGCCGTAGAAACCTGGTCGGCCGACAAGATCGCGCTTTTGGCAGGCTCGGCCACAGTTGGTGTCGCTTCACAGGCTTTAATTTTGCTGGTCGCCTGGAAGCGAGTCGGTCTCAAATTGAGCTTGAACTTCAAGTGGCGCGGATTTGGGCTTGGCCCGGCCTTGAAGGCTGCTTCCTGGTCGCTTGGAATGGTCATCGTCACCCAAATCGGCGGTTTGGTACAGACCATCGTGGCCTCGAGCACCATAGTTTCACGTGAAACAAACTCTGCAATCGCCGGTGTCGCTGCGGCCGGCATTGCCTGGCTGATTTTCATGCTTCCTCACTCCGTGGCAACCGTTTCAATCGCCACGGCGTATTTCACAAAGATGGCCCAACACGTCAACGAGGGGCAAATGCCGCTCTTCAAAAAAGATTTCGTCGACGGAATCAAAGCAATTCTTGTGATTTCGGTGTTTGCCACCGCGGCTCTGATAGTCATGGCCTATCCGGTTGCGAGGGTATTCGCCGGCGAGTTCCCTGCGCTTGTCTCGCTTGGCAACGTCATAATCGCCATGATGATTGGTTTGGTTCCATTCAGCTTTGTCTTCATGATGCAGCGTGCCTTCTTTGCCCTCGAAGACACTCGATCACCCTTTGTGTTCACGGTTATCCAAATCAGCCTGCACATTTCTGGAGCAATCGCGCTATCCGTGTATGCCCCGGCCGAGTGGCTAGTTGTCGGTCTCGCGCTGCTAACTAGCGGCACCGTGGCTATCCAAGCAACCATTGCCTACCTGTTCTTGATCAGGAGAATTGGTTCCATTGCGGGGTTTGGTTTCAGATTGGCTAGCGCCAAGTTTGTGCTTTCCGCCGCAGTTTCGGGCATTGCTGGTTTCGGAATGATTCAGGCCCTAGGCGGCATCCGTGCCGGTTCGTTCGTGGTCGACAAGGTGGTTTCCTCGGGTTTGAGCATGGCACTCGTCGGCTTCGTAATGTTTGGCGTGTACGCAGCGGCCCTTAAGGTTTCACGTTCACCCGAGATTGACGCGGTTCTAGCGGGCATCGGGGGAATACTTCGCCGCTAATATTGGGTTTATCCAACCAACTAACGAAGAATTAGCAGGCGAGTGCCTGAGGAGACCCAAGTGCGCGAAGTAATCATCATCGGATCAGGTCCTGCCGGTTTCACCGCAGGTATTTACACCGCACGTGCCGGGCTAAACCCACTGCTTATCGCCAGCTCAGTTGAGATCGGTGGCGAACTAATGAAGACCACCGAGGTCGAAAATTTCCCTGGTTTCCCAGAGGGTCTGCAGGGCCCAGAGTTGATGGCTCACTTCCAGGCACAGGCCGAGCGCTTCGGCACCGAGGTCATGTATGAAGACGTCGTTGAAGTCGACCTAAAGGGAGACATCAAGATCGTCAAGACTGGAAACGGCCAGATTCACGAGGCTAAGACGGTCATCCTGGCCACCGGCGCTGCCTACCGCGAGCTTGGTTTGCCACGCGAAAAGGAACTTAGCGGCCATGGAGTTTCGTGGTGCGCGACCTGCGATGGTTTCTTCTTCCGCGAAAAGACGATTGCCGTTGTCGGTGGCGGTGACTCTGCGATGGAGGAAGCAAACTTCCTAACCCGCTTCGCCTCAAAGGTTTACCTAATCCACCGCCGCGACACTTTCAAGGCTTCGAAGATCATGCAGGACCGCGCAATGGCCAACCCGAAGATCGAAGTCATCTGGAACACCGAGATTGCTGAGCTCAAAGGCGAAGCGAACCTCGAAGCAGTGACTCTTCGCAACACCGTTGACGGGTCTACCAAGGATCTAGACCTAGATGGTCTTTTCATTGCGGTCGGAAACGACCCACGAGTTTGGCTAGTCGAAAACCAGCTAGAACTAACCGCAGAGAAGTTCATCAAGGTTGAAGGTCGCAGCTCAAAGACCACCCTTCCTGGTGTTTTTGCCTGTGGCGACGTAATTGACCCAACCTACCGACAGGCCATCACGGCTGCTGGTTCAGGCTGTGTGGCTGCGCTGGACGCAGAGCACTACCTAGCGAACCACTAAGTTTCACCGCTACTCACATACAACCCAGTTTTCGCCGATAAAGGAGCCCCTAATGGCAAAAGATGTAACCGCAGCAAGCTTTCAGGCAGACGTTCTAGATAGCGAACGCCCTGTTCTAGTGGACTTCTGGGCAGAGTGGTGTGGCCCTTGCCGCATGGTCTCGCCGATCCTCGACGAAATCTCGGTTGAATACGCCGACAAGATTTCGATCGTCAAAGTCAACGTAGACAACGAGCCTGCGCTGGCCGAGAAGTACGGCATCACAGGCATCCCAGCCCTTCAGGTTTTCAAGGGTGGCGAGCTAGTCAAGGCCATGGTTGGCGCAAAGCCAAAGGCTGTTTTGGTCAATGACTTGGCCGAATTCCTGAACTAGTCATTTACTCTGACCATTAGTTTCGGGGCCTAACCTTCGGTAGGCTTGAGCGAATAACGTAATTCGCCGCGGGGAGCAGCACATGACGAACGAGCAGCAGCAAGGAAACAACCTAGATTCTTGGTTGGATGCCTACGCCGCGCGAGCGGAAACCTTGGCGGTTTCTGAAGTTCGAGCCCTCTTCTCGGTGGTCTCTCGCCCGGAGGTAGTTTCACTCGCCGGCGGTATGCCATACGTGGCTGCATTGCCACAGGAGCTCTTGGCCAAGGCATATCACGACCTAATGGCCAAAAAGGGAAGCCTAGCCATCCAGTATGGCGGCGGCCAGGGTGACCTGGTTCTTCGTGATCAGATTCGTGAATTGATGGCCCTAGAGGGCATTCAGAGCTCGGTTGAAGACCTTGTAATCACCACCGGATCACAGCACGGACTTGACCTTCTTTCCGGCTTGTTCCTCGACAAGGGTGACGTGGTTGTCGCCGAAGGCCCGAGCTACGTGGGCGCTCTTGGCATTTTCCGCCACTACGAGGCCGATGTAGAGCACGTTTACACCGACCACGACGGAATGTCTCCTGAGGCTCTCCAAGAGACCATTACGAAGCTCAAGACGCAGGGTCGCAAGATTAAGTTCCTCTACCTGGTGCCGAACTTCGCCAACCCTTCTGGTGTCACACTTTCGGCTGAACGCCGTCCGCGAATCCTAGAAATCTGTAAGCGCGAGCACATTTTGATCATCGAAGACAACCCATACGGGCTTTTGTACTTCGATAAGCCGGTTCCCGACGCACTTCGAGCTGTTGAAGAGGATGGCGTTGTCTACCTGGGCTCGTTCTCAAAGATTTTGGCTCCTGGCTTCCGCGTTGGCTATGTCTTGGCCCCGCCAGCCATCCGAGACAAGATGGTTTTGGCCCAGGAATCCGCGCTTTTGTGCCCATCCTCGTTCACCCAGATGATGATCAGCGAATACCTAGCGAACGCCGACTGGAAGGGTCAGATCGACACTTTCCGCGGTGTTTATAAAGAGCGCAAGGATGCTGCGCTTGCCGCTATGCAGGAGTACTTGCCAGGTCTACACACCACGCGCCCGGATGGTGGCTTCTATCTTTGGGTTACCCTGCCAGATGGCGTGGACTCAAAGGCTATGCTGCCGCTGGCGGTCAAGGAATTGGTGGCTTACACCCCTGGAACCGCGTTCTACGGCGACGGAACCGGGCAAAACAAGCTTCGCGTTTGTTACTCGTATCCGACCCCAGAAAACATCAAGGTCGGAATCAAACGACTAGCGACTGTGATTAATCTTCAAACAGAACTTCTCGAGACATTCAAAGGAAGATAGGCCATGATTCCAAAGGGTAAGGCAGCAGCAAAGCTCAAAATCCAAGTGCTTGCCGGTGGAATCTCTCACGAACGAGACATCTCGCTGAAGTCTGGCCGCCGTGTGGCTGACGCCCTTACCGAATATGGCGCAATTGTTGTCATTCGTGAACCCGACGCCGACCTTCTGGTGAATATCGCCAAGGATAAGCCTGATGTTATTTGGCCGGTTTTGCACGGTGCCAGCGGTGAAGATGGTGCACTGCGCGACATTTTGACGCTCACCGGTGTTCCATTCGTTGGTGCGACGCCTTCAGCAGCTCGTTTGGCCTGGGATAAATCGATTGCCAAGATATTGGTTGCCCGAGCGGGAATTCAAACCCCTCCGTCGATTACACTGCCGAAGGAGACCTTCCGCGAGCTTGACGCAGAAAGCGTTCTCCAAGCCGTAACTCAGTCAATTTCCTTGCCGTTGGTGGTAAAGCCGGCTCGTGGCGGCTCGGCCCAGGGCGTTTCGATAGTTACAAAAATCGAAGATTTGAACCGAGCAATGGTTGACGCCTATGTCTACTGCGACGTCGTGATGATTGAGAAATTAGTTGAGGGCACCGAACTTGCCCTCAGCGTCATTGATCTCGGCGCCGGGCCAATTGCGCTTCCGGCTGTCGAAGTTGTTCCTCGGACCGGGCACTTCAGCTACGACGAGCGATATACCGCTGGCGAGACCAACTACTTCATCCCTGCTCGCTTGGATGAGAAGACTTCCGCTGCCGCACGAAAGGTTGCAGTTTCGGCACACGAGGTTTTGGGTCTACGCCACCTTTCAAGAATCGACATGATCGTAGACGCCGACGGAATTGTTTGGTTCCTCGAGGCGAATGTGCTGCCGGGTTTGACCGAGACTTCACTTTTGCCGATGGCAATCACCGCATCTGGCAATTCTCTGGGTGAGGTTTACTACAGTTTGGCCGAAGCCGCCAAGCGCGGCTAAATTCGCCGAAATGGCTTTTTTGCGGGGCTAGAAATCCGCGTGTTTACTGGGCTGTAGGCCCGCCGTGTCACAGGAGCCGTTTTGCGGAGCCGGCCTTGAACCTAGTTGGTCTTCTCGAAGCCGATTTCGCGCAAAATGCGATTTAGGTCGCCATAGGTTGCGAAGTCGATGATCAATTGACCCTTCTTCTTGCCCAAAACGATGCTGACCTTGGTGTCCAACTTATCGCCAAGTTGTTCGGCGATTTCTTTTAGGCCATCCTTGCGCCCACCTTGAGTGATGGTTGCCTTGCCAGGTTTTGCTGGCTTGTCGACAGCGACAATTTCTTCAAGCGATCGAACCGATAGGCCTTCGTTGATGACCTTGTTTGCGAAATACTCCATGCGCTCTTCTGTCGGCGCAGCAAGAATCGCACGTGCGTGACCTGCACTCAGGACACCCGACGCAACCTTGAGCTGGACAGAAACCGGAAGTTTGAGTAGGCGAATGGTGTTTGTGATTTGTGGTCTCGAGCGGCCGATCTTCTCAGCCAGCTGGTCCTGGGTAATGCCAAAGTCGCTGAGCAGCTGCTGGTAGGCGCTGGCCTCTTCAAGCACGTTTAGGTTTGCTCGGTGGATGTTTTCGAGAAGCGCATCGCGAAGCATGTTCTCGTCAGAGGTCTCGCGAATTACCGCTGGGATGTGTGTCAGACCGGCCTTCTTGGAAGCGCGAAGACGACGCTCACCCATGATTAGCTCGTAGGTCGGCTTGCCGTTCTCTTCGCCAAGTGGGCGAACCACGATTGCCTGGAAGACGCCGAACTCCTTGATGGAGTGGACGAGTTCTTGGAATGGTTCGTCTTCGAAGACCTTACGAGGTTGTGACGGGTTCGGCTTAATCGCATCAACGTCCAGGTGTGCCATACGTGCTCCAGGCACTGCAACCAGCTGGGAACCCCCGTCATTGCTGGCCTGTGCGGCAGCCTCGATATTCGCGTCGGCGCTGCCAGGGCCTTCACCGGCACCGAAGAACACGTCAATTGGGCGGTCGTTGGTTGGTGCTGCGCTAGGAATTAGAGCGCCAATGCCCCTGCCTAGACCGACTTTCTTATCTGCCATTTTGTGCTCCTCTAAATGCAATTTCTACGGCGGCTTCCATGTATGAAATCGCCCCCGACGAAGTTGGATCGTGATTGATAACGGTGCGGCCGAAACTTGGTGCCTCGCTGATACGCACGTTTCTAGGAATTACCGCATTCAAGGTTTGGGTAGGGAAGTGTTCACGAACATCGGCTACCACCTGTGACGCGAGCTTGGTTCGCGAGTCATACATGGTGAGAAGGATGGTCGAAAGGGCAAGCTGTGGGTTTAGGTTCTTCTGGATTAGGTCGATGTTCTTCAGAAGCTGCGAGAGACCCTCGAGAGCGTAGTACTCGCACTGAATCGGAATCAGCACTTCTCGAGCTGCCACGAAGGCGTTGATGGTCAACAGGCCTAGGCTAGGCGGGCAGTCGATGATTACGTAGTCAGGTTTCACTTCAATCGTGGCGAGGTAGTTCTCAAGAGCGGTCTTGAGCAGGCTATGCCACTTATCCCGATCGATTTGCGTAACGATTTCGATTTCGGCACCGGCCAGGTCAATGGTTGCCGGGATGCAAGCCAGGTTCGGGCTTTCGGTGCTTGGCTGGATTACACGGGCAAGCGGGGTTCCCTCGGTTAGAACCTCGTAAATACCCTTGACGCCCTCTTGGTGGGGCACTCCGAGCGCCGTAGAGGCGTTTCCCTGTGGGTCTAGGTCGATCACCAAGACCTTGAGTCCCTTGGATGCCAGTGCGGCCGCAAGGTTCACTGTGGTTGTGGTCTTGCCTACGCCACCCTTTTGGTTCGAGATAGTGAAGATTCTCGTGTTGTGTGGCTTAGGAGGATTTTGCGTCGAAAGAGCTGCGAGCCTGCGAGTGTTTTCTCCCAGTTCGCGGAGAAGGGGAGCGTCCCAGCCGCTCATTATTTGTGCACAATCTGAGTGAATGTTTCACGTGAAACATTTTGCCAACCGGTCGGCTCAGGGGTTGTCTCCTTGCGTTCGGCAGGGTAGCCCAACCCGTTGACAACGGTCGGTCCGGTGACGGCCGAACTCTCAGCGGCACTCTTTTGATTAGTCAATGGAAAATCCCCTGGTAGAAGCAGGTTTTCAGAATAGCCTAGTTCGCACTACTCGCGTCGGTTCGGCAAGATGCTGTGCTCCAGTGAAAACTATCTCAAAGCTGTGGATATCTAGCTTCTTCATGAGGTTCTTTGAGTCGTCGATCTCTTCTTGAGCCTTTGAGCCTTTTAGGGCGATGATCTCTCCACCGTGACGAGTCAAGGGAACGGTGAGGCGGAGCAGCTTTGGAAGAGCTGAAACAGCACGGGCCGTGACGATATCAAATGCCTCGCCCACTTCTTCTGCGCGCGCACGGAGCACGCGAACGTTCTCGAGCCCGAGAGCCTCTACCTGCTCTTGAAGCCAGTTAGAGCGGCGCTCCATCGGCTCGATAAGCGTAAACATAGCTTCTGGCTGGGCAATTGCCATTGGAATTCCGGGCAATCCCGCGCCCGACCCTACGTCGGCCACTTTCTTGCCGGGCGCAACCAGTTCGGCAACTACAGCCGAGTTCAAAATATGACGAGTCCAAAGCTTTGGCATTTCACGAGGACCGAGGAGTCCAAGTTCGTCGCCGTCTTTGATCAATGCGGCGGCATACGCGCGAGCTTTATCGAGCCCGGCACCAAAAATGTCAGCAGCAACCGCCGGCTCTAACTCTGGGGTGAAATCTTGTTCCTCAGACATTGAGTCTCCTTAGGTAAAAGAATGGAGATGTTTCACGTGAAACATCTCCATTCCCGAACTGAAAATTAAGCAGGCTTGATCACAATGTGACGGTCGCGGCCTTCGCCTTCGGACTCAGAGACAAGGCCTGCCTCAGAGATGATGTCGTGCACAATCTTGCGCTCGTATGAAGACATTGGCTTCATTGGGATTGCCTCGCCGGTGTCCTTAACCTTCGCAATCAACTTGTTTACGATGCGGGTTAGTTCGTCAACGCGAGCCTGGCGTGAGCCACCAACATCCAAGATCAGACGGCTGAATGAGTTTGTCTTCACCTGAACCGCTAGACGGGTTAGCTCCTGTAGGGCTTCTACGGTCTCTGGCTCAGAGATAACGCGCAGGTTGCTGTCCTGGTTTGCGGTGATTTCTAGGTATGCGCGGCCTTGGCGAACATCGATGTCGATGTCTCCGTCTAGGTCGAAAATGTCGAGCAGCTCCTCAAGGTAGTCAGCGGCGATGTCGCCCTCTTCTTCAAGAGCCTTGACTGAGTCCTTAGTTGAGCCCTCGGCTTCGATTACTGCTTCGGTCTCAACTGCATCGCTGTCGAGAACCGCTGCGTTTTCAGTGGTTTCGGTCTTCTTTGGCATGAAAGTGTCCTACTTCTTAGGTTCGTTGTTTGGCTTTTGGTTGGTGTTTGGGTTCTTGGCCGCCGGCTTCTTGGCAGCTGGCTTCTTGGCGCGTGCCTTGCCTACAGGCTGGACGCGCTGGCGAGGAGCCTCTTCGACTGCCGCCTCAATCTCTGCCTGCTTTGGCAACTTACCCTTCTTGGCAAGGCGCTCTTCACGGGCCTTGTGGGCTACCGATCCAGGAGTAGGCATGTTGCGAATCACAATGAACTGCTGGCCCATGGTCCAGAAGTTAGAGGTCAACCAGTAGAACATCACTCCCAGAGGGAATGAGATTCCAGAAATCGCGAAGATGATAGGGAAGATGTACAACATGATCTTTTGGGTCTGCATGTACTGGCTAGTTGCAGTGGCAGGGTTCTGGTTCTTCGCCATGATCTGCTTCTGGGTGATGAACTGCGAGGCTGTCATCAATACGATCATTACTGCAGCAAGGATCTTTACTTCGATCGAGTCACTGCCTAGGAAGGTAGCCGAAAGTGGGGCACCGAAGAAGTCAGCCTTCGAGAATGACTCGGTAAGACCGCCGGTTAGGAAGGCCACTCCGTTTTTGCCAGCCTGCGCGTCGTTCAGAACGAAGAAGAGGCTAGAGAAGATAGGCATCTGCAGCAACAAAGGCAGGCATGAGCTGAGCGGGTTTGAACCCGTGCGCTTGTATAGGGCCATTTGTTCAGCTGCGAACTTCTCGCGTGACTCGCGGTCAGTCTTACCCTTGTACTTCTTCTGAAGCTTCTGAAGCTCAGGCTGAACCAGCATCATGTTTCGCTGGCTCTTGATCTGCTTTACGAACACCGGGATGAGCGCCGAACGAACAACGATGGTGAGGCCGACGATTGACAACACCCAGGTGATGCCTGCGTCGGTCGACATACCGATTGCCGTGAAGACGGTGTGGAACATGACAAGCACAAGCTCGACAGCCCATTTGATTGGCCAAAGAATATCCATGACTAGCCCTTCTTAGAGGTTGGTACTACAAATCCATGTTTGTTCACCGAAAAAGTTCCGGATCCCGGTTTTACCCTGTCGACGCCACCTTGCGACCACGGGTTACAACGCAATACTCGCCAAGCGGTTAAAACCACCCCGACTACCACGCCGCGTTGCTGCACTGATTCCAAGCCATAGGCCGAACAAGTCGGGTAGTACCGGCAGACATCTCCGTAAAGTGGAGAAATCGCCTTCCGGTAAAACTTTAGAAACAGAACAACTAAGTTTCTTGGTGCCAACCAGATCCAGAAGAGGAGAGTCACTTTAGAGATTCGCCACTTACTGCTTGATTGTTTTCTTCACCGCAGTTTGGAAGTCTGATTTGAATTCTTCCTGCAGTTTGGTCCATTCGAGTTCAGCCGCTCCGGGAAGTGCCCGAACTACAACGTCGGCTCTGATCTCTAGGGGAAGTAGAGATTCCCTGGAGATAGCCCTAAGACGTCGTTTTACGAGGTTTCTTTTGACGGCCCCGCCCACAGTTTTAGCCACGACAAAACCAAAGCGGGCATGAGGCGCTGCCTCATCCCGCTTTAGGTAGATGACTAGGTGATCGGAACCGACCTTGCGACCCTGCTTCATTGTCGACCGGAAGTCGTCAGCAGTGACCAATCGGTTCTCGCGAGCCAACATTTAGCTAGCTAGGCGATCGATTGGGTTGATTAAGCCGAAAGCTCGACGCGACCCTTGCGGCGACGAGCTGCAAGGATGGCGCGACCCGCACGGGTCTGCATGCGCAAACGGAAACCGTGGGTCTTTGAACGACGACGGTTGTTTGGCTGGAAAGTACGCTTCGACATGGTGATCTTCTTCTGTTAGTGGAACAAAGTATGTGTTTTGGGAACACAAGCCGTTTCGCTTCTGCCGTTCCCTATGCAGAGCAACCTGTTAAATCTACGCCCAATTACCGAACTCGGTCAAGTTATTCACGCCCGTTTCGGAAAAATTTTTAGAGTCTGCCATATGACCTGGAAATAATTCGTTAATGACACGCGGGGATAATTTGCTTTTAAGCAACCTAATTGAGTTGAATGGCTCAAGGGACTTTCCACAGGTTTTGTGACTTCCCTACAAACTTATCCACAAGTTCTCCACAAGGTGGATAACTATGCGGAAAATACGCAAAAATCAAGTGGTAACTGGCTTTCAGGCCAAACAATAAGTCGGGAAGGGGCTCAGTAAATGTCTGATCAAGACGTCGTCGCGATTTTGTGGCACTCACTTGTCAACAAGCTGAACCTCGACGAACGCATGACCCCTCAGCTCCTGGGCTACATAAACCTGGTTGAGCCCAAAGGTGTCTTGGGTGAAACTCTCTACCTAGAGGTTCCAAACGAGTTCACTCGCGGAATCCTTCAGGAACGCATTCGCCCAATCATGCTTGACGCAATGGTCGACAATGCCGAATTTGGCGGCCCAACAAACTTCGCCGTAGTGGTGAACCCTGAGATTGAAGCTGCTTTCACACAGAACCTTCCTCTCGACGAGCAAACGCCAGCCGATCGAGTTGTCCCGGTTAGCTATACAGAGACTTACAAGGATGCACCGGATTCATCCAGGTCTGCAGTGGCTAGCGATGACGCCCGCCTAAACCCGAAGTACACATTTGAAAACTTTGTGAGTGGTGGTTCTAACCGCATGGCTCATGCCGCCGCGTTTGCTGTGGCCGAAGCGCCGGCCAAGGCCTACAACCCGCTATTTATCTACGGTGACTCCGGGCTCGGTAAAACTCACCTGCTTCATGCCGTTGGCCACTACGCGCTAAATCTTTATCCAAAAATCAAGGTTCGCTACGTTTCGAGTGAAGAGTTCACCAATGACTTCATCAATTCGATTCAGAACAACCGAACAGCGCAGTTCCAGGCTGACTACCGAGACGTTGACCTTCTACTTATCGATGACATTCAGTTCATGGAGGGTAAGGACCAGACCCAAGAGGCTTTCTTCCACACCTTCAACACTTTGCACGGCCACAACAAGCAGGTGGTTATCACCAGCGACAAGCCGCCGAAGCAGCTAACCGGCTTTGAAGATCGAATGCTTTCTCGCTTCGAATGGGGTTTGTTGACAGACATCCAGGCTCCTGAACTGGAAACTCGCATCGCAATCCTCCGAAAGAAGGCAGAACGCGACAAATTCCAGATCGATGACGAGATCTTGGAATACATGGCGGCGAGAGTGGCCTCAAACATTCGTGAACTTGAGGGAACCCTCATCCGAGTCACCGCCTACGCCGCTCTAAACCGCCAACGAATCGACATGTCTCTGGTTCAGGCGATTCTTAAAGATGTAGTTCCACTTGGCCAGGACAACGTGATCGCACCGATCGACATCATCAATGCTGTTGCTGCGTATTACAAGTTCACGGCCGACGACTTATACGGTTCATCTCGCGTTCAGGCTGTTGCCTTGGCTCGACAGATCGCCATGTATCTTTGCCGCGAGCAGACAAACCTTTCGCTACCAAAAATAGGCCAGCTATTTGGTGGCCGTGATCACACAACGGTTATGTATGCGAACAAAAAGGTCAACGACCTTATGAAGGAACGCCGCTACGTCTATAACCAAATCACAGAGATTCTTGCAAGAATCAAGGCTGATCAAAGGTAAAAGCCCTAAACCACACCATGAAGGTTTCACGTGGATCTTTTGGCCCCAAGCCTCCTGCTGGGGTCATTTTTTGTGTAATTTTTCAAAAATAAACATATGAACATGTGTGTGGATAACTGTGGATAACTCGGAGAATTCCGTGAGTAGAAGCAGTACAGCTTGTGAATCAAGAAAATTGAATTCACAGGATGCGGAGTTATCCACAGATTCATCCACAGCTGTGTAAACATCTTTCATCGATGTAGTTCGATTGATTCCATTGGGAAGTAGCTAGTTATCCACAGTTTCCACAGGTGTTAATAACCTTGTTTTAAAGATTTAAATATTTAGGGAAATCTATAACGAATTACAGATCCCCTGAAATCTAGCCAAACCCCTAAACAGCGCGGTTTTGGGCAGGAACTGTGCCAAGATTAAGCCCTAGAAACCAATGCTTTGATTACCAGGGCAGATTCGGGGAGACCTTTGAAGTTCCAAGTCAACAAAGACGTGCTCAGTGACGCCGTTTCGTTTGCTGTGCGCCTTTTGCCGCAACGCACCACCTTGCCTATCCTCGGGGGAATTCTGATCGAAGCAGACGCAAATGCCCTTCGCCTCTCTGTCTTTGACTACGAGGTTTCAGCCCAGGCCGAAATCGTTGCAAAAGTTGAGACCTCGGGCCGTGTTTTGGTTTCTGGTCGCCTTCTCTCAGAAATCGCTAGCAAGCTACCAAATGCGCCGGTTGAGTTCTCTACCGATGGTTCAAAAGTTGTCGTTAGCTGTGGATCAACCAAATTCTCTCTTTTGACCATGCCGGTTGAGGAGTATCCAACTCTTCCTGAGATTCCAGCAATCTCTGGCACTATCACCGGTGAAGCATTCCAGAATGCAGTTCATCAGGTTGCCGTTGCTGCATCCAAGGATGATGTAACCCCAGTTCTAACGGGCGTCCAGCTAGAAGCTGGCGAAAAGTCGATTTCATTCGTTGCAACTGACCGCTACCGAGTAGCCCTTCGTGAGGCTGCTTGGCAATCAAACCCAGCTGGCGTCGGTGCTGTTGCATTGGTTCCGGCCCGCACACTTCAAGAGGTCGCTAAGACATTTGGCAACCAGGGTGAAATTTCTATTTCGATCACCAAGTCTGACGAACGAGAAATGATTGCGTTCAAGGCAAACAACCGATCGGTAACCTCTTTGTTGCTAAAGGGCAACTTCCCACCGGTGAAGAGTCTGTTCCCAGAGAACATTGAGAACTATGCGGTTATTGCTACTCAGGACCTAATTGACTCGACGCGCCGCGTTTCACTAGTGCTCGAGCGCGAAAGCCCACTTCGCTACAGCTTCGATGAGGGTGCCGTCGCACTCGAAGCAACCGGCAACGAAACCGCCCAGGCTTCAGAAAACATCAGCGCAGAACTTGAGGGCAAAGAAATTGTTGTTTCGCTCAAGCCACAGTTCCTAATTGATGGCCTCGCCGGGGTTCACTCCGAATTTGTGAAGATCGCGTTCACAAACAACGACAACCCGAACAAGCCTGGTCCGGTTCTAATCTCTAGCCACGGCGCCAAGGAAAAGACCGATTCAGATAGCTACCGCTACCTGCTTCAGCCAAATCTTCTCGTTCGCTAAAAAGAACTACAAAAAAACTTAGAAAAAGGCGGGTGGCGGATGTTTATCAAGCATCTGTCGCTCGCCTCTTTTCGTAATTACAAGAACGCCGAGATTGCCCTAAAACCCGGTGTAAACCTGCTGGTTGGCCCTAATGGCCAAGGAAAAACCAACCTTGTCGAAGCAATCCGCTATTTGTCCACCCTCTCCAGTCACCGAGTTGCTGGATATTTGCCCCTGATAAAACAGGATGAACCGCAGGCAGCAGTTCGAGCAATGGCAAGCCACGCTGACCGGGATATATTGATTGAGCTCGAACTTAATCGAGACAGCGCAAATAAAGCTCGCGTCAATAAATCTCCAGTGCCGCGTGTTCGCGACATCCTTGGATTGGTAAGTTCGGTCACATTTGCACCCGAAGATCTAGACATTGTGAAACGCGACCCGACTAACCGACGCGCTTTCATCGATGAGCTCGTAGTTCAGGTGTGGCCGCGTTTTGCCGGGGTTTATAGCGATTACGACCGCGTGCTCAAGCAGCGAAACACTCTTTTGAAGACCGCTCGCCAAACCGGAACCAAGGGGAGCGCCCTGAGCACGTTGGATGCGTGGGACCAGAGCCTGGTTTCATACGGGGCAGAGATCATCGCCGCGCGAGTTGATCTAATCGAACGCCTGCGGCCGCACCTGTTTGAGGCTTATCAGTCAATAGCCATCGCCAATAATGAGCCGCGCATGCTAGTGAAAAGCTCGCTGCTGGGCACCGCGATTCCGAGCGGTTGGGGTGATGACGATGACTCGGAGGATTTGGAGTACATCCAGACAGCAGATCGCACCGAAATCGAAGCACTTTACAGCGCCAAATTGGCGGCGGTTCGCTCGAAGGAGCTCGAACGCGGCATCACTCTGGTTGGTCCACACCGAGATGACCTGGTTTTGATGCTAGGCAGCCTGCCGGCCAAGGGTTATGCGAGCCACGGCGAAAGCTGGTCGTACGCTCTGGCGCTAAGACTGGCCTCAATTGCACTTTTGCGAGCCGAAACACGCACCGGCGACCCGATTCTGATCTTGGATGACGTATTTGCCGAGCTAGACGCCGGGCGTCGAGCACGCCTGGCCGGTATGGTTGCCGGCAACGAGCAAGTGCTAATCACGGCCGCGGTAGCCGAAGATGTTCCTGAAGAACTCATCGCCACGGTGTTCCACGTGAAACAGGGCGAAGTGTCGGCCGACGCCGAAGGTGGTGCGAGCAATGGCTGAGCGCCCGGAAAAATCTGATTTCGCCCAAGAGTTTTATTGGCGAATGCGTGAAGCTGTGACCGGCCGACTTAGCCGCGATGCCAAGAGAATTGCCGAAAAGGCTGCGAAGAAAAACTCTCGCCCATTCGAGCCGGGCAGAGACCCAATCAAGGCGGGCGCTGGGCTTGACGACCTTTTGAAGTCATTCCGCTGGGATTCCCAGCTGGCCGAAGCAGAACTTTTCAACAACTGGGCACAGATCGTCGGAGAGACCAACGCGGCTGCGACTCAACCCGAGGCGCTGATCAATGGAACCCTCACAATTCGATGCAAATCGACCGCCTGGGCAACACAATTGCGTCTGATGCAGACCCAAATTCTCGAGATGATTCGAGAGGCTCATCCGGGTGTTGAAATAACAAGTTTGAAGCTGCTCGGACCAGACGCGCCTAGTTGGAAAAAAGGGCCGCGATCGGTGCCCGGAAGAGGCCCCCGCGACACGTATGGATAGCCTCCACATCCCTGTAAATGTCTGCCATCCAAGGTAAAATTCTTTCTAGTTAGTTACCCCGAATATCAGCCAGTGAGACCACTGCAGTTCTATAGGGCCTAACGGTGAAAATAGAAGGAGCTACAACCGAATATGTCTACCCAAAACGAAAACGCTAAAGGCGGCGACACTTCATACGAAGCCGGAAATATCCAGGTTCTCGAAGGTCTCGAAGCGGTGCGCAAGCGCCCAGGTATGTACATCGGCTCCACTGGCCCACGCGGCCTTCACCACCTCGTCTATGAAATCGTCGACAACTCAGTCGACGAAGCCCTTGCCGGCCACTGCGACACCATCAACGTAACCATCACCAAGGATGGCTGGATTCGCGTAAAGGACAACGGCAGAGGCATCCCAGTTTCTGTTCACCCAACCGAGGGAATCTCAACACTTCAGGTGGTTTTGACCATCCTGCACGCCGGTGGAAAGTTCGGCGGCGGCGGTTATGCGGTTTCTGGTGGTCTTCACGGTGTTGGTGCGTCGGTTGTTAACGCGCTTTCTACTCGCCTAAAGGTTCAGGTTGCTCGCGAGGGCTTTCTTTGGAACCAGAGTTACCAGATCGGTGTGCCAGACGCACCGGTTTCGAAGGGCGAGCCAGCCGACTACACCGGAACCACGACCGAATTCTTGGCAGACCCAACCATCTTCGAGACCGTCGAGTATGACTACGAAACCCTTCGCCAGCGCTTCCAGCAGATGTGCTTCTTGAACAAGGGTCTTCGCATTTCGCTCGAAGATGAGCGCAGCGGCCGCACCGACACATATCACTACGAAAACGGTCTGAAAGACTACGTCGAATACCTAAACATTTCGAAGAAGTCCGAAATCGTCAATGAAGAAATCATCTCTTTTGAGTCTGAGACCAAAGAGAAGAACATGTCGGTCGAAATCGCTATGCAGTGGACCAACGCCTATAACGAGAGCGTTCACACCTACGCGAACACCATCAACACTCACGAGGGTGGAACCCACGAAGAGGGTTTCCGTGCCGCACTGACCTCACTTTTGAACAAGTATGCCCGCGAGAAGAACCTGCTCAAGGAGAAGGACGAAAACCTTTCGGGTGACGACTGCCGCGAAGGTCTAACGTGCGTGATCTCGGTCAAGCTGGCCGAACCACAGTTTGAAGGCCAGACTAAGACCAAGCTTGGCAACACCGAGGCCAAGGCCTTTGTTCAGCGCGTGGTCAACGAGGAATTCGGCGACTGGTTGGGCCGCAACCCAAACGTTGCCAAGGAGATTATTCGCAAGGCCATCCAGGCGGCAACCGCTCGTCACGCAGCCCGCAAGGCTCGTGAGGCAACCCGTCGAAAGGGTCTGCTCGAGTCTGGTGGAATGCCAGGAAAGCTTCGCGACTGCTCAAGCCGCAACCCAGCTCTCTCGGAGATCTACCTAGTTGAGGGTGACTCGGCGGGTGGTTCGGCTGTTCGAGGCCGCAACCCTGAGACCCAGGCCATCCTTCCACTTCGTGGAAAGGTTCTGAACGTTGAAAAGGCCCGTCTAGACCGCGCCCTTGGCAACGCCGAAGTTCAGGCGATCATCACCGCATTCGGCACCGGCATCGGTGAAGAGTTCGATGTGACCAAGGCCCGCTACCACAAGTGCATTTTGATGGCTGACGCCGATGTTGACGGTCTGCACATCCGCACCCTGATTCTGACCCTGTTGTTCCGCTACATGCGCCCACTGATCGAGCACGGCTATGTCTACCTAGCGCAGCCACCACTGTTCAAGATCAAGTGGTCAAACGCCGACCACCAGTATGTCTACTCGGATGCCGAGCGCGACAAGGCTTTGGCCGACGGCGCGGCTGCCGGCAAGCGTATTCCTAAGGAAAACTCGATTCAGCGCTACAAGGGTCTTGGTGAAATGGACTACGACGAACTTTGGGACACCACCATGGACCCAGATCAGCGCACCCTGCTTCAGGTAACCCTCGAGGATGCAGCCATTGCCGACGAAGTCTTCTCAACCCTCATGGGTGAAGACGTAGACGCGCGTCGCACATTTATTCAGCAGAACGCTAAGGACGTCCGCTTCCTAGACATCTAGGCCGCCGACGAGAGATTTAGAGAAGAGAAATCATGGCTGACGAAACTACCAACGTCCCAGCATTGCGCGACAACATCGAGCAGGTCGACCTCCAGGTTGAAATGCAGCGCAGCTACCTCGACTATGCGATGAGCGTCATTGTGGGCCGAGCCCTTCCAGACGTTCGCGACGGTCTAAAGCCGGTTCACCGCCGCGTCATTTATGCAATGTTTGACGGTGGCTACCGCCCAGACAAGCAGTTCTCAAAGTGTTCTCGCGTCGTCGGTGACGTAATGGGCCAGTTCCACCCACACGGTGACAGCGCCATTTACGACACCATGGTGCGCTTGACCCAGGACTGGAACCTTCGTTACCCATTGATCTCTGGTCAGGGAAACTTCGGTTCACCGGGTAACGACCCTGCCGCTGCCCCTCGTTACACCGAGTGCCGCATGGCTCAGTTGGCAATGGAGATGGTTCGCGACATCGACGAAGACACCGTCGATTTCCAGGACAACTACGATGGCCGCACCCAGGAACCGACAGTTCTTCCAAGCCGCATCCCGAACCTGCTAATCAACGGTTCGATCGGTATTGCGGTGGGTATGGCCACCAACATTCCACCTCACAACCTCCGCGAAGTTGCCGATGGCGCCCAGTGGTACCTAAAAAACCCGGAAGCAACTAATGAAGAGCTACTTGAAGCGCTTATTGAGCGAATCAAGGGCCCAGACTTCCCAACCGGTGCACACATCCTTGGTCGCAAGGGCATCGAAGAGGCATATCGCACCGGTCGTGGTTCAATCACGATGCGTGCGATCATCAACGTTGAAGAGCTTCAGGGTCGCACCTGTCTAGTGGTCACCGAGCTGCCATACCAGGTAAACCCTGACAACTTGGCCGAGAAGATTGCTGGTTTGGTCAAGGAAGGCCGCCTTTCAGGCATCGCCGACATCCGTGACGAGACCTCTGGTCGAACCGGTCAGCGTCTGGTCGTTGTTCTGAAGAAGGATGCGGTTGCTCGCGTCGTTTTGAACAACCTTTATAAGTTGACCCCGCTTCAGGAGAACTTCAGCGCCAACATGTTGGCTCTGGTTGACGGAGTGCCTCGCACCTTGAGCCTGGATGGTTTCATCACCAACTGGGTAGCTCACCAGGTTGAGGTCATTGTTCGCCGCACACAGTTCCGCCTCAAGAAGGCCGAAGAACGTGCCCATATCTTGCGCGGTTACCTAAAGGCCCTCGATGCACTAGACGCAGTAATCGCATTGATTCGCAAGAGTGCCAACGTGGACGAGGCGCGTGAAGGCCTGATGGGTCTGCTCAGCATCGACGAACTCCAGGCTCGCGCGATTCTGAACATGCAGTTGCGACAGCTTGCCGCCCTAGAACGCCAGAAGATTATTGACGAAGCGGCCGAACTAGAAGCGCAGATCCTCGACTTCAAGGCGATCATCGCCGACCCAGTTCGCCAGCGCACAATCATCAGCGAAGAGCTCGATGAGGTTGTTGCTAAGCACGGTGACGATCGTCGCAGCACGATCATCGCTGGTTTCGATGGCGATGTTTCGATGGAAGACCTCATCCCTGAAGAAGAGATGGTTATCTCGCTTACTCGCGGCGGCTACATCAAGCGCACCAAGAGCGACAACTATCGCCAGCAGCACCGCGGCGGCAAGGGCGTGAAGGGTGCAAACCTTCGTGCCGACGACGTGGTTGAGCACTTCTTCGTGACCACGACCCACCACTGGTTGTTGTTCTTCACCAACAAGGGTCGCGTCTATCGCACCAAGGCCTATGAGGTTCTCGAGGCAGGCCGCGACACCAAGGGCCAGCACGTTGCCAACCTTCTCGCTCTGCAGCCAGACGAGCAGGTGGCCCAGGTTCTTGACCTCAAGGACTACAAGCAGGCTCCTTACCTAGTTCTTGCAACTCGCGAGGGCCTAGTCAAGAAGACCGCCTTGGATGCCTATGACACAGCACGCACCGGCGGAATCATCGCGATTAAGCTGCGCGAAGGCGACGAGCTCGTCTCTGCACTTCTTGCCTCTGAGGCTGACGACCTTCTCCTGGTTTCACACAAGGGAATGTCAATCCGATTCTCGGCAAGCGACGAGAGCCTCCGCCCAATGGGTCGCGACACCTCTGGAAACATCGGTATGCACTTCCGTGCCGGCGACCACTTGCTTTCAGCATCTGTGATCAACGATGCCGACGACACCTTCGTCTTCGTTGTTACCGAAGGTGGATACGCAAAGCGCACCTCCGTTGACCAGTACCGCCCTCAGAACCGAGGCGGTCTCGGAATCAAGGTAGCCAAGCTCGAAGAGAAGCGCGGCGACTTGGTTGGTGCCCAGATTGTGACCGAAGAAGACGAAGTTCTTGTAGTTCTAGCCTCAGGCAAGGTGGTTCGTTCAGCAGTGAGCGAGGTTCCTGCCAAGGGTCGCGACACCATGGGTGTTGTCTTTGCTCGATTCGAAGATGACGACAACATCATTGGACTTGCCAAGAACACTGAGCGTAATCTTGAATCCAGCGCAGACGGCATCGAAGATTCCGAAGGCGAAGAGGCAACCGAAGGAGCAACCGAATGAGAGCCAAACTAAAGGCTGGCGCTGCGTCAACAATCGGAGCGGTTAAGCGCAACATGACCCCACAGAAGCAGGTCAAGCTAAAGCTGGTTCACATCGACTTCTGGTCGGCTGTTCGCGTCGCACTGTTGGTGACTATTGCCATGGGCATTGCCACCATCGTCGGTTTCGTTTTGCTTTGGCTTGTAGTTAGCCAGACCGGGTTGTTCGGTTCGCTAAACAGTCTGATCAACTCAGTCATCGGCGGTTCGGGTTCTGACATCGGTGCAGAGCTCAGCCTTCCTCGAGTTTTGTCATTCGCAACTACCCTGGCGTTCTTCAATATCGTGCTTGGAACTCTTTTGACCGGTGTTTGCGCGTTGATCTTCAACGTAATTGGCCGTATCACCGGCGGAATCTCGGTCGGTTTTACCAACAACTAACGTACTCAAATTCTAGGCAGGCTCTGGGCTATCGGCCCGGGGCCTGTCTTAATTCAAGAAGATTTTGCACTCACAAAATATTTCGTGTAAAGTCATAGAGGTTCTACGGGCCTATAGCTCAGGTGGTTAGAGCGCTTCACTGATAATGAAGAGGTCGGAGGTTCAAGTCCTCCTAGGCCCACCAGGAAGCTTCTTCACCAAAAGAAGGTTCTGAACCGAAGTAACAAAGGCACCACCCAGATTCACATCCGGGGACTTAGCTCAGTTGGTAGAGCACCTGCTTTGCAAGCAGGGGGTCAGGGGTTCGACCCCCCTAGTCTCCAC
>JBEDKF010000080.1:0-7343 GCA_041172305.1 Actinomycetota bacterium | reverse complement strand
AGGTCGATTCCAAGAACCTCGCGCGATAGATCGATTTCACTCAAACCGCGGGTGACATTGTCAATCGCGAGCAATGAGTGACCAAAACCTAGGCCGATGTTGCGCTGTGATGAAGAGTCGGTCAAGTCTCGCTGCAGGCGCGAAGTGATGAGGGTCGAGGCAAGGCTGCCAAGGATTGCGTTCGAGAGCTCAAGGTTCGATTCGGCATTCTCAAAGCGAATCGGGTTGATCTTGTGAGGCATGGTCGATGAGCCGGTTGCCCCAGGCACAGGAATCTGCTTGAAGTAGCCCATCGAGATGTATGACCAGATGTCGGTGCACAGGTTGTGCAGAATGCCGTTGAACAGTGCGACGGCTGAATAAAGCTCAGCCTGCCAGTCGTGTGACTCAATCTGGGTGGTTAGCGGGTTCCAGGTGAGACCTAGGCCGGTGACGAAGTCTTCAGACTCCTTCGTCCAGTTCACATCCGGTGCAGCAACAACGTGTGCCGAGAAGGTTCCTGTGGCTCCCGAGAACTTGCCCAGATATTCGGCATTTTCAATGCGCTTAACCTGTCGCTCCAGGCGGTGAATGAACACCGCGAGCTCCTTGCCCATGGTTGACGGGGTTGCCGGCTGACCGTGGGTGTGTGAAAGCATCGCCGCGTCGGCGTATTCGGCGCTGAGTTCGCGCAGCTTGGTTAGCAACTTCTCGACGCGAGGCAGCCATACCTGCTTCACTGCGTCGCGAACGGTGATGGCATAGCTCAGGTTGTTGATGTCTTCGCTGGTGCAAGCGAAGTGAGTGAGCTCAAGCAGGTCGTTGCGGCCAAGTCCGGTCAACTTGCCACGGATGAAGTACTCGACGGCCTTGACATCATGCTTTGTGGTCGCTTCGGTTGCGGCCAAGGTTGCTACATCTTCGTCTGAGAAGTTCAAGACGATGTCGCGAAGCTGCTTCGCCTGCGCCTCTGAAACCGGTGTGCCGGTGTGCAGTAGGTCGCGATTGGCGAGGTGGATTAGCCACTCGATCTCTACCTCGATGCGGGCACGGTTTAGACCGGCTTCCGACAGGTGGAAACCTAGGTCAGAAACGGCGGCACGGTAGCGGCCATCGAGAGGGGAAAGTGGCTGGATTGAAAGATTACTCACCTGTCTATATTGCCGTAAGTTCTGCACAGATTGGGGCTTTCAAGGGTTTTGCTGTGACTCTCGCGATTACCTAGACGCATGACTTCCATCGATTTTGCTCTCAGAACAGCAGAGACTCGGATGTTGTTTGCGATTCCAAACCCTGTTTTGTGGTCGGGAGTTGCCTCTATGGCCTGTGCCGAATCAATCGAGAGGCTGACCGATGATCTTCGGCGACTGCATGCTCGAATCACGGAGTGGTTCTGGTGACCGGGAGGCGCAGTGGAGACATCTCCACTTATGGTGGCGATGCCAAGATAGTGGCTACCAGGGGCGAGATTGACCGGGTGATTGCCGAGTTGAATGCCCTCGAAGTCTGGCTGAGGAGCCAAATCGAGCTTCAGGACTTCGCGGTTGATCCGCTTTTGAGACTGAGATTGGCTTTGGAGTTGCCGCCAATCCTCGAAAAATTGAGCCACATCAAGGATGCCTGCGGGCGTGCCGCAGATTCATACTTCGGTGCAGAAGTCGAGATATCTCGAGAGCTTAGGGAAAATCACACCCTCCCGATCGGGCAGTTGGCCGGTGGTATTGCTGCCGCAGCGAGCACATTTGGGCTCTTGAGCGAGACCACGGTGTCGGCAAATTTGGTGGGATTTTCTAATGGAGTTATGCCACCAACCTCACTCGGTGCCTTGGCTGCGCGTTTGATTTCAGAATCCGCACCCGGCCTCGATGGAGATAAAGCCTGGATCAGAATCGAAAAATTTCTCGAACCGGCTTCGCCGGTGGGAACCGCTGCCTACGATAAACCCTTGTTGCAGGCGCGTTACGTGGTTTACATCCCGGGAACACAGAGCTGGGGGCCGAAACCGGGCGCCAATCCGTTCGACCTAACCTCCAATTTAAGTGCGATTTCAAAAACCGGCTTCGCCGGTAGTGAAAGGGCGGTTGCTCTTGCGATGACTCAAGCGGGGATTAACGCCGATTCCAAGGTTTTACTTGTCGGACATTCGCAGGGAGGGATGGTTGCCGCGAATATTTCGACCCGCTTCGCGGGGAGCAAAGTTCTCACATTCGGGGCACCGCTTGGCCAACTGACAGACAAAATCAAGGCTCCGACGCTTTCCGTCGAGCACAATCGAGACCCGGTTCCGAAGCTGGATTCACGGCCAAATCCTCTAGCGGCCAACTGGGTTACCGTTCGTCAAGAAATAGAAGGCGTTGACCCGATAACTCAGCACGAAATGACCGGCTATCAAGCCACGGCCAAAGCGATTGACGCGTTCCGAGCTGAACCGGCACTCCAAAAATTACGCGAAGAAATTTCCGGCTTCGCCGGTGATGAGGCCGGCCAGGCTTATATTTTCGAGCTTCAACGCGACGAGCTGCCTGCCAAAGAGCGAGGGCAAGGCTAGAGAATGCGAAGAACCTTGAAGATTCCGCGAGCAAAAAACGCGAAAATGCTCATCACAATCGAGGCGAGCATCGCCCAACCGAGCGATTCGATGGTCAGACCCTCGTGAGTGAAGCCGTCGATCGAGAAAATCGGGCTGCCGATCGCCTGACTTAGCCACGCAACCAACAGAAGAATCGCGCCGTTGATGACGAACGAGATAAGACCGAAGGTCAAGATGTAAAGCGGTAGGGCCAAAACCTTGATCACCGGGGCGACGATTGAATTAACCAATCCGAAAATTGCTCCGACCACCAAGAATGAGCCGGCTATGGTCCAAAAATCCGCGCCACCATAGGGCGCGAGGTGGATTGCGGGAATCAAATTAGTGACCAACCAAAGGCCAAGGGCGTTAATAACGGTTCCGACTAGAAAACGAATCATGTCTCGATTGTGCCACTAAGCAAGTAAATTGGACTAGATGAGTGCTCAAGATGCTTCGCGTATTCCAATGGTGCAGTTCCTGTCACCGGATGGAACGTACGGCGTGCCCGCAGAATATGCGGAGTACGGAAAAATAATTGCTGACTTGAAGGAAGAAGACTTCCTCAAGTTCTATCGCCACATGACTCGCATGCGCCGCTTTGACAACGAAGCCACCGCTTTGCAGCGCCAGGGCCAACTAGGCCTTTGGGTTCCAGCGGTAGGCCAGGAGGCCGCGCAGATCGGTTCGGGCCACGCAGTCGGCAAGAACGACCACATCTTCCCTAGCTACCGCGAGCACGGCGTAGCCATCACCCACGACATCGACCTAATGGCAATCCTCAAGATGCTTCGCGGCGTAAACCACGGCGGTTGGAACCCTGACGAGACCCGCTTCCACCTTTACGCAATTGTTCTTGGCACCCAGGTCATCCACGCCACCGGTTATGCCATGGGCGTGAAGTTTGACGGCAAGGTCGGCACCGGCTTCTCCGAGCGCGACGAAGCAGTGATTACCTACTTCGGTGATGGTGCAACCGCCGAGGGCGACATCTCAGAGTCTTTCCTTTTCGCAGCAATCAATAACGCTCCTCTGGTGTTCTTCTGCCAAAACAACCAGTGGGCAATTTCTTCATCGGTTGAAACCCAGACCACGGTTCCGCTTTACCAGCGCGGAGCAGGTTTCGGTGTTCCGGGAATCCGCATCGACGGCAACGACGTGTTGGCTTCATACGCGGTCACCAAGAAGCACATGGATGACGCGCGCAACGGCGCAGGCCCATTCATGATTGAGGCTTTGACCTACCGAATCGGTGCTCACACCACCTCGGATGACCCGACCAAGTACCGCACCCAGGAAGAAGTCGACTACTGGACTGCGCGTGACCCAATCACTCGCCTCGAGAAGTTCCTTCGCCGCCAGGGCATCAATGACTCATTCTTTGAGAAGTGTGCCGAAGAAAACGAGATCATGGCCGGAGAAATCCGTGCTCAGACGTTTGCTCTGCAGGCTCCGCCAATCGAAAACATGTTCCAGCACGTCTATGCCGAGAGCCACCCTCTGATTGAAGAGCAGGCAGCTTGGCTAAAGGGCTACGAGGCATCGTTCGGCGAAGCCACCACCAACGAAGGAGGTGCCGCATAATGCCAAACACAGTCGAAATGACAATCGTCAAGGCAATCAACGCCGGCATCCGCAAGGCAATGGCTGACAACGACAAGGTAATTGTTTTTGGTCAGGACGTTGCCGCACTTGGTGGCGTATTCCGCGTAACCGAGGGCATCCTTGGTGAATTTGGCCCGAAGCGCATCTTCAACTCACCGATTGCCGAGGCTGGCATCATCGGAACCGGAATCGGTCTAACCATGCGCGGTTACCGCCCGGTTGCCGAGATTCAGTTCGACGGCTTCGTCTTCCCTGCCTTCAACCAGATCACCACTCAGCTGGCTAAGTTGCAGAACCGCTCTGAAGGTGCCATGACCATGCCAATGGTTATTCGCATCCCTTACGGTGGCGGCATCGGCGCGATCGAGCACCACTCGGAAAGCCCGGAGGCTTACTTCGCTCACACCCCTGGTCTTCGAGTGATCAGCCCGAGCAACCCGAACGACGCCTACTGGATGATTCAACAGGCAATTGCTAGTGAAGACCCAGTGCTTTTCTTCGAGCCAAAGCGTCGATACTGGCAAAAGGGCATGGTTGACCTTGAAAACCCGCCAGCGGGAATGCACCAGGCCACCGTGCTTCGCCAGGGCAAGGATGTGACCATCGCCGCATACGGCCCAATGGTTGCGACCGCGCTCCAGGCAGCCGAGATTGGCGCGACCGAAGGCCGTTCAATCGAAGTCGTCGACATGCGTTCTATGTCACCGATCGACTACGCGACCATCCTTGAATCTGTGAAGAAGACCGGCCGCCTGATCGTGACTCACGAGGCGAACATCAATGTGTCGATCTCATCCGAGGTTGCCGCAAGAGTTGCCGAGCTAGCTTTCTACCACCTCGAGGCTCCGGTGCTGCGTGTCGGCGGGTTCGATGTGCCATACCCAGCGGCCAAGCTCGAAGAGAAATTCTTGCCTGACGCCGACCGACTTCTTGAAGCGGTTGACCGCTCTTTGGGCTACTAGAAGGATTCGACTATGAGCCAGACTGCATTTTTCAACCTCCCGGATGTCGGTGAAGGCCTAACCGAGGCCGAGATCGTCACTTGGAAGGTAAAGGTTGGCGACCACGTATCGGTCAACCAAATCATCGTTGAGATCGAGACTGCAAAGTCGT
Organism: Actinomycetota bacterium; assembly: GCA_041172305.1. Classification (GTDB taxonomy): domain Bacteria; phylum Actinomycetota; class Actinomycetes; order Actinomycetales; family Microbacteriaceae; genus Rhodoluna. Next base: position 2,077 of record JBEDKF010000080.1, on the reverse strand, counting down.
TGGTTGAGCTGCCTTGCCCGTTTGAGGGCGTAGTCACCGAACTCATGGCTAAAGAGGGCGACACCGTTGAGGTTGGCAAGCCAATCATCGCCGCTACCGTTGCAGAAGGTGCAGTTGGAGCGGTCAGCACGGCTACTCGCTCGATCGAGATCATCCCTGAAGAATCGTTGCCGGCAGTGGCCGAGCAGCACGCCTCGATTGTCACGAACGTGCCAGAGGTTGCCAAGGCCGAGGCTAAGACCCCGAACCTGGTTGGCTACGGAGCAGCAGGACACGGCGCATCTCGTCGTCGCCCAGGAGCTGCCGTTCCAGCAGCAACCGGCATCACCCCTGTGATCTCGAACCCGGCAACCGCATTGCCAATCGCAAGCGCGGCGCTCGCCGAGGACAAGGTTTTGGCCAAGCCGCCAATTCGCAAGCTCGCTCGTGACCTAAACGTAGACATCACCAAGGTTCGCGCCACCGGGCCTGGCGGCGAGGTGCTTCGCGAAGACATCCTTGCCGGCGCTGAGCAGGCTTCGGTCTTCCGCAACCTGACCACCCCTGATGTGCCGCAGGCACGCGAGGAGCGCATCCCAGTAAAGGGTGTTCGCAAGGCCATCGCCAACGCAATGGTTTCATCGGCTTTCACCGCACCGCACGTGAGCATTTTTGTTGATGTTGACGCGACCCGCACCATGGAATACGTCAAGCGCCTAAAGGCCTCGACCGATTTCGCAGGTGTCAAGGTGACCCCGCTATTGATCATGGCCAAGGCAATGATCTGGGCGGTGCGCCGCAACCCTATGGTCAACTCGACTTGGACCGACGAAGAAATCATTGTGCACAACTTCGTGAACTTCGGAATCGCTGCGGCAACCCCGCGCGGTCTGATCGTGCCAAACATCAAGGATGCTGACCAGATGTCGATGCTCGAGCTGGCCAAGGCCATCGAGAATCTTGCTGCTGTGGCTCGTGAGGGCAAGACCACACCTGCCGATATGAAGGACGGAACCATCACCATCACCAACATCGGTGTGTTTGGTGTTGACACCGGAACTCCGATTTTGAACCCGGGCGAGGTTGGCATCGTGGCTCTTGGCTCGATTCGCCCGAAGCCATGGGTGGTCAACAACGAGATTCAGGTTCGCCAGGTGACCACGATTGGTGCGACCTTCGACCACCGAGTCGTTGACGGTGACGTGGCATCACGCTTCGTCCAGGATGTTGCCTCGGTAATGGAAGAACCAGCCCTACTTCTCGATTAAAAAATTCTCGCGAGCGGCTACGCCGCTGAAGATGTTCCGGCATTCCGGTATTGACAATCATTATCAATAAGCAATAGCCTGAGGGTATGAACCTATTTATCGCCTTAGAGGCAGGGCACGACGCCGCAAACCTTTCGGTTTGGGAAGAAGCCTGGAGCATCTTCACCGACCCGAGCCACATCATGGCTGAGCTCGGTTGGACCATCATCCAAGATGTGATTCTGGTTTGGTTGCTCTATGGCACCGTCTGGAAAAAGCTGATCTTGCCGAGACTTCACGAGAAGTTCGACAAGGAACACAAAATCACTCACCACGATGACGAGCACAATCACCACATCTAAAAGATGACTGATTCAAAGCGCAGAAATACCTGGCAGAAGGATGCCGTGCGACATGCACTCGGCGAGGCTGTCGGTTTCGTCGGGGCTCAGCAGCTGCACCAAGTGCTCCGAAACCACGGTTCAACGATTGGTTTGGCAACGGTTTATCGCGCCCTGGCAGACCTAGCGGCCATTGGCGACGCCGATTCGCTGCAATCCCAGGATGGCGAATTGCTTTATCGCGCCTGCACCAACTCACACCACCACCACCTGATTTGTCGCGACTGCGGATTGACCGTTGAGATCGAAGCTGAGCGCGTTGAATCGTGGGCGGATGAGGTTGCCAAGGCCGCCGGATTCGAAAATCCGACCCACACAATCGACATTTTTGGCACTTGCTCGGCGTGTCAAGGCAGAAATATCGCCCGAGAACTTGCTTAAGGCGTATTAACTCGCCTAAACTTGTGAAGTTGCCTAGTGCAGCCCGTGTTTTTACAACAAGCCTTTGAC
>JBEDKF010000079.1:0-43083 GCA_041172305.1 Actinomycetota bacterium | reverse complement strand
CTTTGGTGCTGCGCCTCGACCGCGTCCGCGGCCACCCATCATGCTCATGTTTCTATTTACTCGGTTCTTCTAGGTGAGGGTTTCCAAAAATGGCTTCGTTCAACAGGTAGTTGATTTCCGGAAGCGCTAGGGCTTCGGTGTACGCAGTATTTTTGGAGAACTTATTGAAATCTACGCTCTTTAAGGCAGCTAGGGCCTGTGGGTGTAAAACTCTCAGGAACATCACGGTGGAGTTTGGCTTGCGCTCGAAGTCGGTGCGGACCTTTCCGCAACCAAATCCGAAGATTGTCAGGGCAACATCGGCTTCTTCGGGAGTACACTTTTGGATCAAACCCAGGTCTTGAACCTTAATAAGCGGACGGAGTTCCACTCGACGTTGCCAAATCTGGAAGCAGGTGCTCAAGCTGGTTCGCTTAGAAAGGCGCTCGCCGCTTTCGTCCACGTAGTCAATCAGAATATCGTGGTCGGCAACCAGGTGAAACCGGCGGTCGAGACGGTTAATAACCGACCACTTGCGCCACGAGCGCGGCACGATGAAGCAGATGTACTCACTGTGTTCGGCAGCCTTGTTGAAAAACGGAATGCTGAGTGAGTTGTTTCGGCCGAACGGCGGGTTAGAAATAGTCAGCGCATCCTTGGCCGAGATCTTTTTGACCAGGAAGTCGGCTTTCTTTACTAGGGCGTGCTTCGGCTCGATGTCGAATGACAAAAAACTCGAGACACCCAATCTCTGGGCTGCCTGGATAAATGCACCCGTGCCACCGGCCGGTTCAATGACGGTGCGGTTTGCCAGGTCAGGAACCAGCGCCGCAACCTCTTCCATGAGCCTCTCGGCCAGGTCGGAGGGGGTGTAATACTGCTCTTTTCCGGTGACTCTGGTGTTGCCAAGCATCACACGGGGAATCGCCGAGGGTTGCTTGGTTGAAGGCATTTCTTAAGGCTAGTAGATTGGCGTCTATGACTTCTCAAGAAGACCAAACTCACATGATTATTGCTCGTGGCCTAACTAAGGTTTACGGCGAATTCACGGCCGTTGACGGCATCGATTTCGAGGTTCGCAAGGGCGAGGCTTTCGGGCTACTTGGCCCGAATGGAGCCGGCAAATCGACCACCATGAAAATGATTGCTTCGGTCTCGAAGCGCACCGGTGGCGAACTAACCATCCTTGGTCTTGACCCAAACAAGCGTGGGCCCGAAATTCGCGCACACCTTGGAGTTGTGCCGCAACAGGACAACCTAGATCGCGAACTAAAGGTTCACGAAAACCTATTTTCATACGGTCGCTACTTCGGCTTGAGCCGAACGTTTTTGAAGGCCAAGGTTGAGGAGTTGCTCGAGTTCGCGCAGCTAACCGAAAAGCGAAACAGCAAAGCCGAAGAACTTTCGGGCGGCATGAAGAGACGTCTCACCATCGCTCGTGGTCTGGTAAACGAGCCGGAAATCTTGATGCTTGACGAGCCAACCACCGGTCTTGACCCGCAGGCTCGGCACATTCTCTGGGACCGCCTCTTCCGCCTCAAGGAACAGGGTGTAACCCTAGTAATCACCACCCACTACATGGATGAAGCCGAGCAGCTTTGCGACCGCCTAATCGTCATGGACAAGGGGAAGATTATGGCCGAGGGCAGCCCTGCTGACCTGATCAAGCGTTATGCCAGCAAAGAGGTGTTGGAGGTTCGATTCGGTTCGAGCAGGAACGCCGAAATTGCAGAGCAGATTCAGCACATCGGTGAGCGCGCTGAGGTATTGCCTGACCGAATCCTGATTTATTCGGAAAACGGTGAAGCCGACCTGCAAGAGATTCACAAGCTTGGTCTCGAGCCGGTGACCTCTCTGGTTCGCCGCAGCTCACTCGAAGATGTATTCCTTCGCCTCACCGGAAGAACCCTGGTCGAGTAATGACTTCAATCGAAAAATCGGTGCACGCCTCGGTCTGGCAGGGTTCTCTCAAGATTGTTGACGTTCCGCGAGCGCGCAACCTCGCTTGGATGCACGTTACCGAAGCTCGCATGCGCAACATGCTCAAATGGTGGGCTTCAATCCTTTCTTTCGGCCTTGGCAACCCGGTGCTTTACCTATTTTCAGTGGGTATCGGAATCGGAGCCTTGGTCGATGCCAATGGTGGCTCGAGCCAGCTCGGAGGGGTGTCATACCTGACGTTCTTGGCGCCAGCGCTGCTTGCGAGTGCGGCCATTCAGGCATACCAGGATGAGACCTCCTTCCCAATCATGGAAGGTTTCCTCTGGGACAAGTCGTTCTTTGCGATGAACGCGACCCCAATCACCGGTCGTGACATCATCAACGGCATCATGGCTTCTGCGATGATTCGTACCGTTGTGACGGTCGGCATCTATGAGGCAGTATTGCTGGCCTTCGGAGCCATCACCTTGGATGTTGTACTTCCGATGTTCATTTCGGCCATTCTGGCCGGTGCTGCTTTCGGTGCCGTGATGATGGCAGTGACTTGCTATGTCAAAGAAGATGACGGGTTCTTCGCTATCGTCGGCCGATTCATCATTGCGCCAATGATGATGTTCTCGGGAACCTTCTACCCGCTTGAATCGATGCCGATTTACCTTCAGTGGGTCGGTTGGATTTCTCCGCTTTGGCACGGCACCGACCTTGGTCGCGTGATCAGCTACGGCAGCCCTCAGCAGGGATGGATTACCATCGCTCACTGGCTGTACTTGGCTTTGTGGTTGGTAGTGGGCCTCAAATTTGGTTACCGCAAGATGGCAATGAGGTTGGCAGCATGAGCATGATCGGTCTAGCCGCAGATAGTGCGGTAGCAATCGCCGAGCGTCGTCGCAATAAACCTGGTCGAGGCGTCTACTCGGGTCGCAGTCGAGTTGCACTCGAGCGCAACCTGATGGCATTCAGAAGCTCTAACTGGATCATCGTTCTCTCCGGTTTTGTCGAGCCGCTCTTCTACCTTTTGGCTTTCGGTTTCGGAATCGGTCAGCTAATCGGCGGCGTCAACGACGGCAACGGCAACCCGGTTTCTTATGCGGCATTCATCGCTCCGGCTCTGTTGGCCACCTCTGCCATGAACGGCGCGATTTACGACTCGACCTGGAACGTGTTCTTCAAGATGCACTTCGCCAAGCTTTACGAAACGATGCTCGCTACCTCGCTTGGTCCGTTGGACGTTGCGATTGGTGAAATCGGTTGGGCCTTGCTTCGCGGTTTCGTCTATGCCCTCGGCTTTATGGCTGTCATGGCGCCACTCGGATTGATTCCAAGTTGGTGGGCTCTGATGGCCATCCCTGGCGCGGTTTTGATTGCATTCGGTTTCGCATCCTTCGGCATGGCAATCACCTCATACTTGAAGACTTTTCACCAAATGAACTGGATCAACTTCTTCATGTTGCCGATGTTCTTGTTCTCGGGAACCTTCTATCCTCTGGACATTTATCCGCAGTGGATTCAGTCGGTGATTCAGGCGATGCCACTCTGGCATGCCATCCAACTCGAGCGCGCTTTCATGCTCGGAACGGTTGATTGGAGCCTGCTCAGCCACGTGCTTTACTTCGCGGTGATGATTGTTGCCGGTTTATTCTTTACGACTCGTCGCCTTACAGCACTATTCATGAAGTAGTTAGTGTCCTACCCTTGTAATAGTTTGAAAAAACTAGCTATTAGGGGGCTTAAAGTGTTTTCACGCGTCAAGTTTGTTCTGGCCGCAGTATTGGCTTTGTTCATCACCGCTGGCATGATGCCGAGCCAGGCTTTCGCTGCCGTAGTTCGCGATGTTTACATCGTGCAGACCACAGCTGCGGGTCAAGACTCGGTCATGAAGGCAATCTTCGGCTTCGGTGAGGTTCCCCTAGACCAGCTCGACCTAGTTCTAGACGGCTTCACGGTTCCCCTAACCGACTATGAAGCGTCTGTCTTGGCGGCGAACCCGGATGTCATCAACATTCAGCTCGACCAAAAGATGTCGTTGCTTGAGACGCAGACCCCGACACCATCCTGGGGTCTTGACCGCATAGACCAACAAACCAACGCTTACGACAGCACCTATAACTACCCGACCGATGGCGGTAAGGGTGTGCGCGTCTACATCGTCGACACCGGCGTGATGGCCACCAACCCGGAATTCGAAGGTCGCATCCTCCCCGGTTTTGACGCACTCGGCGAAAACCTTCAGAGCGCAGACTGCCACGGCCACGGAACCCACGTTGCCGGAACAGTTGCAGGAACCAAGTTCGGCGTTGCTAAAGCGGCGACCATTGTGCCGGTCAGAGTCCTCGGATGCAGCGGCTCGGGAAGCACCTCGGGAATCCTCAAGGCTCTCGACTGGATCCTTGCGAACAACCCCGCAGGCACTCCTGCTCTGGTCAGCATGAGCATCGGCGGTGGAAAGCAGCCACTATTCAACGACGGAATCAAGAAGCTTTACGACGGCGGCATTCTGCCTATCGTGGCCGCCGGAAACAGCAATGCCGACGCCTGCAACTATTCGCCTTCGAGCACCCCGGATGCCGTGACTGTAGGAGCATCAGACTCCAGCGACAACCGCGCGTCTTATTCAAACTTCGGTGACTGTGTTGACCTATTCGCGCCAGGCTCGAGCATCGTCTCGGCTAGCGCCACCAACCCTGCCGGCTCAACCACCATGAGCGGCACCTCGATGGCCACCCCTCACGTATCTGGTCTAGCAGCGCTTTACCTTGGCCAAAACCCAACCGCCACTCCGGCGCAGGTTGCCAAGGCCATCCGTGACAACGGAATCGTGAACGGCATCAACAATGCTCAGAGCCAGTATGGAAACATTCTGATCAACAACAACTTCGTTCGTGGTGCAGCCCCTATCGCGCCAAACCCTAACCCGGTTTTGAACGCTCCTGACCAGGTTGCTTCGGTTGCTGTCACGGCAACGGGTTCTAATAGCGGAACCGTTAGCTGGGTCGATGGCCCGAGCGATGGTGGTTCACCGGTTACCGGCCACGTAGTTCGAGCGTTGGCTTCGGGAGCACTGGTTGCAAACGCCAATGCTGTGCTCGGTGCAAACGTCAGAAGCTACACGATCAACGGTCTAGACGCCAATACCACCTACACTTTCTCGGTTTATGCCTATAACGCAATCGGTTCTGGCAAGGTTTCGGCAGGGGTCGTCGCTAAGACCGCGGTCGGTGCTCCGGCTGCGCCTGTTTCGCTTGCAGTTCAGCCAGCTGCCACGACCGCCGCTGTCACCTGGGCTCAGGCCAATGACGGCGGCTCTCCGGTGACCTACAACACCATCGAGCTCTACAGCGCATCGACCGGCAAGTGGGCGGTGGCTGGAACATCTACTGCCACCTCGTTCACTCTCACCGGGCTTGCCTCTGGCGCTAACTACATTGCCCGTGTCAAAGCCACAAACGCACTCGGCACCGGAGTCGTGTCAAGGTCGGTTTCATTCGCGACCCTTGCCGGGGCACCTGATGTGCCAACCGGTTTAACTTCACCAACCATCGGAGCCAACTCGGCCACCGTTGCCTGGAACCCAGTGACCAGCACAACTCCGGGCGCAGTAGTGAGCTATGTCGTTAGCTATGGCATCGTCGGCGGAACTGTTCAGTATGTGAACTCAGCGACTCCGAACGTCGAACTCTCGCCTTTGGCGCCCGGAAGAACCTATTCGTTCACTGTTCGCTCGCAAATCGGCACGGTCTCCAGTGGTGAGAGTGCCGCGGCAACATTCACTACCTTGGCCACCATCCCTGGAGCACCCGCCGGAGTAACGGTCACAAACGTCTCGGGCTCTCAGGTGCTTAGTTGGTATTCAACTGACGACGGTGGCTCGCCAATCACCGGCTACGTGATCGAAACTAGCGGCCCGCTAACCAGCTCGACCGCAACGGTGGGTTCATGGACAGTGTTCGCCGAACAGACTTCGACCTCAATCAACATCCCAGCTGCGCCGGTCGCCAAGTATGTTCGCTACCGCGTAATCGCGAAGAACTTTCTCGGATCGAGCCTGCCTTCGCTCAACGTTGTCGTCACAACCGCACCGGGAAGGCCAACTGCGCCTACCGGGCTTCGCGCAAGCGAACCTAATTCAGCGGGGCAAACCACGCTAACCTGGGTTGCCCCAGCCAGCGACGGCGGTTCGGCGTTGACCGGCTTCACGATCATTTCGTCTCGTGACGGAAGAACCTGGCAGACGCTATCAAACGTCACAGCAGCGACCCTTTCATACGTCACTCCGAAACCGACGAAGGGTCAAACCTGGTCATACGCTGTCTACGCTCGAAACGCGGCTGGAATCAGCCCTAACTCTGATTCGGTTTCGCTAACCACTGAAACCACGGCTCCGAGCGTGGTTAATGGACTCTCAGCGATTCTCAGCGGCACCGATGAATTGACTGTCCGTTGGGCTGGGGTCTCAGACAACGGCGGATTGGCCATCACCGGATACGCCCTCGAAACTCTAGTCAATGGAGTTTGGACACCGGCGGCAACCTTGCCGGCAAACTCTCTCACCTATGTGGTCAAGCGCGGCGCTCCAGGCGTGGTCTCGTCATTCAGGATCACGGCAAGCAACTCCCTTGGTGCTGGCCCGGTCAGCTCCGTTGCTTCGATCATGTCGCCATACTTGCAGGCAAGCGCTCCTCAGGGGTTCACGGCTGCCTTCAATGGCTCGACAAACCGCGTCGACGTCGGCTTCTCGGCACCTAGCGATCTTGGCGGCGGTGTGGTCAACTACTACAGCCTTCAGGTGACCAAGGATGCTGGCAGAACCTGGGTCAACCTCGTCTCGCTAACTCCGACAACGCTTCGATACGCTGCCACCGCCCCGTTGAAGGGTCAAACCTGGAGCTATCGAGTTGTGGCGCTGACCAACTTCGGAGCCGGCGTGCCAAGCTCAACGGTCGAAATTGCGATTGCCAACACCGCACCAGGTTCAATGAACGCTCCCTCGGTCGCACTGACCGGAACGGCAGATTTGACGGTTCGATGGGCTCCAGTTGCTGACAACGGCGGCCTAGCTGTCACCTACAACCTAGAGCGCCAAGTCGACGGTGTTTGGTCTTCAGTGGCTCAGCTGCCTGCTACGACACTCGCCTACACAACCACTCGTCCGGCCCCTGGCGTCATAGCCGTGTTCCGGATTTCGGCGGCCAACTCGATTGGTGCCGGCCCGACCAGCGCCTCGAGCTCTGCGATGACCCCATACGTGAAGGCAAGCGCTCCGCAGAACTTCACGGCGACACTCAACTCGACCACTAATCGAGTAGACGTGTCATTCCTTGCGCCTAGTGACCTCGGTGGCGGTGCCGTCAGAAACTACTACCTGCAGACCTCGGCCGACGATGGCAAGACCTGGATTAACCAGGTTTCAACCTCCGCGACGGCACTTGCCGGAGCACTGGCGGCGCCGGCTAAGGGCAAAACCGTTAGCTATCGTGCTATCGCTTACACGCAGTTCGGTCTAGGTGAGCCAAGCAACGCGGTGGCTCTAGTAACAGCGGCCACGGCTCCGTCTCAGGTGGCCTCGGCATCAGTTTCACTCACCGGCTCGACCGACGTGACCCTCCGATGGAACGCTCCTTATGACTTTGGTGGATCAGCCTTGACCGGTTACTCGCTAGAGCGCCAGGTTGATGGTGTTTGGGGAGTGGTCGCTTCGCTAGCGCCTAACGTCCAGACCTACACCGTCGCCCGCCCGGCTCCGGGAGTGTTTGCCACATTCAGAGTTACGGCGGTAAACGGAATCGGAACGGGCCCGGTCAGCGGCATCGTCTCGGTCATGTCGCCCTACTTGCAGGCCAGCGCTCCACAGAACTTGACGGCCGTCTTCAACACCGTTTCGCAGCGTGTGGATGTGACTTTTGTCGCACCGACCAACCTGGGTGGCGGCAAAATTAGCAGCTACCTCATCCAGGTTTCCAAGGATGCTGGTCAGACTTGGCTATCGCTAACATCGGTGTCGGCAACGGGCGTCGCGGCTGCGACCACCGCTCCGACTAAGGGTCAAACCTGGAGTTACCGAGCCATTGCCTACACCCAGTTTGGCGCCGGCCTTCCGAGCGCGGCTGTTGCCGTGGCGGTGGCAACCGCCGTTCCGGCAGCGCCATCTGTGTCGGGAGTTAGCCTCACGACTTCGGGAGCCATCCAGCTTCGCTGGTATGCACCGAGCGACAACGGTGGAATAGTGATCTCTGGATACAGAGTGCAAAAGCAGACAGGTTCAACCTGGACAGACGTAACAACCACCTCTGCTCTCACGGTCGAGGTGCCGGCCGAGCAGCCTGGCGTTCGAGGCTACTGGCGTGTTCTAGCAGTGAACTCACTAGGTGCGTCGGCGGCCAGCAGTTCGCTGAGTTATGCACTGCCGGCCATCAAGTCGAGTGCGGTTCAAAACCCCGTGATCGTTGCGGGCTCGGCTGCTGGAACGGCTCAACTGACCTACGCGGCTCCAATCGCGAACGGTGGCAGTGCGATTAGCTCGTTCTACACCTACGTCAGTCGTGACGCTGGAGTGACCTGGGCTCTAATCTCGGCCACCACGGCACTCTCGGTTCGCGTGCAGGCACCAGCTAGGGGAGTCACCTGGCAATACAAGGTGGCAGCGGTTACCGCGGCCGGAGTCGGCGAATTCAGTTCGGTGGTCAGTTACACCGGCAACTAGTTTGATCAAAGAGTAATCCCCGCGGAGCTCATCCGCGGGGATTATTTTTCTAGAAGTTGATTAGGAAACGATTGGCCCAAGAACTGCGGTAGCAAGTGCAATAACCACCAAGATGCCGATGGTTGGCACGGCCCACTTAGGGGCTGAGTCTTTCTTCTGGTAGGTGTAACCGATGAAGAAAATGCCGGTGATCGCAAGGCCCTTGATTGACAGAGCGATCGAGTTCAGGTGTTCGTTCGGCTCGGCTAGTGGCAAAAGACCAGCCATGATCAAGCCGGTTAGCAGAGCTAACCATGAACCGTGCAGGATGCCAGAGTTAACCTTGGCGCCAGTCTTGAAGTTCTTTACCTCGGAGATTACTCCGCTGAAAATCACCGCAAAAGCTAGTAGGTGAAGGACAAGTGTGATGTCGAGTGCTAGTTTCATGCCCTCAGTCTAGCCATGAGCACTGCGGCTTCAACGGCTTCTGCACCCTTGTCTTCTTTCGAGCCTTCTAGGCCAGCGCGGTCAAGAGCCTGCTGTTCAGTGTTGACTGTCAGCAACCCGAAACCAACTGGAATGCCGCTGTCGAGCTGAACTCGATTTAGGCCATCGGTGGCTGCCGAACAGACATAGTCAAAGTGTGGTGTGTCACCCTGAATCACAACGCCGAGTGCGATTACGACGTCGGCACCGGCATCAATCGCATACTGAGCGCCTAGCGGGAGTTCGAATGCGCCTGGCACGCGCCAGATTTCATACTCGCTGTTTCCAGCTGCCTGAAGAGCGCGCTCGGCACCGGCCAGAAGGCCATCCGTGATTTGGGTGTGCCAGCTGGTCACGACAATCGCAACCTGAAGTCCGCTCGCATCGATTGCTAGTTTTGGGGCTCCCGCTCCGCTCATGCCTTTACCTCCGGGATGATGTGGCCCATGCGGGCGCGTTTGGTCTCAAGATACTGCTGGTTCTGTGCGGCTTCGCCGACGATGATTGGCACGTATGAGTTCACCATGATGCCGGCCTGGTTCAGAAAGTCGCTCTTGGCCGGGTTGTTGGTCATCAGGCGAACGCTGTTAACTCCAAGGTCGCGCAGAATCGAAACAGCGGCACCATACTCGCGGTTTTCGCTTGGCAAGCCCAGAGCAAGGTTGGCATCAACGGTGTCTAGCCCGGTGTCCTGAAGGGCATATGCCTTCAGCTTGTTAAGCAGACCGATTCCGCGACCTTCCTGGCCGCGCAGGTAAATGACTATGCCGCCGCGAGGGTCGTTGGCAATCTGCTCGAGAGCAAAGTCGAGCTGTGGCCCGCATTCACACTTCAACGAACCGAATGCCTCTCCGGTGATGCACTCAGAGTGCATACGAATCAAAACGTCATCACCGGTTGGGTTTCCGGCGATGATTGCGACGTGGTCGGCGGTGGTGCGGGTGTCGTAGTAACCGCGCACACGGAAGTCACCGTGAATGGTCGGCAACTTGGCCTCGGCTTCGAATCTGATTCGGTCGTTGACCGTCTCCTCTGGGAAGTCTTCCTGGCTGCGGCGGTACTCAACAACTTGTTCGATGGTGATCACTGGCAACCCTTCGCGTGCGCCGATTTCTTTTAGTTCAGGTAGTCGAGTCATTGAACCGTCTACGGAAACCATCTCAGCGATGACACCGACGGGGGTGAGGCCGGCAAGCTTCAGCAGGTCTACGGTGGCCTCAGTGTGGCCTTGGCGGGCGAGCACACCGCCCTGGTGGGCGCGCAGCGGCAGAATGTGCCCAGGGCGGATCAATGATTCTGGGCTGCTACTTGGGTCGGCAAGAGCCTGCAGAGTGCGAGCGCGGTCTGCAGCCGAGATTCCCGTGGTCACGCCAGAAGCAGCATCCACCGAAACGGTGTACTGGGTGCGCAGGGTGTCTTGGTTGGCGATTGTCATCAGCGGCAGCTCGAGACGGTTTGCCATCTGCTCGGTCATCGGTGCGCATAGATAACCGGATGTGTTGCGCACGATCCAGGCAATCCACTCCTCGGTCGCAAACTCGGCGGCCATGATGGCATCACCCTCGTTTTCGCGGTTTTCGGCATCGGCAACCAGCACTGGCTTGCCTTCACGAAGCGCGGTTAGGGCTTCTTCGATGGTTGAAAGTGACATTAGATGTTCCTCGCTTCGAGCAAACGCTCGATGTGTTTTGCCATAACGTCGGCTTCAACGTTGACCTTGTCGCCGGGCTGCTTACTGCCTAGCGTGGTTAGTTTTAGAGTTTCTGGGATGAGGCTGAGGCCGATGTGGTCGGCCCCAACTTCGTTGACGGTCAGTGAAACTCCGTCGATGGTTATCGATCCCTTGAGCACGATGTACTTCATGAGCTCGGTTGGGATGCGCACCTGAACCAACTCCCAGTTTTCGCTCGGAGTGCGGCTGATGATCTCGCCAAGACCATCGACGTGCCCCTGAACCACGTGCCCGCCGAAACGGGTGGCGGCGGTCATGGCGCGTTCTAGGTTTACCGGGTCTCCCACCTTGATTCCGGCAAGGGAGGTGAGGTTTAGGGTTTCCTGCATGACATCTGCGGTGAAAGAAGTAGCGTCGTGTTCGACGACGGTCAGGCAGGTGCCGCAGACGGCAATCGAGTCGCCTCGGTTTGCATCCGAAACTACGAGCGGCCCTTCAATGGTCAGACGCAGGGCGTCCGCCTGCGGTTCAATCGCTTTCACGCGACCGAGTTCTTCAACGATTCCGGTGAACATTAGTTCTTCCTTTCGATGGCGCGAAGCATCAGGTCTGGGCCAAGGGGAGTGATCTCAATGAATTCGAGTTCCTTTGCTTGTCCGATGTTTGAAACTCCAAGGTTTCCGAGGGCGGTGATTGGCCCACCGATCAACTTAGGAGCCAAATAAATCAGGTATTCATTCACGAGCCCGTGACGCACGAATTCGCTGGCAACCATAGCGCCGCCTTCGACCATGAGGTGGCGCACGCCCATGTCGAAAAGAGACAGCAAGGCAGAGTTCAGGTCGCGGGTGTGCAGCTGCACTGTCTTGCCCTTGCCCTCAGATTCATCAAAGATGCGAGCCGCCGGGTCTAGCTTGGTTTCGCCGAGAATCACACGGATTGGCTGCTCAGAATAGAGCGAGCCATCGCGGTGACGAGCGGTGAGCTCCGGGTCATCGGCGATAACTGTGCCGGTTCCCACGAGAATCGCATCGATCTGGGTGCGGCGTCGGTGCACGTCGCGGCGTGCCTCCGGCCCGGTGATCCATTTTGAGGTGCCATCGGCAGCGGCACTGCGGCCATCGAGACTTGCGCCGTATTTCAGGGTGACAAATGGGCGCTGCTGAGTCGTTGCTGTAGCCCAAACACGGATCAGTTCATCCGCTTCGGCCTCCAGCAAACCAAACTCAACCTCGATGCCGGCTTCACGAAGGGTGGTAGCACCGCCGGATGATTCGATGCCGCGGTCCTTGGTGGCAAAGATGACCTTCTCGACACCGGCAGTGATCAAGGCTTGAGCGCATGGTCCGGTCTTACCGGTGTGATTGCAAGGCTCAAGCGTGACAACCGCGGTCAAACCGGTTGCGATTGGTCCGTTGAAGTTGGCACGACCGTTGGCCTGCAAATCTTTGAGCGCGGCGACCTCGGCGTGGTCTGTTCCAGACCCGCGGTGCCATCCCTCGCCGACAATTTCACCGGACGCAGTGATTAGAACCGCGCCCACGCGCGGGTTTAGGCCCTTGGCCGGGCCGTTTAGGGCAAGTTCGAGCGCGCGACGCATCGCGTGTTCCTGCTGCTCGTTAAAAGACATAACCCCGAATTTCTTCAATAGTTGAAGCACTTCGGGGAGATTCGAGCACGGCGCAAAATTGAACGGCAAGTTAAGCCGGTCGATCCGACGTGCTAATCGAACCCACGCCAGTCAAAGATTGACTACCGCGGGTTTGTTCCTCTCCCATCCGGACTTTAACCGTCGGCATCTGAATTTCACAGATTCAACCGCCGCCTCACTCCGCCTAGTTGCCTAGGTTTTGCTTGCCAATCAAATGGCCGATGCGACGGGTCGCGGGCTTTAACCGCCGGCTCAGATTTTCACTGACCCCGAAGAACTTTTGTTGCTTTTACATCTTCCCATCTCAACCAATGAAAGGGAAACCCTATTCCTACGCTGTGGACGAACCGAGCGAACCGGAGGTCGCTATTTGGCGGCGATGAACCCAATGCGTTCGTAGACGGTGGCGAGAGTCTTCTCGGCCAACTCGTTCGCCTTCGCGGCTCCCTTGGCCAGCAAACGGTCAAGCTCGGCTGGGTCGCTCAGTAGCTCCTCGGTTCGGTTACGAATCGGTTCGATGTGCGCAACCACCACGTCGGCCAGTTCGGTCTTGAGTGCCCCATAACCCGCGCCGTCGAAACGGGCCACCAGCGAATCAACCGATTCTCCGGTGATTGCCGAGTAGATGCCGAGTAGGTTCGAGATTCCTGGCTTTGCCTCACGGTCAAAGCGGATCACGCCATCGAGATCGGTGACTGCACTCTTAAACTTCTTCACAATCACGGATGAATCATCCATGATGTTGACCAAACCCTTAGGGTCACCAGACTTTGACATCTTGGCGGTCGGGTTCTGAAGGTCATAGATTTTCGCGGTTTCCTTCAGGATGACGCCCTCTGGAATCACAAAAGTTTCGCCAAAGCGTGAGTTGAAGCGGGTCGCAAGGTCGCGTGTCAACTCAATGTGTTGACGCTGGTCTTCGCCAACTGGAACGGCCTTTGGCTGATAAAGCAAAATATCTGCGGCTTGAAGCACGGGGTAGGTGAACAAGCCCACCGACGCGGCATCCGTGCCGTTCTTCTGCGATTTGTCTTTGAACTGGGTCATGCGGCCGGCTTCGCCGAAGCCGGTGAGGGTCATCAATACCCAGGCGAGTTGGGCATGGGCAGGAACGTGTGACTGCACAAAGAGAGCCGACTTATTCTCATCGATGCCGGCGGCCAAGTATTGAGCGGCGGTGATGCGGGTGTTGCGACGAAGCGCTTCCGGCTCCTGTGGAACGGTGATCGCGTGAAGATCAACCACGCAGTAGTAGGCGTTGTAGTCATCCTGCATCTTGGTCCAGTTCACCAACGCGCCCAAGTAGTTTCCGAGGTGCAGTGAACCGGCGGAAGGCTGCATTCCGCTGAGCAGGTTTGGCTTAGTCATGGGTTAATCCTAGATTGCGTAGTCGACGGAGACAGGGGAGTGGTCTGTCCAGCGAGTGTCATAGCTGGCAGCGCGGTGAACCTTGTAGTTCGAGGCCTTTGCTGCGAGGTTCGGAGTCGCAAGGTGATAGTCAATTCGCCAACCCGCATCGGTGTCGAAAGCCTGACCGCGGTATGACCACCAGGTGTACGGGCCGGCAACGTCCGGGTGAGCCGCGCGGCCAACATCTACCCATCCCTGGGTTTTCATCATGGTGTCGAAATAGGCGCGCTCTTCTGGCAAGAAACCGGCGTTCTTGAGGTTTCCCTTCCAGTTCTTAATGTCGAGTTCGGTGTGCCCAACATTCAGGTCACCGACGACAACGGCATGGCCGCCGCTCGCAATCAATTCGGCCATGCGTGCCTGCATCGCCTCGAGGAATTTATATTTTTCGACCTGCTTAGGAGTGTCAACCTCACCCGAGTGCACGTATGTGCTGATCACGGTGATGGTCTCGCCATCGAAGTCGTAGTCGGCCTCTAGCCAACGACCTGCCGAGTCGAAGTCATCCGGGCCAAGCTCGGTGCGGCTTGCAATGGCCGCTTGCTTGCTGATCAGGGCAACACCGGCACGGCCTTTGGCGCTCGCCGCATCGTGAAGGATGTGCCACTGGCTTCCATCCTGGGGAGGGTTGGCGTTGAACAGTTCGTGCAGGTCCTTGTCGTCTGCACGCACCTCCTGCAACGCGATGATGTCGGCCCCCGAGTCGGTCAGCCATTCGGCCATGCCCTTGCGGAAGGCGGCGCGGACGCCATTGACATTTACTGTGACCACGTTGATAGGCATGGCTCAAGTTTAACCGCGAATAGAATCAACCCATGGCAGAGCGGTTTTTGGTAGGTGCGGGCGTCGGCAGCGGCGTCGCGCACGGAACCGCCTTCGTGCTCTCCCAACCTGAGGCGGCTCTCGCTCAAATCTCGAAGCCTGGCAACCGAATCGGCATGATTGCGATCCAAAAGGCCATGATTTCAGTAGCGGAAGACCTCGAAGGCATTGCAACCGTCGGAGAAGCCAAGGAAGTCATGCAGGCGCTCGCCATGATCCTGCGCGATCCGGTGCTATTCGACGTATTGAAGGCCCACCTATCCGAAGGTGCCGAGGCGGGCGACGCGATTCGCCGAGCCTTTGCCAGATTCGCCCGTCAACTCGAAGCGCTAGGCGGCTATTTCGCCGAACGCGCCGCAGACCTGGGTTATCTAGCAAATCGAGTCATCGCCCAACTAGCTGGAGAGCTGCCGCCGGTTCAGTTTCCAGCCGAGCCGTTTATCCTTGTCACCGACTCGATTTCGCCCATGGATGCGGTCAAACTCGACCCGAGCCGCGTTCTCGCCGTGATTACCTCGGATGGCACTCCAACTTCACACTCCGCAATCATTATTCGCGCCGCTAAGTTGCCTATGGTGGTCGGTCTTGTCGGGTCTGGGCTAATTCGAACCGGCTCTGACTTGCTTGTCGATGCGAGTTCGGGCCAGGTGTTTCTCGACCCAAGTGCCGAACGCATCGAGCACTACTCAACAGCGGCAAATCTCGACACCCAAGTCATTCAGCTCTTAGAAGATGACCGAGAAGCACCGGTAACTCTGCTGGCTAACCTTGGGTCGAGCTTCGAAGCGTCCGCCGCATTGGCCGCCGGCGCCAAGGGGGTCGGTTTGTTCCGCACCGAACTTCTTTATTTGGGCCACCGAGAACCGCCTTCCCTGGACGAACAGTTCATCGAATATTCAAAGCTGCTGTCGGCCTTCAACGGCAAGCGGGTTCTTGCCCGCGTGCTCGACCTTGACTTCGACAAGCCGCTTCCGTTCTTGCGGGAGGCGGGGCAGGGCAAGTATGCAAACCGAGGCTTACAGGTGCTGCTGGCCAACCCGGAGGTTCTCAAGACACAGCTCGCGGCTCTGGCTAAAGCGCAGGCAGCAAACCCGAATACCGACCTCTGGGTGATGGCACCAATGGTTCTCTCAGTCCAGGAGGCACAGCAGTTCGCATCGCTTGCTCGAACCGCTGGTTTGAAACGTGTTGGAGTAATGATTGAAGTGCCAGAGGTCACAGAGCCCGGGGTCATTGATGGGGTTATCGCGGCCGTTGACTTCATCAGCATCGGCACAAACGACCTAACCCACTACACGCTCGGAAAGAGTCGACACTCTGCGGGTGAAGGCGCGGTTGCGGGCACTATTACTCTGGCTGAGACCAGAAGCCCTGCGGTCTTGTCGATAATCGAACGCGTGATTTTGGCAGCTAAAGCGGCTGGAAGACCAGTCGGAATCTGCGGTGAATCGGCGTCTGACCCTGAATCTGCCAGGCTGTTCATCGAGCTTGGAGCGGATAGCCTTTCGGCATCGGCCGCTCTGTTGCCTCAGTTGAAAGCGGCGCTGCTCTCTGCCGGCTAGGGCTAAATAGCAACCTTCAAGGTTGTTCCGGAAACCGTAACTTTATAGGCCTTCAACGGAGTGCTAGCCGGCCCGGTAATCACTTTGCCGGTGGTCGAATCGAATGAGGCTCCGTGCAGTGGGCAGATGAGGTTTGGGCCCGAGAGGCTGGTGAGTTTTCCGCCTTGGTGTGTGCAAATGCCCTTGAATGCCTTGAATACACCCTTTTTAGGCTGGGTAATCAGCAGCGGTACACCGGCCACCAAGAATGATTTTGAGCTGCCAACTTTGATGTCGGTGGTTTTGCCAACCGTGTAGGTTTTGGCGGCAGCCATTACAGACTCCGCGGGCCCAACGAGCCCGACGCCGGCCAGAACCGCCCCGATGCCCGAGAGCAGGCTTCGTCTAGTGAGTCGGTTGGCTTGGATCTCAGTGATGGTGTTGGTGCTTAGGTTTTCGCAAGTCATATTCCTCAAGATACCTCAGCCGCTCACAACCCCCGGTTAAGCGAATGAGGACCCGCAGCGCGGATCCTCATTCGTTAGTTCTTGGAGACTATGCCTTGCCGCGCAGGATTGCCTGCTTGACCTCTGCGATGGCCTTGGTCACTTCGATGCCTCGAGGACATGCCTCGGTGCAGTTGAAGGTGGTGCGGCAACGCCAGACACCCTCTTTGTCGTTCAAGATGTCTAGGCGAACCTCTGCCGCTTCGTCACGAGAGTCGAAGATAAAGCGGTGTGCGTTCACGATTGCAGCCGGGCCAAAGTACTGACCGTCGGTCCAGAACACTGGGCAAGAGGTGGTGCACGCAGCACACAGGATGCACTTGGTGGTGTCCTCAAACTTCGAGTGCTCGGCAGCAGACTGAAGCCGTTCCTTCTCTGGCTTGTCGCTGGCAATCAAGAACGGCTTGATGTCGCGGTATGCCTGATAGAAAGGGTTCATGTCGACGACGAGGTCTTTCTCGACCTCTAGGCCCTTGATTGGCTCGACGTAAATCGGCTGGGTGATGTCGAGATCCTTGATCAGGGTCTTGCAAGCCAGACGGTTGCGGCCGTTGATGCGCATTGCATCCGAGCCACAAACACCGTGAGCACATGAGCGACGGAAGGTAAGTGAACCATCCATCTCCCACTTGATCTTGTGGAGAGCGTCTAGAACGCGGTCGGTGCCGTGCACGAGAACGTCGAAGTCCTGCCAGCGAGCTTCCTGACCATCTTCAGGGTTGTAGCGACGCACAAACAGTGTGACGGTGAACGATGGGACTGCGCCCATCTCCTCAAATTCGGTTGCCATTAGTACTTACGCTCCATTGGCTGGTAGTTGGTGATGACAACAGGCTTCCAGTCAAGCTTGATGTTGTCGCCAGGCTTCTTCGCCTTCTTGTCGGTTAGGTATGCCATTGAGTGAACCATGAACTTCTTGTCGTCACGGGTCTCGTAGTCTTCACGGAAGTGGCCGCCGCGAGATTCGCGACGCTCACGTGAAGTGAAGGCTAGAACCTCGGCTAGGTCAAGCAAGAAGCCGAGTTCGATTGCTTCAAGAAGGTCGGTGTTGAAGCGCTGACCCTTGTCTTGAACCGAGATGTTCTCGTAGCGAACGCGAAGTTCGGCGATCTTCTCGAGTGCCTCGTTTAGTGAGTCCTCGGTGCGATACACCTGAGCGTTCTTGTCCATGGTGTCCTGTAGTTCCTTGCGGAGCACAGCCACCTTCTCGGTTCCCTTTGAGTTTCGAACCTTCTCGACCATGGCGATTACCTCGTCGGCAGCGTCGGCCGGAACCGGAACGTGCTTAGCGGTCTTCGAGTACTCGGCTGCGGCGATTCCAGCGCGCTTACCGAACACGTTGATGTCGAGTAGCGAGTTGGTGCCTAGTCGGTTAGCGCCGTGAACTGAAACACAGGCACACTCACCGGCGGCATACAAGCCAGGGACAACCTTCTTGTTGTCGCGAAGGACTTCGGCCTGAACGTTGGTTGGAATTCCACCCATCGCATAGTGCGCGGTAGGGAATACCGGAACCGGCTCGGTGTAAGGCTCGACGCCAAGGTAGGTGCGGGCAAACTCGGTGATGTCCGGAAGCTTCTCGTCGATAACCTCTGGCGGAAGGTGGGTGAGGTCCAGCAGAACGTAGTCCTTGTTTGGGCCAGCACCGCGACCCTCGCGAACCTCATTAGCCATCGCGCGAGCAACCATGTCACGAGGAGCCAGGTCCTTGATGGTCGGAGCGTAACGCTCCATGAAGCGCTCACCCGAAGAGTTTCGAAGGATTCCACCCTCACCACGAGCAGCCTCAGAAAGCAGGATGCCAAGCCCGGCAAGGCCGGTCGGGTGGAACTGGTAGAACTCCATGTCTTCCAGTGGAAGGCCCTTGCGGTAGATGATGCCAACGCCGTCACCGGTCAGGGTGTGGGCGTTAGAAGTGGTCTTGAAGATCTTGCCGAATCCGCCGGTTGCAAAGATGATCGACTTGCCCTGGAAAACGTGGATCTCACCGGTTGACAACTCGTATGCAACTACGGCCGATGGGCGCTCTTCGCCATCAACCTTGGTCATTACTAGGTCAAGAACGTAGAACTCGTTGTAGAACTCGATGCCTAGCTTTACGCAGTTCTGGTACAAGGTCTGAAGAATCATGTGGCCGGTGCGGTCTGCCGCATAGCAAGAACGGCGAACCGGGGCCTTACCGTGGTCACGAGTGTGGCCACCGAAGCGGCGCTGGTCGATCTTTCCATCCGGGGTTCGGTTGAAAGGAAGGCCCATGTTCTCAAGGTCGATTACGGCCTGAACAGATTCCTTTGCCAAGATCTCTGCGGCATCCTGGTCAACCAGGTAGTCGCCACCCTTGACGGTGTCGAATGTGTGCCATTCCCAGCTGTCTTCTTCGACGTTGGCAAGCGCAGCAGCCATACCGCCCTGCGCCGCACCGGTGTGCGAGCGAGTCGGGAACAGCTTTGAGATGACGGCTGTCTTAGCGTGTGGCCCGGCTTCAATAGCCGCGCGCATGCCAGCGCCGCCGGCACCCACGATAACGACGTCGTACTGGTAGTGGTGAACCTTTGGTGAAGCGTTGGTCACTTTATTGTTTCCTAACGAGCAGGGCAGAAGGATGGAAGAAGTTCGGCTGGGCCGTTAGCCGGGCATGGGTCGAAGGTAAGGATTACCAAGGTGCCCAACACGATTAGAACGGCACAGATTCCCCATAGAGAGATGTTCAAAGCCTTGCGAACGCTCTCACGAGAGGTGTAGTCGTTCACGATCGTGCGCATACCGTTGGTTCCATGGATAAGGGCTAGCCAAAGCATCAGCCCATCCCAAACCTGCCAGAACGGCTCAGACCATTTGCCGCCAACGAAGGCGAAGTCGATTGCCTTGATGCCTTCGCCAGCCCAGAGGTTGGTGAATAGGTGGCCGAAAATCAAGACGACTAGAAGCACGCCAGAGGCACGCATGTACATCCAGCCATACTTTTCCCAGTTCGCTGCCTTGCGGCTGCGAGGGCTACGTGGTTGTTCGATAACTACAGACATCATTAGCTCCTTTGCTTAGCCGAGGTGGAACACGTGCATTAGGTGGCGAGGTGCGAAACCTGCCAGGACGATAACGGTTAGCGCGATCACAACCCAGAACATCACGTTCTGGTACTTGACGCCCTTGCGCCAGAAGTCAATCAAGATAACGCGAAGGCCGTTGAATGCGTGGTACAAAATCGCGGCCACAAGACCGAGTTCTCCAAGACCGACTAGAGGGGTCTTGTAGGTTGCAACCACAGCGTTGTAAGCCTCTGGGCTCAAACGGACGAGGGATGTGTCAAGCACATGCACCAATAGGAAAAAGAAGATGGCTACACCAGTGATTCGGTGTAAAACCCATGACCACATTCCGACTTTGCCACGATACAAAGTGCCGGCTGGTTTTGTTGGCACGAAGACCTCCTATTAACAGACAAGAAAAGTCTAAGCCTTGTCGGATAGTGTTTTTGTTGTTATGACAACTCAAAGAGAACCAATCGACAGATTCTTCAGCATTATTCCCGCTGGAGGAATCGGCAGCCGCCTTTGGCCGTTGTCACGAGCCTCCGCTCCGAAGTTTTTGCATGACCTCACCGGCTCTGGCCAGACCCTTTTGCAGGACACGTGGGATCGCCTGACTCCTTTCGGCGGCCGTGAGCGCATCCTTGTGGTCACCGGCAAGGTGCACAAGTCTGCGGTCCTTGAGCAGATCGAAGACCTGTCTACCGACAACCTCGTCCTTGAGTTGTCTCCTAAAGATTCGACGGCGGCGATTGCGCTCGCCGCAGCCATCCTGATGCAGCGAGAGCCAGACGTAATCATCGGTTCATTCGCTGCCGACCACGTCATCACCGAAGATGACAAGTTTCAGGCCGTGGTTCGTGAAGCAGTAGAAGTTGCCGCAACCGGCAAGATCGTGACCATCGGCATCGAGCCGACCGAACCTTCCGTTGGCTTTGGTTACATCAAGCAGGGCGAAAAGCTTGGTCTGGCTTCGGCCCCAAATGCCCGCGACGTCGCAAAGTTCGTGGAAAAGCCAAACATCGCTAAGGCTCGCAAGTATGTCGAGTCTGGCGAATACCTATGGAACGCCGGCATGTTCATCGCGCCAGCCGCGCTGCTGCTTAGCCAACTAGCGAAGTCAGAACCTGAGTTGCACGCTTCGATCATGGAGCTTGCGGCAGCCTGGGACACTGAAGAACGCAAGGCAACGATCGAGCGCATCTGGCCGAAACTAAAGAAGGTCGCAATCGATTATTCAGTTGCCGAACCTGCGGCTGCGGCTGGGTTGGTCGCTGTTGTCCCAGCGAACTTCAGCTGGCACGACGTTGGCGACTTCGCTGCAATCGCCGAATTGCAATCTCAGGGGCGCAAGGGCAACCTTGCCGTCCTAGGCAATGCCAAGGTCTTGGCCGATTCGTCCAGTGGAATCCTGATCAGTGACACCGACCGACTGATCGCTCTGATTGGCGTCGAGGACATCATCGTTGTCGACACCCCTGATGCCCTCTTGGTGACAACCAAAGAGCACGCGCAGCGAGTCAAGTCTTTGGTGGATGCATTGAAGGCCACTGGGCACTCAGACGTCCTCTAGGTTCGGGCTCAGTTCCAAACCTTCTCTGATTGTTACTTTTCGGTTAATAATTTGCTCAAAACCGCTTTAGGGGGCTTTCTGATTGCCTTGCTCGCTTAGGCTAATCTCGCACAACGGTTGTGATGGTCACAGCCGTTTTTCGGGAGGAAATCTAGTGAAGACTGTTTCACGCACCACCGCAATCAAGGGCCTAGCACTCGCAGCTATTGCAAGCCTCGCTCTTGCAGGTTGCGCTGCCGCACCGGCAGCCCCAACCGCTACCCCAGTTGACTACAAGGCATGTATGGTTTCAGACGCCGGTGGCTTCAACGACGCATCATTCAACCAGGAAGCTTACGCAGGTCTACAGCAGGCTGTTGCCGAGCTAGGCGTTCAGGAAGCAAAGGTTGAGTCTCCAGAGGCTGCAACCCAGACTGACTACGTCTCAGGCATCGACTCAATGATCGCTGAAGGCTGTAACCTAATCGTCACCGTTGGCTTCAACCTTGCAACCGCAACTCGCGACGCTGCTAAGGCAAACCCAGACGTGAACTTCGCACTTATTGACTCAGCGTTGAGCAACGACGACTTCTCACCACTGTCATTGCCAAACGTAAAGCCAATCCAGTACGACACCGCAGAAGCTGCTTACCTAGCTGGTTACCTAGCCGCTGCAACCTCAAAGACCGGCAAGGTCGCTACCTATGGTGGAATGCTGTTCCCATCAGTAACCATCTTCATGGACGGCTTCAAGCAGGGTGTAGAGGCTTACAACACTGCTAAGGGCAAGAAGGTTGTCGTTCTTGGCGCAACCGGCACCGACAGCTCAAAGTGGGCTGCAACCGGTGACTTCAACGACCAGGCTAAGGGCAAGACCCTAACCGAGGGCTTCTTCGCTCAGGGTGCTGACATCGTTCTTCCAGTAGCAGGTCCTGTTGGTGTTGGAACCGGTCAGGCAACCCTTGACAAGAAGGGCACCTACGTAATCGGTGTTGACAGCGACTGGTTCGGTCTTGCAACTCACGCTGCTTACAAGTCAAACATCTTGACCTCAATCGAGAAGAAGATGGCTAAGGCTGTTCTAGACGTAATCAAGTCTGGCGTTGACGGTGCCTTCACCGGTGGCGACGAGAACCAGTACGTTGGCAACCTTGCTAACGAGGGTGTTCAGATCTCAGCACAGCACGACGTTGCTTACCCAGCTGGTGTTCAGGCAGAGCTAGACGCTCTAAAGGCTGACATCATCTCAGGCAAGATCGTTGTAGCTTCTGGTTACAAGAAGTAATAACAAAAAAACTAAGTTCGGGGATGATCACCTTGTGTGGTCATCCCCGGACTATTTTTTAGAGACTAAAGGTTTGACCAAAAGTTAGACTGAATAGAGCCCAATCAGGGCGAATGAATGGATGAGCGATGAAGCTTGAACTTCGCGGCATAACAAAGCGCTTCGGTGCGATGGTCGCTAACGACAACGTGAACCTGGTGGCACAACCGGGTGAAATTCACTGCCTGCTCGGCGAAAACGGCGCCGGCAAGTCAACCCTGATGAACGTGCTCTACGGCTTGTATCAAGCCGACGGAGGGGAGATCCTCCTAGACGACAAGGTCGTCAAGTTTTCAGGACCGGGCGATGCGATGGCGGCCGGCATTGGCATGGTCCACCAGCACTTCATGCTCATCCCTGTTTTCACAGTTGCCGAGAACGTAATCCTTGGCCATGAGCCAACCAAGTTCGGTGGGCTACTCGACCTCGAGGCGGCCCGTGCAAAGGTTCGCGAAGTTTCAGCCCGATTTGGTTTCGAAATTGACCCGGATGCGATTGTGGGCGATCTTCCGGTTGGAGTTCAGCAGCGCGTTGAAATCATCAAGGCTTTGATTGGTGACGCGAAGGTTCTCGTGTTCGACGAACCGACTGCCGTCCTGACACCTCAGGAAACCGATGAGCTCATGGAAATCATGAAACAGCTTCGTGCAGCCGGAACCGCGATTGTGTTCATCACGCACAAACTTCGCGAGGTCAAGGAAGTTGCCGACAAGATCACCGTGATTCGACTCGGCAAGGTGGTTGGCGAAGCTGACCCAGCGTCTTCAGCCAACGAGCTTGCCTCGATGATGGTTGGCCGCGCGGTTGACCTCGACGTCGAAAAGGCGCCGGCTAAACCTGGTAAGCCGACCTTCAAGGTCGACCAGCTTTCAGCCTGGAATCACGCCGGCACCAAGGTTCTGGACGACATCAGTTTTGAGATTCACGAGGGCGAGATTTTGGTCATCGCCGGTGTTCAGGGAAACGGCCAAACCGAACTCACCGAGGCAATCATCGGCATGCACGGCAAGACCTCAGGTTCAATCCAGCTTGACGGTCGCGAATTGATCGGCAAGAACGTCAAGCAGGTTCTTGACCTCGGCGTTGGCTTCGTGCCAGAAGACCGAACCGAAGATGGTTTGGTGGCCGAGTTCACAATCGCTGAGAACCTCATGCTCGACCGCAGCGACCGCAAGCCTTTTGCAAAGGGGTTGAACATCAACCTCGACTTCCTGAAGAAGTTCGCACAAGAGAAGTTGAAGCAGTTCGACGTGCGTGCCCAGGGAATCGAATCCAAAGCTTCTCAGCTTTCTGGTGGAAACCAGCAGAAGGTGGTTCTGGCTCGTGAGCTAGCTCGCGAACTGCGCCTGCTTGTGGCGTCTCAGCCGACCCGAGGTCTAGATGTGGGCTCGATTGAGTTTGTTCACGAGCAGATAGTGGCAACCCGCGACAGCGGCATCCCGGTATTGATCGTCGCGACCGAGCTCGATGAAGCAACCCAGCTCGGTGACCGAATCGCGGTTATGTACAAGGGCAAGATTGTTGGAATTGTGCCTTCGAGCACACCGAGAGCCACTCTCGGACAGATGATGGCGGGAATCACAGCATGAAGCGCGTAATGAAAGAACTAACCGGTGGCAACGCGTTGCTCTCGGTGTTGGCTGTAGTCGCCTCGTTCATCGTCGGTGGCATTCTGATCGCTGTCTCTAGCGAGCAGGTTCAGACCACGATCGGTTACATCACCGCTCGCCCGTCAGACTTCTTCACCGCACTTTGGAACTCGGTATTCGGTGCCTATGACGCAATGTTCCGCGGTGCAATCTTCAACTACAAGGCGACCAGCTTTGTTCAGATGATCAAGCCGATCACCGAGACTTTGGCCTATGCGACCCCAATCACCATGGCCGGCCTCGGTCTTGCCGTTGCTTTCCGATCTGGGTTGTTCAACATCGGTGCTACCGGCCAGATCATCTTTGGTGCGATGTTTGCCGGGTGGGTTGGAATCTTCGTCGACCTACCGTTCTACTTGCACTTCCCGCTCGCTGTTCTAGCCGGAATCGTTGGTGGTGGCCTATTCGGAGCCCTGGTCGGTTTGCTGAAGGCAACCACCGGAGCAAACGAAGTAATCGTGACCATCATGCTCAACTACATCGCCGGCATGCTCTTGAGCTTCTTGCTCAAGACCCCGATTCTTCAGGCTCCAGGATCGATCAACCCGGTTTCGCCTCCGGTTCGCGACACATCCAAGTATTGGTTCTTCCTGGGCGACCAGTTCCGCGTGCACGGTGGGCTGATCGCAATGTTGCTCGCGGTCGTTTTCACTTGGTGGTTGCTGAACCGCTCGACCCTGGGCTTCCGCTTTCGCGCTCTTGGCCACAACCCAAGCGCAGCCAAGGTTGCCGGAATCAACATCGGCCTAACCTACGTTCTCGTGATGGGAATCTCGGGTGCTTTGTCTGGTCTTGCCGGAACCTCTCAGGTTCTCGGCAGCGAGAAGTTCCTGACTCTCGGTGTGGCAGCAAGCTTCGGTTTTGACGCCATCACGGTTGCGCTACTTGGCCGCTCCAACCCTTGGGGTGTCTTGGTCGCCGGCCTCTTGTTCGGTGGTCTTCGCGCAGGTGCCGTGACCATGCAGGCAAACCAGGGTGTGCCGATCGACATCGTCTTGGTTGTCCAGTCACTCATCGTTCTATTCATCGCTGCTCCGCCTCTGGTGCGTGCCATGTTCCGGATCAAAGAATCGAAAAAGGAGGTCGCAAAATGAAGCAGAGTAAGCGCACCCCAATAACCCTCTTTGTAATGACGTTGATTGGGCTTTGGCTCTTTGTTTCCGCGCCTAGCGGCAGCACCGAGATCAAGATCTCGACCGACACCGACATCCTGGCTCTTCCAAACTTCAACCTCGATGTTTCGCTGGTCAATGGCATCGCCCTCGCTCTTCAGGTCTTGACCTTGGCACTGTCTTGCTATTTCGTCTTCGCGAAGAACCTAAAGACTCCGCGCCACATCGTGGTTATCTTCTCGGCGGCTCTTGTGTTCGAGGTGTTGGTTGGCCTGTTTGCAGGCAAAACTATGACCTTCACTTCGCTATTGCAGGGCTCACTGGCGCTTGCCGTGCCGCTGATTTTCGGTTCGCTTGCCGGTGTGCTCAGCGAGCGCGTGGGTGTGGTCAACATTGCGATCGAAGGCCAGCTTCTGGCCGGTGCATTTGTGTCTGCATTCGTTGCCTCACTATCTGACAGCCTCATCGCCGGATTGATCGGCGCGATTATCGCCGGTGCTCTGGTTTCATGGGTGCTAGCGGTGTTCTCGATCAAGTATGTGGTTGACCAAATCATCGTCGGCGTGGTCTTGAACGTTCTTGTCATTGGTCTGACCAGCTTCTTGTTCAGCACCCTGATGGTCAGCGACCTGAATCTCTACAACCAGCCGCCGCGCTTTGACAAGATATTGATTCCGCTGCTCGGCCAGATTCCGGTGCTTGGCCCTGTGCTCTTCAACCAGACCTTGATCGTCTACCTCATGTACATCTCGGTGGCCGTGGTTTACGTTGCTCTGTTCAAGACCCGCTGGGGTCTGCGTGTTCGCGCCGTTGGAGAGTATCCAAAGGCCGCCGACACCGTGGGCATCAACGTGTTCCGCACCCGCTATGTCAGCGTGATCCTTGGCGGTGCTCTTGCCGGTCTTGGTGGTTCGTTCTTCACCCTCGGTCAGGTTGGCGCCTTCGGTAAGGAAATGACCAATGGTGCCGGCTACATCGCTCTGGCGGCGCTGATCTTCGGTCGCTGGAACCCGCTTTACGCCGCATTCGCGGCGCTTCTCTTCGGCTTCGCCTTGAACCTCCAGTATGGCCTCGCCATCATCGGTTCGACCGTACCGAGCGAGTTCTTGCTGATGTTGCCATACGCCTTGACCGTGGTTGCCGTAGCTGGTTTGGTTGGCAAGGTCACCGGCCCTGCCGCTGCCGGCAAAGCCTACATAAAGAGTTAGGCCAATAATGACCGTTCAAATCGACTGGGATGCCCTGCGGGCGGCCGCAAACGCTGCGATGGAGAGGGCATACGTGCCCTATTCAAAGTTCAAGGTTGGCGTCGCTGCTCTGACCGAAGACGGTCGAATCGTCTCGGGCTGCAACGTTGAAAACGCCAGCTATGGTCTGACCCTATGCGCAGAATGCTCGATGGTCAGCCAACTATTCATGACTGGCGGCGGTCGACTAGTAGCTTTCACTTGCGTCGATGGGCACGGCAACATCCTGATGCCATGCGGCCGCTGTCGCCAGCTGCTGTTCGAGCACTCGGCAGAGGGCATGGTGCTCGAAACGGTGTCAGGTTTCAAGACCATCGAAGAAGTAATCCCGGATGCCTTCGGCCCGCGCGATCTCGAAGAAAGAAAATAATGTCTGAATTTGCAGCCGTTGAGCTGATCATGAAAAAGCGCGAGAAGGGTGAGCTTTCGACCGCTGAAATCAACTGGCTGATCGCCAACTACACCACCGGCGCAGTTGCCGACGAGCAGATGTCTGCGATGGCTATGGCTATTCTCTTGAACGGCATGAGCCGCACCGAGATTCGCGACCTGACGATGGCAATGATCGCCTCGGGTGAAACCTTGAAGTATGACGGTCTTGCCTGGCCAACCTCAGACAAGCACTCAACCGGCGGCGTCGGTGACAAGATCACCCTTCCGTTGGCTCCATTGGTCGCCGTTTTCGGTGTGGCAGTGCCACAGCTTTCCGGTCGCGGTCTGGGTCACACCGGCGGAACCTTGGACAAACTCGAGTCAATCAAGGGTTGGCGTGCGGCCCTCAGCAACGCCGAGTTCCACAAGCAGCTTGCCGATGTCGGCGCGGTAATTTGCGCAGCTGGCGCGGGTCTTGCCCCGGCCGATAAGAAGCTCTATGCCCTGCGCGATGTAACCGGCACCGTTGAGGCCATTCCTCTGATCGCCAGCTCGATCATGTCGAAGAAGATCGCCGAGGGCACCACATCCTTGGTGCTCGATGTCAAGGTGGGTTCGGGCGCATTCATGAAGAACATCGACCGAGCGCGTGAGCTCGCAACCGTGATGGTTCAGCTTGGCCAGGATGCCGGCGTAAACACCTCGGCCCTGCTCACCGACATGTCGACCCCGTTGGGCCTCGAGATTGGTAACGCTCTAGAGGTCAAAGAGTCGGTCGAGGTCTTGGCAGGTGGCGGCCCCGCCGACGTCGTGGAGCTAACCGTCGAGTTGGCTCAGGAGATGCTTCGACTCGCCGGCAAGACCGATGTCGATGTTGCAGCAGCGCTCAAGGATGGCCGTGCCATGGATAAGTGGCGCCAGATGATTTCGGCCCAGGGCGGAGACCCGGATGCCGCCTTGCCTACCGCGAGCGAGCACCATGTTGTGCTTGCACCAGCAGATGGTGTGCTTACAGAGCTGGACGCACTTCAGGTTGGAACCGCATCCTGGCGCCTCGGTGCCGGCCGTGCTCGCAAGGAAGACCCGGTTCAGTTTGGCGCCGGAATCACGCTGCACGCTCAGCTTGGTTCTGCCGTCAAGGCCGGGCAACCGCTCATGACTCTGCATACCGACGAGGCCGAACGATTCGATCGCGCGATGGAAGCCCTCGAAGGTTCGTTTAAGATTGAGGCTGCTGCTATTGCTGCGCCGCGCAAAATTTTGCTCGATCGCATCGACGGCTAAACGAAAGGCACATAATGGCTCGCTTCAACATCCAAGCGCTACCTAAGATTTCTCTTCACGACCACTTGGATGGCGGCCTCCGCCCTCAGACGATCATCGAGCTAGCCGATGCAGTCGGCCACAAGCTGCCTGCCGACAATGCCGACGCCCTAAAGGATTGGTTCGAAACTTCTGCCAACTCCGGTTCGCTGGTTAAGTACCTAGAGACCTTCGACCACACCACGGCCGTAATGCAGACCAAAGAGGGCTTGCAGCGTGTGGCTCGTGAGTTCGTTCACGACCTTGCCGAAGACGGCGTTATCTACGGCGAGATTCGCTGGGCTCCGGAGCAGCACCTACAGCGCGGCCTAACCCTTGATGAGGTTGTCGAAGCCGTCCAGGATGGCCTCGAGCAGGGCATGGAAGACGTCGACTACCACGGCGGGTTCATTCGCACCGGCCAGCTGATCACCGCTATGCGCCACGCTGACCGCGGCCTTGAAATCGCTGAACTTGCAGTTCGTCACCGCAATAACGGAGTTGTCGGTTTCGACATCGCCGGTGCCGAGAAGGGCTTCCTACCTAGCCGCCACAAGATCGCGTTCGATTACCTTGCATCAGAGCTCTTCCCGGTCACCGTCCACGCGGGCGAGGCCGACGGCGTTGAGAGCATCAAGGATGCAATCGTTTCTGGTCGTGCACTTCGCCTCGGGCACGGTGTTCGCATCATTGAAGACATCTTGCTCTCACGCAGCGAGGGAGACGCAGACTTCGTCGAACTAGGCGAGGTTGCTCGCTGGGTTTACGACCGCGGAATCGTGCTCGAGACTTCTCCTTCATCGAACCTTCAGACCGGCGCAATCTCGCTTCTTGGTGAGACCATGGCCGACCACCCGTTCGACGTTCTCTACGACCTAGGTTTCAAGGTCACCGTCAACACCGATAACCGCCTGATGTCGGGCACCACCTTGACTCGCGAACTCGAGCTGCTGGTAAAGACCTTTGATTACGACCTGGCCGACCTAGAGGTATTCCAACTCAACGCGGCCGAGGGTGCATTCCAAGACCTAGAGCAGCGCGAAGAACTGATGGACATGATCTCGGATGGCTTTGCCGAGGCCGTTGCCTAGTTTTCCCGCACTCAGTGCAGCCTTCGCCGAGAACTCAATCCGTCTCGGTGCGGTTGCACTAGATCGCGAACACGCGATAGAGATGGCGGGGCAGTTGCTGGTCGCCAGCGGCCGCTCGACTCCGGATTACACCCAATCAATGCTCGATGCCGTGGCCGAGAACGGCCCATACATTGTCATCGCGCCGGGAATCGCCCTTGCTCACGGTAGGCCATCTGAGGCCGTGCTAGAAATCGGGCTATCTCTGGTCACACTGGCTGATCCGGTGGTTTTCGGAAACCAGGCCAATGATCCGGTTCGGCTGGTTATCGGTCTTTGTGCCACCGATCACGATGCTCATATCGAGATCATGGCTGAGCTTGCTACGTTCCTTGGTGACCAAGACATTGTGAATACTGTGTTAAATGCGGTAACTATCGACCATATTCGCCTGTTGTTCTAGGTCGCGGGGTGACAATAGATTCATGAAGATTATTGCCGTGTGTGGGATGGGCATCGGCACGTCTGTTTTGCTAAAGATGAACGCCGAAAAGGTGCTTCGTCAGTTGGGCATCGAAGCGACCGTTGATGCCACCAGCGTCTCAATTGCGCGTGAATCTCGCGACGCACAGATCATTTTGACCACGCCAGACTTGGTTGACCAACTTCAGGGTCTGCCCTCTGAAATCGTGCCAATCGAACACTTTTTTGATCTTGAAGAGATCACTGCAAAGTTGTCAGCATCGCTGCTCTAAGAGCCGCTAGTTTCTCTTTCGCCTCGGCTTGGTTTGAGCCAATTGCCTGAAGGTAACACTTCAATTTTGGTTCGGTGCCTGATGGGCGCACGATAACGCGGCGGCCATCTGCCAGATCAAAACGCACGCCGTCGGTTGGCGCAAGCCCGTTTCCGCCAAGCGCTAAGTCTCTAAACTCCGCCGAAGCACCATCGATCGATGATGGGGTCTCCTCACGCAATTTCTTCATGAGGTTGGCAATCACCGATAGGTCGGTGACACGAATAGAAATCTGCCCGGTTGCATAGTGCCCAAACAAAGCGCCTAGGTCATCCAAGCGGTCTGCGATGGTCTTGCCCTGGCTAGCCAAGCGATTAGCCAGTTCTGCGATGATCAGAGCGGCTGAGATTCCATCCTTGTCTGGGGTGTTTTCCGCATCCACGCAATAACCTAGGGCTTCTTCGAAACCGAAGATCAGATTTGGCACCTTGGAAATCCACTTGAAGCCGGTGAGTGTCTCGCGGAATCCAAAACCATAGTGTTCGGCAACTTTGCCCAGAGCCGAGCTAGAAACGATCGAGCAAGCGAGGTTGCCGGTGCGTCGGTCTGCAACCGCTCGTCTCGCCATCTCGTCACCAAGCAGGAGCCCTACTTCGTCGCCGGTCAGCTGGCGGAATCCGGTTGCTGAGGTGGTGTCTTTGATAGCCAGGGCAAGACGATCGGCATCCGGGTCATTTGCCAAGATCAGGTCTGCATTACGTTCGCGCCCAACGGCCAGTGCCAGGTCCATCGCACCAGGCTCTTCGGGGTTTGGGAAGGCGACGGTCGGGAAATTGCCATCCGGCAACAACTGCGCAGTGACTGTCTCGAGTTTTGCCAGTCCGACCGATGCGAATAGTGGTTCCACAACGTGCCAGCCGACTCCGTGCATTGCCGTGTAGACAATTCGAACTTTGTCACCATCGATGACTTCGCCGGTCAAGGCGGCGGTCTCTGCGACGTATGCCTGGCGTAGTTCGTCGCCCACCATTTCGAATTTGTCACTCTTGTTGAGTTCTTTGAACGTCTTGGTTTTTGCGATGTCTGCAATGTGGCCGGCGATGATTTGATCGGTCGGCGAGATGATTTGCGAGCCGCCGTTGCTGCCTCCCAAATAAACCTTGTAGCCGTTGTCACGCGGCGGGTTGTGCGATGCGGTGACCATAATCGCCGCGGAACTACCCAAATGTTTGCCGGCGAATGCCAAAACCGGAGTCGGAACAACACCGTCGAAGAGCAACGCACGGATGCCTGCCCCGGCCATGATCTGAGCGGTGTCACGAGCAAAAATGGCACTGTTGATTCGCCCATCGAAGCCGATGACGACGCTCGGTGGTTCGACATCCGAGTTGAATTCTGGCTGGGTTAGCAAAAAGCGCGCGATGCCGGCAGCTGCCTGCGCGACCAAGACGCGGTTCATGCGATTAGAACCAGCACCGAGTTCACCGCGGAGCCCGGCTGTGCCGAATTCGAGTCGCCCATTGAAGCGGTCGCTCAGCGCGGCAACATCACGCGCATCAATCAATGCTTCTAGCTCGGCGCGCGTCTGCGTGTCTGGGTCTTGATCGGCCCAGGCGCTGGCCGCCGCAATCAAATCGGCGAGGTTGTGACTCATAGCTTGGAAACAATCTCCGCGAGTAGGCCGCTGATGCGCACTTCGGCATCCTTGCCAGCTTGGATGACTTCCTCGTGACTCAAAGGAGTCTTCTGGATTCCGGCGGCGAGGTTGGTGATTAGCGAGAGGCCAAGAATTTCCATGCCTGCTTCGCGGGCTGCGATCGCCTCGAGTGCGGTCGACATGCCAACGATGTGACCGCCGATGTGCTTAGCCATCTGAACTTCGGCTGGGGTTTCATAGTGAGGGCCGCGGAACTGGCAATAGACACCTTCATCGAGAGATTCATCTACGGTTCGAGCGATTGCGCGAAGGCGGCTCGAATAAAGATCGGTGAGGTCGACGAACTTCGCTCCTTCGAGCGGGCTGTCGGCGGTGAGGTTGATGTGGTCGCTGATTAGCACCGGGGTGCCAGGCTTCCAGGTCTCCTTGATGCCGCCGGCACCGTTGGTAAGGATCATGATTTTTGCGCCGGTTGCAGCCGCGGTGCGCACACCGTGAGCGACCTGGCGAACGCCGTGCCCCTCGTAATAGTGGCTTCTGGCACCGAGAATCAGGGCGTGGTTGCCGTTTGGCAACTTGATCGAACGAATGGTCGCGACGTGCCCGTGTACTGCAGGTGGCAGGAATCCTGGAATTTGTGTTGCATCAACTGTCGCGACGGTTTCACCGATGAGGTCTGCCGCCTTAGCCCAGCCAGAGCCCAAGGTTAGGGCGATATCGTGGTTTTCAACGCCGGTCAATTCGGCAATTTTCTGTGCTGCAGATGCGGCCAACTCAAATGGATTTGTCATGGTTCGAGTCTACGACTGGCAGAATAAAAGGGTGAGCACTGAAAAGACTAAGAAGCACCACATTGTTATCATCGGCGGCGGCCCTGGCGGATACGAGGCGGCACTTGCCGGCATCCAGCTCGGAGCAGACGTAACCCTGATCGAAAGAAACGGAATCGGTGGCGCTGCTGTGCTCACCGATGTGGTGCCATCCAAGACCTTGATCGCAACCGCTGAGGCCGCTCAGCGCGTGGCTCACGCGACAACGCTTGGCGTGAAGTTCTCATTTGCCGGCCAGTCGGTCAAGCCAAAGATCGAAATCGATTTGGCTCAGGTTAACCGTCGTTTGCTAGACCTTGCCGAAGAGTCGTCTTCTGACATGCTCGAGACCTTGATCAAGGAAGGCGTCCGCGTCATCCACGGTTCAG
Organism: Actinomycetota bacterium; assembly: GCA_041172305.1. Taxonomy (GTDB): domain Bacteria; phylum Actinomycetota; class Actinomycetes; order Actinomycetales; family Microbacteriaceae; genus Rhodoluna. Next base: position 10,156 of record JBEDKF010000079.1, on the reverse strand, counting down.
GAAGACTCGATGGCAACCACCACGTAATCGCAACGCCGGCGGATGGTGGCAAGCCAGAGAAGATGGAAGCCAAGACCATCATCATCGCTGTCGGTGCGCACCCTCGCCAGCTCCCAGATGCCAAGCCAGACGGCGACCGCATCCTCACCTGGACCCAGCTTTATAACTTGGATGAACTTCCAGAGCACATGATTGTCGTCGGTTCTGGTGTCACCGGTGCCGAGTTCGCATCGGCCTACCGAGGTCTTGGCAGCGAGGTTTCGCTGATTTCGAGCCGCGACAAGGTCTTGCCTGGCAACGACAATGACGCCGCCGATTTGATCGAGCGCGTGTTCCGCGACAGCGGAATCAACATTCACTCAAACACTCGCGCAGACAAGGTGGTCAACACCGGTTCCGGTGTCGAAGTCACCCTGGCGGATGGCACCGTCATCAAGGGCTCGCACTGTCTAATGGCCGTTGGTGCAATTCCGAACACCGAAGGCCTTGGTCTTGAGGAGGCCGGCGTAGTTTTGACCGAGTCGGGCCACGTTCAGGTGAACAAGGTCGCTCGAACCTCGCGCGCCAACGTCTATGCGGTTGGTGACTGCACCACCTTCCTGCCGTTGGCATCCGTCAGCGCGATGCAGGGCCGCACAGCGGTCTTCCACACCATGGGTGACGTTGCAGTTCCAACCGAGTTGCGCAACGTTGCCTCGAACGTTTTCACCTCGCCTGAGATTGCCTCGGTCGGTTGGATGGAGAAGGACATCAAGGAGGGCAAGGTTAACGGCCACGTCGAGATGATCGACCTAACCACGAACCCTCGCGCCAAGATGCAGGGCCTAACCGAAGGTTTCATCAAGTTGATCTGTTCAACCGGTGGCACCGTAATCGGTGGCGTGGTTGCGGCACCACGCGCATCGGATTTGATCTATGCGATTGCAATCGCAATCGAGAACCGACTAACCGTGGATGAATTGGCCAGCACCTTCACCGTCTATCCATCGCTCTCTGGTTCAATCAGCGATGCGGCTCGTGCCCTGCACAGCCCGCTGAACTAGTCGATTTTTTTGAAAACGGCTGCCTTCGGGTGGCCGTTTTTTATTTAGCGATCTTGATTCGGACAATTCAGTACACACTTCGTACAAATTCGTACATTTTGAATTTTGGCACGGATTCGCGCTGATACGTTCGCAGAACCGGCGAGATACAAAAGGGGTTTCTCGGTTAGGCGCCTAGCGCCTGGGGAAAGGGTTCAAAATGAAAAAATCGGAGAAAAGGCTGCTTGCAATTGCTGCGGTAATGCTTTTAGGTATTGGAGTGAGCGCGCCTGTTTCAGCCGCGGAATCGACAACGTCCGGACTCATGGATGCGCTGGCAAATGTCACTAGTGGTTCAAAAGCTGCCAGCACATCACTAATGACTAACGTGGGGATTTTTAAGGTAACCCGCGAGGGCTCAATGGCATTCAGCTCAAAATACGAGGGTTCAGAGGTTCGCCTGCCCAAAAGCACGGACGATTCGGTTGAGTTTTTGACTGCTAGAGGTGCAAGGTTTGGCATCCGGTTGCCATTCTCAGCCTCGGCGGCGGTACCTGAGCAAATTGCGAGCGGGATCATCGCCTATGAAAATAGAAACGCAACAGTAACTGTTCCAATCGCGAAGACGGATGGCTCTCTTCAGCTGACGACTGTAATCAAAAATCCTGAAGCGCCAAGCAACTATGACTATCAATTCACCTTGCCAAAAGGTTCAAAAATAGTGGAAGTAGGTGCAGGACTTGCTTTGATGGATGGCCTCAAGTTCCTTGGAGCTATCGCAGCGCCGTGGGCTAAGGATGCAAATGGTCGCGATGTACCAACGCATTACGAAGTTACGGGAACGACTATCACGCAAGTGGTCGACCACCTTTCCCAGAGGTTTAGCTATCCAATCGTTGCCGATCCGTGGTTAGGGGCAAATCTGTTTAGTTCGATTTACATCGCACCTTGGTTGGCTGAAGGGCTACCCGTCGTGAATCTCAATCTCTCGCCTTGGGGTTGGCTCGTTTACTCAGGGCTTGCGCAGGGCAGCGTTCTACCGCCAAGTTTTGCAGCCGGGCAGGCCATCCTAGACACTGCAGGATGGGATGAAGCTTGGGCAAAGGGCGGATCAGTTCGAAGTGCATTAGATAAGCCAAGCCAGCGTCAGCAATATTCGTGTCACGCACTAGGAGCCATCGCGGCAGGAGAGTGGAACCTTGAGAAATTTAGACTAAACCGTTTGAATGGCAACTGGGGTGCTGGTGTTGCAATCCATCATTGCAACTGGAAGACGGCAGATGGTTACTAGGAGAAACAAAGACTTTAGGGGTGCCGAACTCAAATGAAGTCGAGCACAAAACGTTTACTGTCCCTGACTTTGACGCTTGCACTTTTAACTTCAGTAGGAGCTGTCCTGTGGGGGTTAATCGGAGGCACTGCTTTCTTTCAGCCGATGACCATCCATTATTTGCTTGCTGGTGCAACTCGCGTTCATGCCGTTGAATCTACTTCCGAACTGTGTGCGGATAACCCCTGCGTCGAAGGATGGAAGACTGACGTAGGCAATTTTCTGCGGTTCGAACGCGAAGGCGAAGCTGTCTACTGGGCGACTGTTCTAGGCGATGACTGTCGTCGAGACGGCAAGATCCTTGTTGATTTCTCGGATTTCACTTTGACCGTGTATCAAAAGAAGGATGCAGTTGATTACCTCTTTGTGCATAAGGACTGGTACTAAACAAACGAAATGGCCTCCCGCAAGGGAGGCCATTTCGCATACTTGGAGAGTCTTACTCGAGCTCGAGCAGGACGGTTCCGGCAGGAACTGTCTCGCCAACCACCGCAGTGATCGACTTGATAACTCCGGCCTTGTGAGCGTTCATTGGCTGTTCCATCTTCATGGCCTCGAGCACGATTACTAGGTCACCTTCTGCCACGGTGTCACCGACTGCAACTGCAACCTTGACTACGGTCGACTGCATTGGAGCCTTCACCGCGTTTCCGCTTGAGGTTGGGCCCGAAGTCGAACCGTGCGATGCGCGCTTTGGAGCGTGAGCGATTGGGCCAGTCGCGGCACCGCCACCAGAAAGCAGGCGCTTCGGCAGTGACACTTCGACGCGCTTGCCATCAACCTCGACCACAACGTTGTTGCGTTCGGCTGGCTCAGCACTCTGCTCTGCAACGCCAGACCAAGCCGGGATGTCGTTGACGAACTCGGTTTCAATCCATCGAGTGTAGATTCCGAACTTGTTGGTGTTGTGGTCACCGATAAATGCAGGGTCATTGACGATCTTGCGGTGGAAAGGAAGCACGGTTGGCAAACCGGCAACTTCCATCTCGGCAAGTGCGCGACGTGATCGAGCCAGGGCTTCTTCGCGGGTTGCTCCGGTAACGATTAGCTTTGCAACCATCGAGTCGAACGAGCCAGAAATAACGTCGCCAGACTCGACACCGGTGTCAACGCGAACACCTGGGCCAGAAGGCGCCTTGAATACGTGAACCGGACCAGGGGCCGGCATGAAGTTGCGACCGGCGTCTTCGCCGTTGATGCGGAACTCGAATGAGTGCCCCTTGACCTGCGGGTCTGGATAGTCCAGAACGCCACCTTCGGCCAAACGGAACTGCTCGCGCACTAGGTCGATTCCGGTGACTTCCTCAGAAACCGGGTGCTCAACCTGAAGACGGGTGTTTACCTCAAGGAACGAGATGGTGCCATCCTGGGCAACAAGGAACTCACAGGTTCCGGCGCCCTGGTAGCCAACCTCTTTCAAGATTGCCTTTGATGACTCGTATAGGCGTCGAACCTGGTCTTCCGTTAGGAACGGAGCCGGGGCTTCTTCGACAAGCTTCTGGTGGCGACGCTGGAGTGAGCAGTCGCGGGTAGAGACAACTGCGACGTTGCCGTAGGCGTCGGCAAGACACTGGGTCTCTACGTGGCGAGGCTTTTCTAGGTACTTCTCAACGAAGCACTCGCCGCGACCGAAAGCGGCAATGGCTTCGCGGGTTGCAGATTCAAACAGTTCGGCGACTTCTTCGACCTTGTACGCGACCTTGATTCCACGTCCACCGCCACCGAAGGCGGCCTTGATTGCAACCGGGAGCCCGTGGACAGCGACGAAGTCTAGAACTTCGGCTGCGCCCGAAACTGGGTCGAGGGTGCCCGGGGCAAGCGGCGCACCAGCGCGCTCGGCAACGTGACGGGCAGAAACCTTGTCACCTAGCTGCTCGATAGCCTTTGGAGATGGGCCGATCCAAATGAGACCGGCCTCGATTACCTTGGTTGCGAACTCGGCATTTTCGGCCAAGAAACCATAGCCAGGGTGAACCGCGTCAGCGCCCGACTTCTTTGCTACGGCAAGAATCTTTTCGATCACCAGGTAGGTCTCAGGGCCGGTGGTGCCGTGAAGTGCATAAGCCTCGTCGGCTAGCTTCACGTGCATCGCATCGCGATCCTGGTCGGCATAAACGGCAACCGACAGAATGCCGGCATCCTTTGCTGCACGCGCAATTCGAACGGCGATTTCTCCGCGGTTTGCGATTAGTACCTTGGTGATTTTCTTAGACGTAGTCATGCCTTCAAGCCTATTGACAAAAGGGTCGGTTTTATTGGCGTGAAATCACAAAAAAATACGGAAACTACTGTGAAGAACGCTAATTTGGGGTCCCGGAAATTTTCAAGTTATCCACAATCGGACAAACTTTCGGCTATTTCAGGTCAAATTCGGACAGACTTCGGACAATGCGTACGTGTTTGCTCGTAGGCGCGAATACGGTCTAGGTACTAGCTGGTATTTAGTTCGAATTGAAAGGCACTCTTAGATGAGAAACAACTTGAAATCAGTCTTAGCGCTTGCCCTTGCGGTTAGCACATTCTTTGGAGCAGTTCCGGTCTCTGCATCCGAATCGAATCGAGCCCTTCAAACGCTGGAAAGAATCGTCCCTGGCATTTTGAAAGAGACAAATGCTGCAGGACGCCTTCGCGTGGTTGAACTAACACGAGACTCAGGCGTTGGTTCAGTTAGATTGGCGTCCAAAGGCGCTATCGAAGGCCAATCAATCTCGCTAATAATCGATTATGCGAAATCGCAACGCGGCACAAAACAAGGATTAGTTGTGCTCGATGCCGAGGATCCGAGTGTGTCTGCCGTTGCCCAGGAGATGGGCAACGGCTTCCGGGTGCTAACAACGATTGCCTCCAAGCCTGTCACAAACCGATACAGCTATTCTTTCGATGTTTCTTCGAGTGCACGATTATTGGAGAATTCGAACGGCTATTTAGTCGTTGACGGCTCAACAGTTCTAGGGTCTCTGGATGAACCATGGGCGATCGATGCCGATGGAAATCGTGTCAAGACTCACTACGAGTGGTCTAACTCCGTTCTGACGCAGGTGATCGACGAAGGCCTGGAGAAAATTTCCTACCCATTGGTTTTGGATCCTGCTTGGGGTTACGTCTTTCAATACGACTTGAGTTTTAGCCCTGCAACAAACATGTCGCGTTTGAAGACATGCTTCAACTGCTACTTCCCAGTATCAGGTGCGCCCAAAAACTATCCAAAGCCGGGCCAACTGCTGCCACTAAGCGTGGGCATCTTCAATTTCGAATGCCGAATGGCTTCAACGGTAGAAACCCCGAGTTACGGGTCCTTTCAGTTCAATGCCACAGCCAATCATGTAGACGGATATGGCTCCAATATCATTTTTCAGTTTATGAAAATAGGAGGCAGAAATTACCTGGTGGTTGACGCGTACATCGTTAATTCCCTTGACTTGATTCGAGCCCCATACTTGGCCAGTGCGGGCCTAAACTGGCAAGTGTTTGCTTGGAATCTCAACTCCCCAACACCTAGGACCTGACTTGCATCTAGCAACCTTTAAGAGCATCACTGTCGCTTGGGTGCTGACACAATCCGCTGCTTTCGTCGCGAATGTCATTTTTCACACGGAGGGGCACTTTCCCAAAATGACCATCGCACTATTTGCTTTGGGTCTTGGGCTAGCAGCTATTGCGGGTTTTGGAATTGGGGTTGTTGCTTATGTCACTCTCCAAGCAATATCCAGAGCTAATCGAGGTTTTCAAAAGGCAGAGTTTCTAAGTCCGTGGCAGTTATTGATGATGGCAATTGTTTCAATCGTTGGAGGTACGTTCGCTCTCTCATCCCTAAATGCGGTCTATGAGGATGGGAATGTGATTCTATTCGTGCTGATGGCGAGTCTTTCGACTGTTGCATTCATGCGGTCGGTGAGAGCAACTCAACCTAACTCAGCTTGAGCAAGTCGCTAGCCCAGGTTCCACAAGTCGGTGTACTCGACACCGAGCGAGCGAACAAGTTCGCGGAGAGTTGGCAGCGATAGACCGATCACCGTGTGGGCGTCGCCTTCGATTGACTTCAGGAAAGCACCGCCGAGCCCATCGATAGTGAATGCGCCGGCTACCTTGAGCGGTTCACCGGTGGCTACATACGCGTCGATTTCACGCTCGGAGATGTCAGCAAAGTTCACAACGGCAACGGATACGTGACCTACGGCTGGGGGCATGACTCCTGGGCGAGGGTCACGATTGTCGATTACCCAGTGACCCGAATAGAGCTTCCCCGATCGCCCGCGCATTGCCAGCCATCGCTGACGAGCCACCTCTGGTTCGTGAGGCTTGCCTAAGGCCTCGCCGTCGAACTCCAAGGATGAATCACAGCCGATGATGATGCCGCCGCGTGCATCTGGGTGGTCAACGACTGCTTCGGCCTTCGCCTTGGCGAGCACATGCACCATCTCGGCGGTGTTCGAGATCAAACCCATCGCGGTCGCGCGTTCGGCAACCGCATCCTCGTCCACTCCGGGTGCGATCGTGACCGGCTCGATTCCGCCGGCGCGAAGCAAGTCGAGGCGAGCGGGTGAAGTCGAGGCGAGGATTAGTTTGGTCACCCGATAAGTCTGACAGATGCCCGCCTTGGGTGTTGTCGGCGGGGCAGGGTAATCTTGGCAGGTGAGTAAAACTACAAACTGGGTCGGCCAGAATCTTCCACTAACCATCGAAAAAGTTGCCCATGGTGGCATCTTCGTTGCTCGTCACGACGGTCGCGTGGTCTTCGTTTCGCACGTGTTGCCAGGCGAGAAGGTTCTAGCTCAGGTCTATGAAGACCGCGGAGGTTCATTCTGCCGTGCCGAACCGGTTCAGATTCTCGAACCTTCACCAGATCGCGTTCCTCAGGTTTGGAAGCAGGCTGGCTCAGGTGGCGCCGGTGGTGCCGAGTTCGGTCACATCAAACTTGCTCGCCAGCGCGAACTAAAGGCTGACGTTCTAGAAGAGGCGCTAGACCGAATGGCTGGAATCAAACTCCGCCCAGTTGTCGAGGCGGCCCCTGGCGACGACGAAGCCAACGGTCTTGGATACCGCACCCGTTTGCAGCTTCACGTCGACGAAGCCGGCACAGTCGGCCCATACCGTGAGCGCAGCCACGAAGTGATCAAGGTCAAAGATTTGCCGTTGGCAGTCGAAGACCTTCGAGAGCTCGAAATGCACAACAAGAACTTCCAGAACGTCAAGAAGATTGAGCTTTCGGCTTCAAGCACCGGCCAGGTGCAGTGGAAGATCGACAGCAAGCTGAAGGGTGACGAACGCCTTATCGAACGCGTTGCCGGCCGCACCTTCCGCATCAGCGGGGGTGGGTTCTGGCAGGTTCACAAGAAGGCTGCAGAAGTTCTTTCGAGCGCGGTTACCGAGATGGTTGCGGCTGCCGGAATCGACAAGGATGCAGACAACCTCGATCTTTATGGTGGCGTCGGTCTCTTCTCTGGCGCGCTAGCAGCTAAGTTCGGCAGTGACCTTCGCATCACCTCGGTTGAGTCATTCAGACAGGCAACCGACGATGCAACCCTGAACCTAGCCGACCTGTCTAAGGCCAAGGCTGTTTGTGCACCGGTTGAGAGATTCCTCAACGAGCGAGTCGGCAACCTAGACAAGGGTGGCAAAGCTGTCAGCCCTCGTAACTCAACGATCATCCTTGACCCACCGCGTGCCGGTGCAGGCGCAAAGGTTGTCGGTCAGATTCTTGCAATCCAGCCGAAGCACATCGTCTATGTCGCTTGCGACCCGATTGCCTTGGCGCGCGACCTCAAGCCGTTGATTGACGGTGGCTACGAATTGAAGTCACTTCGTGCTTTCGACCTCTTCCCTCACACCCACCACGTTGAAGCGGTGGCCAGTTTGGTCCGCAAATAGGCGATGCAAGCCCTTCCGCACCTCGATCTAGCGCAACCGGTTTGCGTCGCGATTGTTGACGACCACGACGCTGTTCGTTTTGGTCTGCGTGGCGCCTGTGAAGAGGCCGGTTTCACCTTTTGTGGTGGAGCAGGCACGGTCTCCGAACTGCTAGAAAAGCGAAACCCACTGAACTGTGATGTCGTCGTTCTCGACCTATCTCTCGCCGATGGGTCGCAGGTCGAAAACAACGTTCGGGCCATAATCGAAGCCGGAGCGCAGGTTCTAGTTTTCAGCATCGCCGACAAAGCCGCATTGGTTGCTGCTGCGCTGCGCGCGGGTGCCGCCGGGGTGGTCAAAAAGTCTCAAAGCATGGCCGAATTGATCACCAACATCGGCCTCGTTGCCAACGGCGTATACGTGAATAGCCCGGAAGCTGCGGCCGCGATTGACTCTGACTCGAAATTCAAAGAGCAGGCGAACCTTTCGCCGCGTGAACGCCAGGTTTTGGCTTTGTATGCCTCCGGTTTCGCGCTGAAACAGGTGGCCTTTGAGCTCGGCGTTGGTTACAGCACCGTCAAGGAGCACATCGACAGAGTTCGCACCAAGTATTCGAATATCGGGCGACCGGCAGGCACTAAAACCGAACTCTATCTGCGCGCTGTTGAAGACGGATTGATTGATGGCGAATCTCTCTAAGTTAAACCCGTTCACCTACATTTCCGACAGCGGGCAAGAGCGATTTGCTGTGGGCAGAGTTAACCAATTGCTAGCCAAAATCTTTGCGGTTGGTGGTCTTGCGGTGGGCGTTCAGATGCTGCTCAATGCCTGGGCTCAGCGAGACTTGCTAAACCCGTGGGTTTTCTGGCCGGGATTCGTATCCGTAACCTTGGGCCAGCTCGGATTGCTGTACGGCGCATTCGTCTCGGGTAAAAACGCATTTTGGCAACGCTGGTATGCGGGCTCGATCGCAATGGTGATTGTGACCTGGTTCTTTGCGGTTCCTGCGGGCACCGACCTTGGGGGCAATTTTTACCCCTGGGCCTGGTGGGGCGTTGGCCTTGCCGCTGTTGCTTGGATCGCCGGACTGCCTCCCGTGGCGGCGATCGCGCTTTTCGTTGCGCTGGACCTCTACTGGTTCATGGGGCGTTTCTTTCCAAGTTACGGAAGCGCTAATCTTTGGCTAAATGTTCAAGACACCCTGCTAACTTTTCTGTTTGCCGCCGTTCTTGCCTCTTTGATCCTGGTAACCAGGTATGAGGCATCCAAGGTAGACATTGCTTCTGAGAGGAAGCTCGCCGCGGTTGCCGACCAAGCACGGGCCGAGGCTGCCGTTCGCGAGAAATCGCGACTCGACGCCCTGGTGCATGACAAGGTTTTGACCACTCTGCTGCTGGCCGCGAAAGCAAAAACCCCGGAGGAACAAGAATCTGTTGTCGGGCTCGCGATTGCGGCCATCACGGCGCTCAATTCGGTGCCAACGCCCTCGCCAGAAGCCAAAATAAATGGAACGAGCCTCTTCGCAGCGCTCGAGAAAATCGCTACCTCACAGTCATCTGATCTGATGGTGACTCGAAGCGAGATAGATACGGTTTGGGTCCCCGAAGAAGTGGCGACGGCACTATCCGAGGCCATGCTCCAGGCAATCGCTAACGCTCAGCAGCACGCGGGTGCAAGTGCGACCCGTGAACTTCACCTAAAAGGACATCGCAACGGTCTCAAGATTGTGATCAAGGATGACGGGCGCGGTTTCAGAATGTCCAGGGTTCCAAAGAACCGACTTGGCTTGCGAGTGTCAATCATCCAGCGCGTCGAGTCAGTCGGCGGTCGCGCTTATATCGATAGTCGACCTGGTGCAGGAACCAATATCATCCTCGAATGGGGCAGTGATGCTTAAAGTCCCGACCTGGTTGCTGAGTTTTTTTGGTTTGTTGTTCGGCCTTTACCACGCGGTGCT
>JBEDKF010000078.1:0-25835 GCA_041172305.1 Actinomycetota bacterium | reverse complement strand
CACCGATTTTGGTGGCACCAGCCATGCACACTGAGATGTGGCAGAACGCCGCCACCCAAGCAAACGTGGCAACCATTCGTTCTCGAGGCATTGCGGTGCTCGAGCCTGCCGTAGGACGCCTCACCGGTGCAGACAGCGGCCCTGGGCGACTTCCCGAGCCAGATGAGATTGTGGCAGCCGCGTTATCGCTTTCGGCGCCTCAGGACCTCGCAGGCAAGAGCATCCTGATCACCGCTGGCGGAACCCAAGAGCCAATCGACCCAGTGAGATTTCTGGGCAATCACTCCAGCGGAAAACAAGGGATTGCCATTGCGGCCGAAGCAACCAAACGCGGTGCAAAGGTAACGCTGATTGCGGCAAACATTCATGAACCGATTCCCGACTTGCACGAGTTGATTCGGGTTTCAACTGCGGCTGAACTAGAAGCAGAAGTTTCTGGTCATCTGAGCTTTGTAGACGCTGTAATCATGGCCGCAGCCGTCGCAGATTTCCGAGTCGCAGCAACCTCAGAGCAGAAATTAAAACGCCGCGAACTGGGTGAAGAAATCACGCTGAAATTGGTAGCGAACCCGGACATTCTTGCCGGCTTGGTTGCCAGGATTCACGACGAAGAGTTGAAGGTAGTGTCCGTCGGTTTTGCGGCCGAGACAGCCATGAACTCAAACGAGTTGCAGCGTTTAGCCGAGCAGAAACTAGCGGCAAAGGGGTGCGACATCCTGGTTGCCAACAATGTCAGCAACGGTGCGGTTTTCGGCGCCGATCACAACACAGTCTTGGTGCTCACCAAAGCGGGCGATGTTACGGGTCGTGAAGGCTCAAAGCGGGCAATTGCTGACCACATCCTTGATGTGCTTAGCCAAGAGATATGATTGACGGATGAGCGAGCTAAGACTTTTCACTTCCGAATCTGTAACCGAGGGTCACCCAGACAAAATCTGTGACCAAATTTCGGATGCGATTCTCGATGCAATGCTCGAACAAGACCCAAATTCTCGCGTTGCCGTCGAAACCATGGTGACCACCGGCCTGGTGCACGTAGCGGGCGAAGTCACCACCGCCGGATACGTTGAAATTCCTAGGTTGGTTCGTGAAAAGGTTCAGGAAATCGGCTACACGAGTTCGGATATCGGTTTCGATGGCGCCAGCTGTGGAGTTTCGATCTCAATTGGTCAGCAGTCTCCAGACATTGCCCAGGGTGTAGACACCGGTTTTGAAACCCGCGAGGGCGGTTCCAACGACCGTTTCGACGCGCAGGGCGCCGGTGACCAAGGCATCATGTTCGGTTATGCAACCAACGAAACCAAGACCCTGATGCCTACTGCCATCCACATTTCACACCGCCTCTCGGAGCGCTTGGCAGCTGTTCGCAAGAGTGGTCAGGTTGATTTCCTTCGCCCGGATGGCAAGACCCAGGTCACCGTTGGCTACGAGGGCACGACCCCGAAGACCATTGAAGCCGTTGTCCTTTCTACCCAGCACAACCCAGGCGTCTCGCACGCAGACATTGTTGATGCCATGCGCGAGAGTGTGATCAACCCGATTCTCGAACAGACCGGCCTGGACTACTCTGGCGTGAAGCTTTTCATCAACCCAACCGGAACCTTTGTTGTCGGTGGGCCGATGGGTGACGCGGGCCTGACCGGTCGCAAGATCATTGTCGACACCTACGGTGGCGCTAGCCGCCACGGCGGTGGCGCTTTCTCGGGCAAGGACCCATCCAAGGTTGACCGTTCGGCCGCCTATGCACTTCGCCACGTGGCAAAGAATGTCGTGGCAGCCGGCTTGGCAGACCGTGTCGAGGTGCAGGTTGCATACGCAATCGGAGTAGCCCGTCCGGTCGGACTCTACGTGGAAACATTCGGAACCGGAAAAGTCGCCGACGAGGCCATTGTTGCGGCCATCAACGAAGTTTTCGACCTTCGCCCGAAGGCCATCATCGAGAGCCTCCAACTACTTCGCCCTATTTATTCGAAGACCGCCGCTTATGGGCACTTCGGCCGTGAGCTTCCAGAATTCACCTGGGAAGCGCTAGATCGCGCCGATGCTTTGCGCGCGGCAGTCAACGCCTAGGCCGATAATGACAGGCTTTGGTGTTGCCAGAGTCGCTATAGACTCGCCGCTTCCGCAACTGGATCGGCTTTTCGACTACGAAATTGCCGAAGAGCTTCGCGCGAGTATTTCCATTGGCTCTCGCGTGCGCGTGCCATTCGGCCGCGGGGCCGGCTTGTCTGATGGATTCGTAGTAGAGCTTGTTGAAAACTCGGAATTCCAAGGCAAGCTAGCAAAGCTAGAAGAAATGATCTCTTCCGTCGGAGTGCTAACACCCGAAATTTATCAACTCTGCCGCGCTGTCGCCGATCGTCAGGCTGTGACAATCTCTGATGTCTTCAAGCTTGCTATTCCGAACCGTTCCGTAGCCATTGAAAAGAAGTGGCTGCTCGCGCGGAGCGAGGACGGCTCATCGGTCAACAATCGACCGGGCAAGCCAGCGCGTATGGGACAACGCTCATTTGCTTTTATCGAACCAAGGACGAATGAGCTCGGCCCAATCTGGGTGCAGCAGTTGGTCAGCCGTGCAATCGCCAACCTCGAAGCAGGCGATTCGACAATCCTGGTGGTTCCCGATTACCGAGATCAAGCCGTTTTGCTTGCCGAACTGAAACTTAAGACCTCGGGGGAGGCGGTAGTGGATTACACGTCTCAGCAGACCAACTCGCTTCGTTATGCGGCATTCCTCCGTTGCCTGGATGCAAAGCCCGCGATTGTCGTTGGCAGCCGGGCCGCACTATATGCTCCAGTTTCCAGTCTTGGCGAAATTATCGTCTGGGATGACGGTGACTCGAACCTTCAGGAACCTACCTCTCCTTACTCGAACTCTCGCGATGTGGCACTTATTCGACAGAGCCAGTCTGGTTCAAACCTGCTTTTCGCCGCGCATGCCCGGTCTTCCGAGCTCGAGCGATTGGTCGAAATCGGATACCTGCAAGACATCACGATTCCTTTCGCGGTGCCAAAGTTGGCCATCTCAGAGACAAATGCGCGGGTTGACTCGCTCGCTTGGCAAGCCATTCGCCGAGCCCTCGACCAAGGTGAGCCGGTTTTGGTCCAGGTTGCCTCGCGCGGTCAGTCTGTATCCGCTTATTGCGCTGGCTGCGGTGACCGAGCCAAATGTTTAAACTGCGCTGGCCCGCTCTGGATCGACTCGCAAAACCAACCTCGATGCCGTTGGTGTAACGCGCATAACCTCGGATTCAGTTGCACGGCGTGTGGCAACCGCAGCCTGAAGCAGGGCCGTGCCGGAGCGACTCGCACCTCGGCCGAATTCGGCAAGGCATTCCCGGGCACGAAAATCATCGAATCAAATGGTGACAACCGCCTGGAGACGGTTCCGACAGGGAAGCAGATAGTTGTCTCGACGCCGGGGGCGGAACCGCGCGTGACCGGTGGCTATGGCGCGGTTGTGCTCCTTGATTGCAATGAAATGTTGTCCCGCGACAACCTGCGCGCCACCGAAGATGCCATACGAATCTGGTCAAATGCGATCGCACTAATGAAGTCAGGCGGGCTTGCAGTTGCCGTCGGACTCCAAGGTTTTCTCGGGCAAAAGTTTGCTCTCTGGTCGCAGGCAGAGATTTCCCAGCACGAGTACCTTTCAAGAGCCGAACTCAGATTTCCGCCATTTATTCGAATGGCGTCACTCAGTGGCGAACGAGATCTCTTGCAAAAGGTGCTCGAATCGCTGCCGGCCGAAATCGAGATTCTCGGTCCGATGCCAGTCACCGCGAAGAACGCCGCCGCGGACGATTGGCGTGCATTGATCCGCTATGACTATTCGCAGGGAGCCTCCCTCGCTGCAACCTTGAAAGCGCAGGTCCTCCTGGTAACGGCTGGATCGAAGCGATTCAGCGTGAAGTCTGGGCGCGCTCAACGTCCGATTCAAATCAAAATGGACACAGTAATCTAGAGCCTTGAAAGGTTTGGTTGGTTTTTGAAAATAGTATTCGCCGGAACGCCTGCTAATGCAGCGCAAACCTTGCGGGCACTTGCCAACTCTCCGTTCGAGGTAGTTGCGGTGCTCACGCGCACCGACGCTCCGATAGGACGCAAACGCGTTCTTACTCCATCTGCAGTTGCCGAGGTCGCTCACGAGCTCGGGCTGCCGGTTATCAAGGCGAATCGTGTGGACGAGGATGTCCGAATCAAGCTTGCCGCGACCGGCGCCGAGTTGGGCGTAATTGTTGCCTACGGCGCCTTGCTCGATCAGGCTGCGCTGGACACTCTGGACAAGGGTTGGGTGAATCTTCACTACAGCCTGCTGCCGAAATGGCGAGGCGCGGCTCCAGTTCAACGAGCCATTATGAATGGTGACCGCGAAACCGGAGTGACCCTCTTCCAACTCGATAAGGGCATGGATACCGGCCCAGTTCACCTTCAGGTGCCAACGGTGATCGAACCCGATGAAAATACCGCCGACTTATTGCCGAGATTGACTGAGCTCGGCATCTCGGCTTTGGCCGAGTTACTGCCGCGCATTGCAGCTGGGCTCAGCAAGCCATTGCCGCAGGATTCAGACCTATTGGCTACTTTGCCAACGGCAGACAAACTGACTCGTGAAGATGCTCGAATCAACTGGCATCGCACCGCCATAGAGCTGGAAAATCAGATTAAAGGCTTGAATCCTGAGCCGATGGCATGGACAACTTTGAATGAGGAGTCGTTTCGACTTCTCGAGGCTCGAGCCTTAGGAGCCACTGATCGGCTTAGTTTTGCCGACAACGAGTCAGTAACCGGCACCGTAATCCTTGAAAAAGAGCGAGTCCTGGTCGCTTGTGGCGAGGGTACCCTTTTGGAACTTAAGACCGTGCAACCGGCGGGCAAAAAACCTATGGCAGCGCGCGACTGGGCTCGCGGCATGACCGCCGACAAGAGAGTGATTTATGTATAACAAGAAGACCACGGCTAGAACCATAGCTCTCGATTTGCTGCGGGCAGTAGAACTCAATGATGCATACGCCAACCTATTGTTGCCAAAGCTATTGACTGAATCGAAGCTCGACTCACGCGACACTGGCTTTGCCCAGGAGCTGGCGTTTGGCACGCTCCGCTGGCAGTTGTTCTATGACCGTGTCATTGAAGAGTGTGCGCAACGTTACAGCGATGAGATTGACATCGAAGCCCTGATTGTTCTTCGGCTTGGCGCGCACCAAATCCTTGGAATGCGAGTGCCTTCGCACGCTGCGCTAAGCGAAACCGTGAACCTAACCAAGGGTCACTTGAGTCGAGGCGCTGAAGGCTTCGTCAACGGCGTGCTTCGCCGAGTGTCAGAGCGAACTCGCGACGAGTGGGAAGACATTGTTCTTAGCCACATCAAAGACCCGTATGAGCGGCTAGCCGTTGAGTTCTCTCACCCCATTTGGGTTGTCCGCGCACTCGAGCAGGCTTTGAAAGTTGACGGCCGTAAGGAAGCACTTCGTGACCTCCTTCTTGCCGACAATATCGCACCCTTGGTCAGTCTCGTGGCGCTTCCCGGTCTTGCTTCAAAGCGCGACTTCGAAGATCTCGAAATCGGCCCGGCAAGCCCAATCGGAGCATTGCTGGACGGGGGAGACCCGAACCAACTCGAGGCTTTCCGTGAGGGTCGCATCCGTGTTCAAGATCAGGGCTCTCAGTTGGCTGCACTCGCACTCATCGATGCGGCGCCAGTGGTGAAGGGCGAGATTTGGCTCGACATGTGCGCCGGCCCTGGAGGCAAGGCAGCTTTGATGGCCGCCGAAGCAAAACTGAATGAAATTCAGTTCATCGCAAATGAACTCCAACCGCACCGAGCCAAACTCGTTCAGCAGGCGCTAGAGACCATCGACCGTCACATCAAAGTCACCGTTGAAGATGGCCGCAAAATCGGAACATCGCAGCCTGAAAAATTCGATCGAATTCTCCTGGATGCTCCATGCACCGGTCTGGGAGCACTCCGTCGTCGCCCAGAGGCACGCTGGCGCAAGCAGCAAAGTGATGTCGCAGAGCTTGCGAACCTTCAACAGGAACTTCTAGAGAGCGCTTGGGCGGCTCTCAAGCCGGGCGGCATCCTGGCATTCGTCACCTGTTCGCCTCACCAGGGGGAGACCACTGCGATCATCGACTGGGGTCAGAAGAAGCTCGGCGACGGATTCGAGCTTATGGACACAAACGCTGTTCTGGCCGAAATTAACCCTCACCTACATCTGAATCGCAATCGAAAGACCGCCCAGTTGTGGCCTGACCTGAACCAAACCGACGCGATGTTTATCGCCCTCATCAAAAAAGCGAAGTAAGTAGGCTAAAAGCATGTCTGCACGCATTAATCCGAGCATTTTGTCAGCCGACTTCGTGAACTTCGAGCGCGACTTCGGCACGATTGCGAACTGCGACCTGATTCATGTCGACGTCATGGACAACAACTTCGTACCCAACCTAACTTTTGGGCTTCCAATGGTTGCTCGAATGCAGCAGGTGGCGCCGAAGCCACTAGACATCCATCTAATGATCGCGAATGTCGACCAGTGGGCGGCCGGCTATGCCGAGACTGGCGCATATTCGGTAACCTTCCACGCCGAGGCATCCGACAATCCGGTCGCGCTAGCGCGCAAAATCCGAGCAATAGGCGCGCGTGCGGGAGTCGCGATCAAACCCGGCACCAAGGTCGAACCTTTCTTGGGCATTCTTAGCGAATTCGACCAGTTGCTGGTGATGACAGTTGAGCCAGGCTTCGGTGGTCAAAGCCTTATCGAAGACACTCTTACTAAAGTGTCGAAGGCGAGACGCAAGATCGATGCGGAGCAGCTGGATGTCTGGTTACAGGTAGACGGCGGCATTGATGAGTCAAATATTGAGCGTGTGGCATCGCTTGGAGCCGATACGTTTGTCGCCGGCAGTGCAGTTTTCAAGGCAGATGATCGCGCGAAGCAGATTGAAAATCTGCGCACTCTGGCTGATTCAGGCATCAAACACCGCCACTAGCCCCTGTTTCACAGGGTAACCTAGAGGAATGAAGTCGTTCGATGAGCTTTTCGCTGAAATAAGCGAGAAGGCAAGCACCCGCCCATCCGGTTCAGAAACCGTGAAATGGCTCGATGCTGGCGTGCATACCATCGGCAAGAAAATCGTTGAAGAGGCAGCCGAAGTATGGATGGCCGCCGAACACGAAGGCAACGAGCGCACCGCTGAAGAAATATCTCAGCTCATTTATCATCTGCAGGTAATGATGACTGCCAAGGGCATCACGCTCAAAGACCTCGAAAAGTTTTTCTAAATCTTCCATCTACGAAAAGAGACGACATTGCTTAGAGTTGCCGTCCCAAATAAGGGCATCCTTTCCGATTCAGCAATCCTCATGCTTAAAGAGGCTGGCTACACCGTTCGCCGCGACCCTAAAGACCTTCACGTTGTTGACCAGGTCCACGGCATCGAGTTCTTCTACCTACGTCCACGCGACATTGCGACCTATGTTGGCGCGGGCTCTCTGGATGTCGGTTTCACCGGCCTTGACTTGCTACTTGATAGCCGCTCGAAGGCCGAAAGCGTCGCGAATCTTGGTTTCGGCGGTTCAACCTTCCGCTTCGCCGGCCCAGTTGGGGCTTTCAACACTCTTAGCGATCTAGCGGGCAAGAGAGTGGCTACCGCTTATCCGCACCTTGTCGAAGACTTTCTGAAGGCAGAAGGCGTTGATGTTGAGCTCGTTCAGCTTGACGGCGCGGTTGAAGTGGCGGTTCAGCTTGGAGTTGCCGACGCGGTTGCCGACGTAGTTTCAACCGGAAACACTCTTCGCCAGGCAGGCCTCGAGATTTTCGGTCCGGTCATCCTTGAGAGTTCGGCGCAGCTTATCGTTGCACCAAACCGCATGGCAGACCACATGCAGCTACTGCGCCGAATGCAGGGCGTTTTGGTCGCACGTGAGTACGTGATTTTCGATTACGACTGCCCAGCTGACCTCGTTTCTCAGGCTTCTGAAATCACGCCGGGTATCGAATCTCCGACCATTTCGCCAATGCGAGACAGCGATTGGGTCGCTGTAAGATCGCTGGTCTTGGCAACTGAAATAAACGCCAAAATGGATGAACTTTATGAGCTCGGCGCTCGCGCCATCTTGGTAAGCGCAATTCACGCCGCGAGAATCTAGTGTCGCTGTCAATCCGCGTCATTCCTTGTCTCGACGTAGCTGATGGTCGAGTGGTGAAGGGTGTCAATTTTCTAAATCTTCGCGATGCGGGGGACCCAATTGAACTCGCAGCGCGTTATTACGCGGATGGTGCAGATGAGCTAACCTTCCTTGACGTTCATGCGACGGTTGATAATCGATCGACCATGTATGACCTGGTTACGGCATGCGCAGAGCAGATTTTCATTCCGTTGACCGTAGGAGGCGGAATCCGTGAGGTTGACGACGTAGCCCGCCTCTTGGGTGCTGGTGCCGACAAAATCAGTGTCGGCTCAGCTGGAATTGCCAACCCTCCGCTTCTGGAGGCGATTGCAAACCGATTTGGAAACCAGGTTCTCGTCATTTCGCTGGACCTGAAGCGTTCGCCAGAGACTGAATCTGGGTTCGTCGTGACCACTCACGGTGGGCGCAATGAAACCGATCTTGACGCGCTTGCCTGGGTCCAGCAAACAATTGCTCTGGGGGCTGGTGAACTACTCGTGAACAGCATCGACGCAGACGGAACTCGAAACGGATTTGACGAAGAGATGTTGCGAGAGATTCGGAGCATCGCAAAGATTCCCGTAATAGCCTCCGGTGGCGCTGGCAAGGCGGCCGACTTCCCTGTGGCGGCTGCCGCCGGTGCGGACGCAATCCTTGCGGCTTCGATTTTCCACGAGGGTTCCGTATCAATCCAGGATGCAAAGGCTGCGCTAAGCGCTGCCGGTTATGAGACGAGATAACAATGCCATTCGACAGAGCCGCCATAGCAAACCTCACCTACAACGAGGCGGGGCTAATTCCCGCGATTATTCAGAGCGCCACCACTGGGCGCGTGCTGATGATGGCGTGGATGAATCACGAGTCACTCCTGAAGACACTCGAATTAGGCGAGACGGTCTTCTTCTCTCGCTCAAGAAACGAACTTTGGCACAAGGGCGCCACCTCCGGCAACACTCAAGGAGTGGTTTCAATTGAGGCCGATTGCGATGCAGACACTTTGCTCGTCAAGGTCCACGAAAACGGCCCAGCTTGTCACACCGATGCCGAATCGTGTTTTGACGTAAGCACGCTCTTCATTGCTCCTGAGGATTCCGAGAACGATAACGGGGGATTGAATGCCTAAGGTTCAGT
Source organism: Actinomycetota bacterium (assembly GCA_041172305.1). GTDB lineage: Bacteria > Actinomycetota > Actinomycetes > Actinomycetales > Microbacteriaceae > Rhodoluna. The sequence goes on along the minus strand of JBEDKF010000078.1, from coordinate 16,531 downwards.
TCACGCTCAGTCAGGTTCGAGATCTCTCGAGTAAGCACAAGGTTGTGCCAATAATCGAAACCCTGTTTTCGACCACCGAAACACCGCTTTCTATTTTTGAAAAGTTGGCTTCAGACAAGAAGGGTAGTTTCCTCCTTGAATCCGCGGAACAGGGTGTTTGGGCGCGCTATAGCTTTGTCGGAGTAAACAATCGTGGCTCCCTGCTGCAGACCGATGGTGGCGACGTTAAGTGGCACTCCGAACAAGGCTTGAGCCCGTTGCCGAGTCAGTCCGAAGAGTTAACGAACACAGCACTTGGCGCGGTGAATCAGATTCAACAGGCCTGGACCTCTGAGCCGTTACCCGGCGTTCCTCCGCTAACTAGCGGTCTTGTTGGCCTGCTCGCCTGGGATGTCATCCGTGAAATTGAAAAGCTCGGTCAAGCACCGGCTAAGGATTTTCCGAGCCCAACTGCTGCCATGGTGATGTTCCAAGACCTAGTCATCATGGATCACCACACCAGCAGCATCCTGTTGGTTTCAAATATCTTCGTCGAAAACGGCGTTGATCTTTACGCGGCTTACGAAGACGCACTGATCCGCATTGACAACATGCGCAGCGACCTGTTTAAGCCTTCCCAGGTTCTTCTCGCCGACGTCGATTTAACGACAAAGGCAAACACTCAGAGCCGGGTGCCAGAGAGCGAATTCCTTGCCATCGTAGAGAAGTCAAAGCACTACGTTCGCATCGGTGACGTTTTCCAGGTGGTTCTGTCGCAGCGTTTTGACCACGAGCTCAACGCCTCACCTTTGGATGTCTACCGTGTGCTTCGGGCCCTAAACCCAAGCCCGTACATGTACCTATTGAACTTCCAGGATGAAACTGGCGAATACTCGGTGGTTGGTTCTTCGCCAGAGGCGCTGGTGACAGTCAGCGGAAAGCACGCTGTGATGCACCCGATTGCCGGATCACGCCCTCGCGGTGTCGGCCTGGAACAAGACGAAGAATTTGCGGCCAGCCTATTGGCCGATAACAAGGAGAAAGCCGAGCACCTAATGCTCGTCGACTTGGCCAGAAATGACCTGCTAAAAGTTTGCGAACCGAGTTCGGTGAATGTGACCGAGTTTATGAAAATTCACCGTTTCAGCCACATCATGCACCTCGTTTCAACCGTTGAAGGCGAAATCCGCGATGGCCAAACCCCAATCGATGTCTTCAAGGCGACCTTCCCGGCCGGAACCCTTTCTGGTGCGCCAAAGCCTCGGGCCTTAGAGATCATTGATGAACTCGAGACTTCCAACCGTGGCATTTTTGGGGGAGTTGTCGGGTACTTCGACTTCTCAGGCAACGCCGATGTCGCGATTGCCATCCGCACGGCATTCATCAGGGATGGCATAGCGCACGTTCAGGCCGGAGCCGGAATCGTCCTGGATTCGATTCCTTCAAGCGAACACGCGGAAACCATCGCAAAAGCCGGCGCTCCGATGCGCGCGGTGGTTGCTGCCAATCACATGGTGCGCCGCGATGTCTAAGGGTCGCCTTCTGGGGGTCTGGGCGATCCTCTCGACACTCGCCTACATCTTCGCTAGCCAGGATTGGTTCACACTTTCAATGGCGCCCAATGGTGACACCGTGCAACTAGCTAGCTACAACGGATTGACCGCCTATGGCAACCTCTCACCAATCTTGATGCTGAACTTCGCCGCCATTTTGGCCGTCGCCTACGTGGGCAGTCTCGGCAGGAAGATTACGACAGGTCTAGTTCTCGCCTTGAATGCAACCTTGATCGCAACCACATTTATCGGTGTGCAATCTCAAGACATCTCGGGGCTTTCGAAGCAGGTTGAACAAATGACGGGCATTGCCGCCGCCCACGGCATCAAGGATGTGACTGTGGTGACGGGATGGGCCACCGCTGGTTTTCTGATCACTCTGGCCCTCAAGGTTCTTCTAATTGCATTTGTTCTGGCGAGCGAGCGCCGATGGCCGAAGAGGCCGGTCAAGACCGAGCGAACTTCTAAGGAAACTAAGACAACGGAACCAAAAGACTCAATCGGCATTTGGGACTCACAGCGCTAAACAGCACCCTCTGATTGATAAGATTTAGTTAGATTTCAAGAAAGGCAATCATGTCGGACAAAGCAAACCTTCCAGTCGGCGACCCAGGTCACGGAGACTCAGTAGCTGCGTGGGCTGCTGTAATCACGATTATGGTTGCTTTCGCCGCCGGCACTTTGGCCTTCTGGTTTGACCAGCCTGCACTTGTCTGGGCTTCAGCCGGTCTCGCGGTTGCGGGAGTAGTTCTCGGCTTCGTCCTAAAGGGCGCTGGCTACGGCGTAAACGGCTCTAAGAGCAAGCACTAGTGCTAGACGAACTCTTCGAGGGTTCGATAGCTGATGCACTGACGCGTCGCGAAGTTGCGGCGATTGAAAAAGTCGAACGTGCCGCCCTATCTCAAGAACCCGCTCTAGATGCGCTTGAATTTCTCGCGCCGAGTTCTCAAATCAAGATTCTGGCTGAAGTAAAGCGCGCAAGCCCAAGCCGCGGTCAAATGGCCGACATCCCAGACCCAGCAGCTCTCGCCGAGATTTACGCACTCAACGGAGCGTCTGCCATCTCGGTATTGACCGAAGAGCGAAAGTTCAAGGGCTCTCTGGCTGACCTCATTGCGGTCCGCGAAAAAGTTGCCGTGCCATTGTTGCGCAAAGATTTCATCGCCAACGAATACCAGATCCTTGAAGCTCGCGCCGCTGGTGCCGACATCATTCTTTTGATTGTCGCCGGCCTGCCGCAGCGAGACATTGAACGCCTTAAGCGTTTCACTGAAGATCTAGGGATGGCCGCCTTCGTCGAAACACACAGCGCTGACGAAGTGAAAAGAGCCTTGGATGTCGACACCAAGCTCATCGGCATCAACGCTAGAGACCTCTCCACATTCGAAACAGACCGCGACCTTTTCTCGAAGCTCGTTCACCTCATCCCCGAAGGTGTGATCAAGGTCGCCGAGTCTGCGGTTAGAAACGCTGACGATGTGGCGCACTACCGCTCTGCGGGTGCAGATGTTGCGCTGGTGGGAGAGGCCCTTGTAACCAATGACCCTGCGGCGATGCTGCAGTCCTTTTTAGCCGCAGGCAAGTCTTAGGATATTTACATGTCAAATCAAAACCTCCGCAGCCAGGTCGGCCCGTACTTTGGCGAGTTTGGCGGTCGTTTTGTTCCTGAATCATTGATCGCTGCTCTCGACGAGCTAGAGGCCACTTATCAAACCGCTAAGGCAGACCCAACCTTCGCGCATGAACTTGCAGAGCTGCACCGCACATACACCGGCCGACCTTCGATCATCACCGAGGCCAAGCGATTTGCCGCGCACTGCGGCGAAGACATCCGTGTTTTCTTGAAGCGCGAAGATTTGAACCACACCGGTTCACACAAAATCAACAACGTTATCGGTCAGGCGCTTTTGACCAAGCGCATGGGAAAGACTCGCATCATTGCCGAAACCGGTGCCGGCCAGCACGGAGTTGCCTCGGCTACGGCCGCTGCGCTTTTCGGCCTGGAGTGCGTTGTTTACATGGGCGAAGTAGACACCGAGCGCCAAGCTCTCAACGTAGCCAGAATGAAGCTGCTCGGTGCAGAGGTAATTCCGGTCAAGACAGGTTCTCGAACTCTAAAGGACGCAATCAACGAAGCGCTTCGCGACTGGGTTGCCAACGTCGAAAACACCCACTATCTCTTGGGCACTGTTGCCGGCCCGCACCCATTCCCAACGATGGTGCGCGATTTCCACAGCGTCATCGGTGTCGAAGCGCGTCAGCAAATGCTCGACGAATTTGGATTCTTGCCTACCGCCTTAGCGGCCTGCGTGGGTGGTGGGTCGAATGCGATCGGCCTATTCCACGCGTTTCTGGACGACTCCGATGTCCAAATGTTTGGTTACGAAGCAGCCGGAGACGGCATGGGCACACCGCGCCACGCTGCCACTTTGAACTATGGGCGTCCTGGCGTCTTGCACGGCGCACGCAGCTACATGCTGCAAGACGAAGACGGTCAAACCATGGAGAGCCACTCCATTTCTGCCGGCCTTGACTATCCGGGCGTCGGCCCAGAGCACTCTTGGTTGAAAGACCTCGGTCGTGTTCAGTACCGGGGAATCTCAGATGCCGAGGCCATGGATGCGCTGCGTCTGCTAAGCCGCACTGAGGGCATCATTCCGGCAATTGAAACCGCGCACGCGCTTGCAGGTGTAATCAAACTCGGCAAGGAACTTCCAGCAGGGTCTTCGGTTCTCGTCAATCTGAGTGGCCGTGGCGACAAAGACATGGAAACCGCCGGCAAGTACTTTGGCTTGCTAGATGCAGAGAAAGCAGCTCAGTGATGAACAGCACCACCTCTGCGGTTCTAAAGGCAAACAAGGCCGCCGGCAACGGTAACCTGATCGGATATTTTCCAGCTGGCTATCCGACCCTGGACGAGTCTGTTGAAGCATCTATCGCAATGTGCAAGAACGGCGTGGATGTTCTAGAACTCGGCGTTCCATACAGCGACCCTGTGATGGACGGCATCGTCATCCAAGAAGCGACCATGACTGCACTTGAAAACGGCTTCAAGCTCAAGCAGACCTTCGATGCCGTGCGAGCTATTACCGCCGAGGTTGATACCCCGGTCTTGGTTATGACCTACTGGAACCCTGTCATTCAGTACGGAATTGAGAACTTTGCCCGTGACCTGGCTGCGGCCGGGGGAGCAGGGCTAATCACCCCTGATCTCATCCCTGACGAGGCCGCCGAATGGCTCAGCATTTCAGACAAGTACGAACTTGACCGAGTCTTTCTCGGCACGCCAAGTTCTTCGCCAGAACGCATGAAAACCGCCTGCGATCTCAGCCGCGGATTTGTTTACGCTGTGTCGACCATGGGAATCACTGGCGCGCGTTCAGAAGTGGACGCCAACGCTCGTAAGGTGGTTGCGAAGGTTCGCGAGGCCTCGAGCGAGGCGAACACCGCTGTTGGCATCGGAATTTCAACGGCAGACCAGGTCGTAGAAGTAAATTCATACTCGGATGGTGCGATCGTGGGTTCTGCTTTCGTGCGAGCCTACGCCGACGGTGGTGTCGAGGCGTTAGTCGCCAAAACCATCGAGCTATCTGCAAGACTAAAGAAATAAACCAGGGAGCAATAAGTGATTCAGATCCTAGCCAGCATTCCAAGCCCGAACATCAGCTATTTTGACCTCGGGCCGGTGCGCGTTCACATCTACGCACTTTGCATCTTGGCCGGAATCGTTCTTGCCATCTGGATCGCAAACCACCGCCTCACCAAGCGCGGTGCCGAGAGCGGCGTAGCGATCGATATCGCCCTGTGGGCAGTGCCATTCGGCATCGTTGGCGGTCGAATCTTCCACGTGCTAACTCACCTGAACGACTACTTCTACGAGGGAGCAGACTTCACCGCGGTATTCCGCATCTGGGAAGGTGGGCTCGCAATCTATGGTGCATTGGCTTTTGGAATCTTGGGCGCATGGATTGGGGCTCGCTTTGCGGGCGTCCGCTTCTGGTCGTTTGTAGACGCCGTCGCACCGGGTGTTCTATTGGCTCAGGCGCTTGGCCGTTGGGGCAACTACTTCAACCAAGAGCTTTTCGGAACTCCGACGACTCTCCCTTGGGGCCTTGAAATTTCTCGCGACAACGCCGCCTACCCACTCGGCCTCCCTGAAGGCGTGCTATTCCACCCGACGTTCCTGTACGAATCTCTTTGGAGCTTGGCTGGCGTATTTATCCTTCTTGCACTCGACAAGAAGTTCGAGCTGCGCTGGGGAAAGATGTTCGCTCTTTACATCGCGTTCTATTCGGTCGGGCGCATTTGGACTGAATCACTACGCATCGATCCAAGTGAAATCATCCTTGGGCTGCGCACCAACATTTGGAGTGCGCTTGTTGGCATCGCCGCCGCGATCGTTATTTGGCAGGTTCAGAGCCGTCGCCACCCAGGCTTGGAGACCTCGGTTTACGTGCCCGGAAAAGAACCAAAATCAGCAGTTGAAACCGCGATTAAGGTAGACTCGGAAGCCTAACCTCGGAGTTTTTTTTCCGCCTTTAAACAGGCGTTTTTAGTTCGGGCCAGCGTTGTCCCTCTGATAATCAATGATTGGAGTGTGGCATGCCGGAAATGTCGCCGTTCGAGCGCTTCGGAACAGCACCTGCGAAGACAGGTCTTTATGACCCTTCTCGCGACAAGGATGCCTGCGGCCTAGCCATGGTTGCCACCTTGCGTGGCACTCCAGGACACGACATTGTCGACACCGCCCTAAACGCACTTCGCAACTTGGAGCACCGTGGCGCCGTGGGTTCAGACGCCGGAACCGGTGACGGCGCAGGCATCTTGACGCAAATTCCAGACGCATTTTTGCGCGCGGTTGTTGACTTTGAACTGCCAGCTAAGGGTTTTTACGCGGCGGGCCTAGTCTTCATCGAAGCCGATCGCGAGCAGACTCTCGAGGCAAACTTTGCCGACCTGGCCATCGAGGAAAACCTCGTCGTTCTCGGATGGCGAGACGTTCCGACTCGCCCAGAGAACCTCGGTGACCTTGCGCGCGAAGCGATGCCAGTTATTCGTCAAGTTTTCGTTGGCTCGAACGACAAAGCAACCGACATGGACCTCGAGCGTCGCGCTTTCCGCTTGCGTAAGCGTTCAGAGCGCCAACTTGGCGCCTACCACCCATCGCTGTCTTCGCGCACCATCGTCTACAAGGGCATGGTCACCACACTTCAGCTTGAGCCGTTCTATCCAGACCTAAGCGATGAGCGCTTCGAATCGACGCTCGCTCTTGTGCACTCGCGTTTCTCGACCAACACCTTCCCATCTTGGCCGTTGGCACACCCATTCAGAATGATTGCTCACAACGGTGAAATCAACACCGTTAAGGGCAATGCCAACTGGATGCGTGCTCGTGAGGCTCAGCTCGAAAGCGAGCTAATCGGTGACTTCAAGGGGCTCACCCCGATTATCACCCCGGGTGCAAGTGACTCGGCTTCATTCGACGAAGTTGTCGAGTTGCTTTACATGGGCGGCCGTTCGCTACCTCACGCGATGATGATGATGATCCCTGAGGCTTGGGAGAAGCAGAGCGATATCGACTCGGCGCGAAAGAACTTCTACGAATACCACTCGATGCTCATGGAGCCGTGGGACGGCCCAGCTGCCGTAGTCTTCACCGATGGCTCACTCGTGGGTGCGACGCTTGACCGCAACGGCCTGCGCCCTGGACGCTACCTCATAACTGATGACGGCTTGGTCGTTCTCGCCTCAGAGATCGGCGTTGCCGACATCGACCCGAGCCGAATTGTTCGAAAGGGTCGCCTCCAGCCTGGCCGCATGTTCCTGGCCGACACGGTAAACGGTCGACTGATCGATGACAACGAAATCAAGGCGGAGATTTCTGCTCTTGAACCTTGGGGGGAGTGGCTCGAAGAGAACCGCATCAACCTCAAGGACCTCCCAGACCGCGAGCACATCGCGCACACAGCAGCGTCGGTTAACCGCCGCCAGCGCACTTTTGGATATACGCAAGAAGAGCTCCGCATTCTCTTGGCTCCGATGGCCCGCACCGGCGCCGAGCCATTGGGCGCCATGGGCTCAGACACCCCGATTGCGGCAATTTCCGACCGCCCACGTGTTCTATTCGACTACTTCGTTCAACAGTTCGCACAGGTCACTAACCCGCCGCTCGACTCGATTCGCGAGGAAGTTGTTACCTCGCTGAGCACCGGCATCGGCCCATCTCGCAACCTACTCACTGCGACTCCGGAGCACGCACAGCAGGTCATCCTGGACTTCCCGGTGTTGAGCAATGACGAACTCGCGAAGATCAAGCACATCGACGAAAAGCCGGGCGTTGGCAAGGCTTACACCGTCAAGGGTATTTACCGCGTTGATGATGGGGCAGAGGGCCTAGCAGCTCGCATCCGTGAGATTTTCGAGGAAGTTACCGCGGCTATTTCTACTGGCGCAACCTACCTCGTGATCAGTGACCGAGACAGCAGCTACGAATCGGCACCGATTCCATCTCTATTGCTGACTTCAGCAGTTCACCACCACTTGATTCGCCAAGGTCTTCGCAATGATGTCGGCTTGGTTGTCGAAGCGGGTGACGTTCGCGAGGTTCATCACGTAGCAGCCTTGGTTGGCTACGGTGCCGCTGCCGTAAACCCATACCTTGCGCTCGAATCTGTCGAGCAGATGGTCAAGTCAGGCGAAATCGCCGGCATTACTTTTGAGAAGGCGTCAAAGAACCTGATTAAGGGTCTGGGCAAGGGCGTTCTTAAGATCATGTCGAAGATGGGCATCTCGACCGTTTCTTCATACGCCGGTGCACAGACTTTTGAAGCTATTGGTCTGAGCCAGGAGTTCGTAGACACTTATTTCACCGGCACCACAAGCCAACTCGGTGGAATCGGGCTTGAGGTCATCCACGACGAGAACAATGACCGTCACACCAAGGCTTACCCGGTAGAGCGCGCAACCAACGTGCACGAGCAGCTCGAAACCGGTGGCGAGTACCAGTGGCGCCGCGAAGGTCCTCCACACCTGTTCAACCCTGAAACGGTTTTCAAACTTCAGCACTCGACTCGCACCAAGCAGTACGACGTGTTCCGTGAATACACCAAGTCGGTTGACGACCAGGCCGAGAACCTAATGACACTTCGAGGTCTATTCACGCTTCGCGAAGGTGTTCGTCCGGCCGTGCCAATCGAGGAAGTCGAATCGATCTCGGCAATCATCAAGCGTTTCTCAACCGGCGCGATGTCTTACGGTTCGATTTCTCCAGAGGCGCACGAAACTCTAGCGATCGCAATGAACAACATCGGCGGAAAGTCAAACACTGGTGAGGGTGGTGAAGATGTCGAACGTCTTCTAGACCCTAAGCGCCGCAGCGCGATCAAGCAGGTCGCCTCGGGCCGCTTCGGTGTGACCAGCATGTATCTAACCCACGCCGACGACATCCAGATCAAAATGGCTCAAGGAGCTAAGCCAGGCGAAGGTGGCCAGCTGCCTCCAAACAAGGTCTACCCTTGGATCGCCAAGACACGCCACTCGACTCCTGGTGTTGGTCTGATCTCACCACCTCCTCACCACGACATTTATTCGATCGAAGACCTCAAGCAGTTGATTTTCGATGTCAAGCGAGCAAACCGCGAGGCACGCGTTCACGTCAAGCTCGTTTCTCAGGTTGGCATCGGAACGGTTGCTGCCGGTGTTGCCAAGGCTAAGGCCGACGTCATCCTGGTTTCTGGCTTCGATGGCGGCACTGGTGCCAGCCCACTGAATTCTTTGAAGCACGCTGGAACCCCTTGGGAACTTGGTCTGGCCGAGGCACAGCAGACCCTAATGCTCAACGGTCTTCGCGACCGAGTTTCGGTTCAGGTGGATGGCCAGATGAAGACCGGCCGAGACGTAATCATCGCCGCGCTTCTAGGAGCAGAGGAATACGGGTTCGCAACCGCACCGCTTGTCGTGGAAGGCTGCATCCTGATGCGCGTGTGCCATCTAGACACCTGCCCGGTCGGCGTTGCCACCCAGAACCCGACTCTTCGCGCACGCTTTACAGGCAAGCCAGAATTCGTCGAGACCTTCTTCCAGTTCCTTGCCGAAGAAGTTCGCGAATACCTTGCCAAACTTGGTTTCCGCTCGCTAGACGAGGCTATTGGTCGCGTTGACCTTATTGACGTAAACCGCGCAATCGAGCACTGGAAGGCCGACGGTCTAGACCTCACGCCAATCCTTGCGGCTGCGCCGGTTTCGGCAGACTCGTCTCGCCGTCGCATCACCGTGCAAGACCACGAACTCGAGCACCACTTCGACCACAAGTTGATTGCGGCAGCCAAGCCATCGCTCCAGGATGGAAGTTCAGTGACTATCGAGTTGCCGATCACCAACGTTGATCAGGCGGTTGGAACCATGCTCGGCAATGAGTTGACCAAGCGCTTTGGCGCGGAAGCTCTTGCCGACGGCACCATTGACGTTCGTTTGACCGGCTCTGCTGGACAATCATTTGGTGCGTTCGTTCCTAAGGGAATCAAGTTGACTCTCGAAGGAGACTCGAACGACTACGTTGGCAAGGGACTCTCAGGTGGAACCATCGTGGTTCACCCGAGCAAGGCGAGCGTTTTCCCTGCGGAAGACAACATCATCGCCGGAAACGTTATTGGCTACGGAGCAACCAGCGGCAACATCTTCCTTCGAGGCATCGTGGGTGAGCGCTTCCTAGTTCGCAACTCCGGAGTCACCGCCATCGTCGAGGGCGTGGGAGATCACGCACTGGAGTACATGACTGGTGGAACCGCCGTCATCCTTGGCCCTACCGGCAGAAATCTCGGTGCTGGAATGTCCGGTGGTGTCGCTTACATCTACAAGCTTCGCGGCGACCGCATCAACCACGAGGCCCTGGCTGCCGGAGAACTTCACATCGGTGAACTCGAGGCTGCCGACGAGGTTAAGCTCAAGTCTCTACTCGAGGCGCACCTCGCAGAAACCGGCTCAGCCCTGGCAGCTAAGTTCCTAAATGACTTCGCGACCGAGGTCAAGCACTTCGTTCGGGTCTTGCCACGCGACTATGCAAGCGTTCTAGCTATTCGCTCAAAGGCCGTTGAAAATGGCATCGACCCAGACAGCGATAGCGTCTGGCAGCAGATTCTGGAGGTCACAAATGGCTGATCCACGCGGATTCCTGAAGGTAACCAACCGCGAAACGGCTGCCCGCCGCCCGGTTGAGGTTCGCATCATGGACTGGAAGGAAGTCTATGAAAAACGCGACCAAGGCACGCTCAAGCAGCAGGCCGGCCGTTGCATGGATTGTGGTGTTCCTTTTTGTCACCAGGGCTGCCCACTTGGCAACCTAATTCCAGAGTGGAACGACCTAACCTGGCGCGGCGATGGCAAGGGTGCTATCGAGCGCCTACACGCCACCAATAACTTCCCAGAATTCACCGGACGCCTCTGCCCAGCACCGTGCGAAAGTTCTTGCGTGCTCGGCATCAACCAGCCAGCCGTAACCATCAAGGAGGTCGAAGTTTCAATCATCGACCAGGCCTTCGAGAACGATTGGGTCCAACCGCACGCACCAGAACGCCTCACCGGCAAGACCGTTGCTGTAGTTGGTTCGGGCCCAGCTGGCCTGGCAGCCGCGCAGCAGTTAACTCGCGCCGGCCACACCGTCGCTGTTTATGAGCGGGACGACAAAATTGGTGGCCTTCTGCGCTACGGAATCCCTGATTTCAAAATGGAAAAGCACCACATCGATCGTCGCATTGCCCAGATGGAGGCCGAGGGAACACGCTTCCGCCCTGGAGTGAACATTGGTGTTGACATCACATGGGAAGACCTTCGCGCTCGCTTTGACGCGGTTATCGTCACTACCGGTGCAACCAAACCTCGCGACCTTCCAGCGGCTGGCCGCGACCTCGAAGGCGTTCACTTCGCCATGGATTACCTGGTTCAGGCCAACCGCGCCGTCGCAGGGGAGACTGTCGCTGGGCAAATCCATGCTGATGGAAAGAACGTTGTAATCCTCGGCGGTGGTGACACCGGAGCAGACTGCCTCGGCACAGCCACTCGTCAGGGAGCAATTTCTGTCACCACCTTGGCAATTGGTCAGCAGCCGCCGTCAGAGCGACCTGCAAACCAACCTTGGCCTACCTACCCAACGCTTTTCGAGGTGGCTTCGGCACACGAGGAGTTCGGCGAACGCAAGTACCTTCACTCCACCGTGAAGTTCGTAGGGGAGAACGGCAAGCTAACCGGAGTCAAGGTGGCCGACACCGAGTTCGTTGATGGCAAGCGTCTTCCTAAAGCAGGAACTGAGCGCATCATCCCTGCAGATCTAGTCTTCTTGGCGCTGGGATTCACCGGTGTCGAAGGTGAGCTAATCACCGAGCAATCAAGCACCGAGCTTGATTCACGCGGCAATCTAGCTCGCGACAAAAAGTGGTCAACTAATGCCGAGGGCGTCTTCGTCGCCGGCGACGCTGGTCGCGGCCAGAGCCTTATCGTTTGGGCGATTGCCGAAGGACGTGCTGCCGCGGCTGCCGTTGACGAGTACTTGGAGGGAATGACCGTGCTACCTGCACCGGTCAAGCCAACCGACAAAGCATTTTCAGTTCACAACTAAAGAGTCACCAACCTTCTTGAACAAGCAGTTCGAGAACCAAACCAACAAAGGAACAAATGAGACGCGCAAAGATCGTTGCCACACTAGGCCCGGCAACTTCAAGCTATGAGAACATTCGCGCAATTATCGAAGCCGGTGTAGACGTAGCCCGCATGAACCTAAGTCACGGCAGCTATGACGTGCACGAGGAGATTTACCGCACCGTCCGCAAGGCTGCGGCCGACGTAAACAAGCCCGTGGGAATCTTTGTTGACCTTCAGGGCCCGAAGATCCGTCTAGCGAAGTTTGTTGACGGCCCACACATGCTCGAGAAGGGTGACATCTTTAAAATCACCATCAACGAGGTAGAAGGCACCAAGGAAATCTGTGGCACCACCTTCAAAGGTCTCTGCGGCGATGTAAAGATCGGCGACCTGCTGCTCATCGATGACGGCAAGGTCACTCTAAAGGCGACCGAAGTTAGCGCAGACACTGTCACCACAGTTGTCGAGGTTCCTGGATTCGTGTCAAACAACAAGGGCATCAACCTGCCTGGCGTTGCCGTAAACGTTCCTGCCCTTTCAGAAAAGGATGAGGACGATCTTCGCTGGGGTATCCGCCTCGGTGTGGACATGATTGCTCTTTCATTCGTGCGCAACGCAAGCGACATCGTGCGCGTTCACGAGATCATGACCGAGGAAGGCAAGTTCCTCCCGGTCATCGCAAAGATCGAGAAGCCACAGGCTGTAGAAGCGCTTGAAGAAATCATCGACGCATTCGACGGAATCATGGTTGCCCGCGGCGACCTCGGTGTCGAGCTTCCATTCGAAGATGTTCCTCTTGTTCAGAAGCGCGCTGTCGAACTGGCACGCCGCTGGGCAAAGCCGGTCATCGTTGCGACTCAGATGCTCGAAACCATGATTGAGAACTCACGCCCTACTCGCGCAGAGGCATCAGACGTTGCAAACGCGATTCTTGACGGTGCAGACGCAGTCATGCTTTCCGGAGAAACCTCGGTTGGCAAGTGGCCAGTCGAGACCGTCCAGGCAATGGCTCGCATCATCGAATCAACCGAAGAGAACGGCCTTGACCGCATCCCGGCTCTAGGAACCCGCCCACACACTCACTCAGGTGCCGTTTCACTAGCAGCAGTAGAGATTGCCGAACTTTTGGGTTCACGCTACGTTGCTGTCTTCACCGAGTCAGGCGATTCACTACGCCGCGTCTCACGCCTTCGTTCTTCAGTGCCGACCCTTGCGTTCACTCCAAGCGAGACCGTCCGCAACCGTCTTTCACTCGTATGGGGTGCTCACACCTTCCTAGTGGCACCGGTCAAGCACACCGACGAAATGATGCACCAGGTCGATGAAATCGTGCTTGCCGAGGGCCTAGCCAAGCAGGGCGAAGAAGTCGTTGTAGTTGCCGGAACCCCTCCTGGCATCCCAGGTTCGACCAACAGCCTTCGTGTTCACCGTGTTGGCGATGCCGTCAACGGTGCAGCACCTGGCTACAAGAGCTAAATAGATAAAAAAGAAAAGACCCCGGGAGAGATCCTGGGGTCTTTTTTTACTTCTTTTTTGTGCCGAAGGCGGGACTTGAACCCCGAGAACTTGATTGATGCGCAACAGCGCATCAATAGTTCGAGACCGCCAAGGTACTCGAGTCAAGGGCACGTAACTGGGAAGTCGGGGCACCGCCTGCAGCATAAAAAAAGAAGAGGCCATAAGACCTCTTCTTTTTGTGCCGAAGGCGGGACTTGAACCCGCACTCCTTTCGGAAAAGCATTTTGAGTGCTCCGCGTCTGCCATTTCGCCACTTCGGCTTGTTGTAACTAGAAGATTCTAGTTGATTCGCGCGCGTTAGATAAATCGAGCCCATATCCAATAAGGTTGTGCCCATGGCAGAAGTAGCGGCAAATCGCAGAGTAGTAGTGGCTGAAGACGAATCATTGATTCGTATGGACATCGTTGAAACCTTACGTGAGCATGGCTTTGACGTGGTTGCCGAGGTGGGAGATGGCGCTCTTGCAGTCGCCGCCGTCCTCGAGCACAAACCTGACCTCGTGGTCATGGACATCAAAATGCCAAACATGGATGGACTGACTGCTGCCGAACAGATGGCAGGCCAAAAGGTTGCCATCGTTCTGCTAACCGCCTTCAGCCAGAAGGAACTCGTTGACCGAGCCAACCAAGCCGGTGCCATGGCTTACGTCGTGAAGCCATTCACCCCTAACGATCTAATGCCAGCGGTCGAGATCGCCCTGAGCCGCCATGCACAGTTGATTGCCCTAGAACACGAGATCTCAGATCTCAATGAACGATTCGAAACTCGCAAGCTCGTCGACCGCGCCAAGGGTTTGTTGAACGAGAAGATGAACTTGACCGAGCCCGAAGCGTTCCGTTGGATCCAGAAGGCTTCGATGGATCGCCGATTGACTATGCAGGAAGTCGCCCAGACCGTTATCGAACAGCTTGGCGCACCTAAGGCTTAACTAACTCTTATCTTTGATGAAGTTGGTGATTCGAATCGTCGACAGACGACGATCCTGGTCATCCACGCAAACAATTTCGTGAATGGTTAGGGAACGCCCAAGCTGAAGCGCTTTGCAGGTCGCTGTGACGGTGCCCTCGGTCGCAGAGCGAGAATGAGAAGCGTTTACCTCGATGCCGACGGCAACCTTACCCAGCGTGCTTGCCCAGACATTGGCTGAGAAACTTCCGAGGCTTTCGGCCAAGACCACGTAGGCTCCACCGTGCACATAGCCGAGAGGTTGCGTATTGCCCAACACGGGCATGGTCGCAACCGAGCGCTCGGCACTGAGTTCGAGAAGCTCAAAGCCCATCTTGTCTGCGAGTGCACCCATTCCGCGCAATTCAAGCAATGCTGCTGCCTCTGGGCTAAGTTTCGGTGTTGGCTTGGTCACGTGCTGCTCCTGCGATAGGTCGGTTGGGCAAAGTAGGCTTGCCTCATGAACGCTAACCAAAAGCCTACTCTGCTCCTAATCGACGGGCATTCGCTTGCCTTTAGGGCGTTCTATGCACTCAGCCCCGACAGTTTCAAAACCCCGGATGGCCAGCACACCAATGCCGTGCACGGCTTCGTCTCGATGCTGCTGAACATCCTTGCGGCGGAAAAGCCAACCCACCTCGCAGTTGCCTTCGACCTGTCACGCAGTTCGTTCCGCACCGAGGAATATCCCGAATACAAGGGCACTCGCGGCGAGACCCCGCCTGAATTTAATGGGCAGACCGAGCTACTTCGCGAGGCGCTGACCGCGATGAACATCAAGACGATCACGCGTGAGAATTTCGAAGCAGACGACATCCTTGCCAGCCTCGCCGACCAGAGCGGGGCGAAGGGTTTCAACGTGTTCGTGGTTTCCGGTGACCGCGATACTTTCCAGCTGATTAGCGAGTCAACAACCATTCTTTACCCGGTTAAGGGTGTTCTGAATCTTGCTCGCATGGACGACGCAGCTGTGGTCGAGAAGTACGGAATCCATGCCAAGCAGTACCCAGATTTAGCCGCACTTGTCGGTGAAACATCCGACAACCTCCCGGGCATACCGGGCGTAGGCCCTAAGACGGCAGCGAAGTGGCTTCAGGCGCACGGCGACCTCGCCGGAGTTTTGGCGGCTGCGGATGACATCACAGGAAAGGTGGGCGAAAGCCTTCGCGAACACCGCGAGTTGGCAGTTCGCAACCGCCGCCTTAACCACCTGGTACGTGACCTTGACTTTGACTTTACCCAGGATGACCTATTGCTAGGTGGAGTCGATGAAAGGCAGGTGCGCGAAGTATTTGCAAAACTTCACTTCAAGTCATTGACCGAAAGGGTGTTGCGTGCCAGGGGAGTCACTACAGGCTCTGAGTCTGCCGACGACACCAAAAAGGCCTTTGCTGACGCCTTCGGCGACGACCAAGAATCTGCTCCAGCAAAGGTGCACGCGGCAATCGAACTTCCAGAAAGCGAATCGATTGAGCTGTCGGACGCACCGGCCTGGCTTCAAGGTCAGGTGGGCACGATTGGGTTGTCCTTTGAACTCACCAGCGGGGGAGTTACCGCAATCGGCTTTGCTACAGAAACAGTTCGCAAGTTCGCCTCGGTTGCTTCGAACCGCGAACTGGTCGACAAACTGGGCGCTTGGCTATCTGACGATTCGTCACCCAAAGCCCTATTTGGAGCAAAAGACGTTACCCGAGCTCTACTCGACTTTGACATCAAGGTAAGCGGACTGAACTACGACCCATTGCTGATGGCTTATCTCCTAAACCCTGTCCGGCGTGGTTTCGAGATCGACGATGTCGCTCTTGAATACATCGGCCTTTCGGTGCAGCGCTCGGACCCAAACCAACTGGTTGCCGAAGAAACCACCGATGCCAGCCTCAACGCTTGGCTTTCACTCGTTCTC
>JBEDKF010000077.1:0-5900 GCA_041172305.1 Actinomycetota bacterium | reverse complement strand
GAAACGGCCATCCAGTCCATTTGAACCGGGATCTGAATCGCGCGTGACAGGTCAGCCATGAACATGACTGCACCCTTCAGGACACCAACGAGAAGGACATCCTTGCCCGCGTATTGGCTGTCGATCTGAGCGGCAAGCTCGGCGACCTTCGCATCAATCTGCTCTTCGGTGACTAGCACCTTGGTGATTTTGTCGCTTACCTTTGACAGATCCAATTAACAGGCTCCTGATTTGAGGGTTTTGGTCGATTTTAGGGTTATTTGCGCACCCGTGCGTACAACTCTAACCCCTGGAAGAGTGAGTTCTTTCTGCCCGTGCCAGTTATCGACCAAATCGGCCACCGCAAGCACGTGAACTCGGGAATATGTGCCCCCGAAAAACTCCAGTGAACGCAAAATCACGCGGTTTCGAATCGGCGCCGGCAGGGCGTCGAGGGCCGAAACCTCCAATGTCAAGGATGTCGGGCCAGCGCTCACAGCCTGCTCATAGGCGGCGAGCGCCATGGCATCCAGGTATTCGCTGTCTTCGCGCAAAATCTCGGCCGTTCGAGCTAGCGATTCGGCGATGCCGGGCCCCAGTTCGGTTTCGAGCAGTGGAAGCACGGTCTGCCGAACTCGCACGCGAGTGAAGCGTTCTTCTGAGTTCTGCGGATCGATCCATGGCCTCAGACCCGAATCGGTGCAAAAGGAATGGGTTGCGTCTCGTGAGATTCCGAGCAGTGGGCGAAGATAGCGCCCGGATTCCGCTGCCATGCCGTTGAGCGCTCTTGGGCCCGAGCCTCGGGCAAGCCCCAAAAGTACGGTTTCTGCTTGGTCGCCGAGAGTATGGCCGAGCATCACAAACTTGGCACCTTGTGCATCGGCGACCTCATCGAGGGCAGCATAGCGAGCAGTGCGGGCTGCGGCCTCTGGCCCACCTTCGGCACCTACCTCGACGTGATAAACCTGAACCGGGTCGAGGCCGAGACCGATCAAGACTTCGGCGGTGTGAGCAGCAACCTCTCGAGTGACAGCCTGGATGCCGTGCTCAACGATGACCGCCCCCGCACGAATGCCGGCACGGGGAGCCTCGAAGGCAACGGCCGCGGCGAGCGCCAAACTATCCGGGCCGCCAGAACAAGCAACCAGCACCAGGTCACCGGCAACTACGCCGGAGGCATCCCAGCTTTCGCGCACGGCACGGCGAACATCGGCAATGGCCGGTGTCAGGCGTGGGCGGTCAGTCAAGGTGGCTCTTTTCGGTAATCTTGTTTCTAGCCGTGCGAGATTTTCTCTCGCCTCAAGCCTATTTAGGAGAACCATGGGTTACGAAGCAGTAATCGAGATTCCTCGCGGAAGTCGCAACAAGTATGAAGTAGACCACATCACCGGTCGCGTTCACCTAGACCGCGTTCTATTCACCCCGTTTGTCTACCCGGTTGACTACGGTTTCTTCGACAAGACCCTCGGTGGCGATGGCGACCCGCTAGACGCACTAGTGCTTCTAGAGTTCCCAGTTTTCCCTGGCGTTGTCGTAGACGTGCGCCCAGTCGGCGTGCTTCCTATGGAAGACGACGGCGGCATCGACGAGAAGGTTATCTGCGTTCAGACCAAGGACCCTCGTTGGGCACACATCCAGGACATCAACGATGTTCCTGAGCAGACCAAGAACGAACTGCTCCACTTCTTCTCTCACTACAAGGACCTAGAGCCTGGCAAGTGGGTTAAGGTTGGCGAGTGGCAGGGCAAGGATGTGGCCGAGCGCCTTATCCAGGAAGCAATCGTTCGCTACAACACCGAGGGTGACGGCGCTAAGTCACACGGCGGTTGCAACTGCGGCGGTTCATGTAACTGCAAGTAAGACCTAAAGAAAAAGGACCTCACCGCTTGGTGGGGTCCTTTTTTTGTTGCCAAGTTTTTTGAGCGGCGCTAGAGAGCCGGCGGATTAGGCGCTCGGGCGGCCAGCGTAAGGGAAGAGTTCGCCATAGCGAAGCGGAACGATGCGCACGGTGCGAGCCGGGTTCGGCGCTTCGAGCATCATGTCGCCACCGAGGTAGAACACGACGTGATACTTGTCGCCGTTGAATGCCGACTCCTGCGAGTACCACATCAAGTCGCCAGGCTGAGCCTGAGATAGCGGAACCAGCTTGCGAGCCGAAGCCAAGGTGTTGAACTGGTTGGTTGCCGAGTGGGTGCCGATGTAAATTCCGGCGGCGGCATAGCCGGCCTTGGTGATTCCAGAGCAGTCCCAGATGTCTGGACCCATTCCGCCGAGAACGTAGCGCTCGCCAAGCTGGGCCTTTGCAAAGTCGAGTGCGATCTGCACCTTGCCCGAGTCGGCATCGCCAACCGCATAAAGTTCCGGTGCAACCGGCTTGCTTGTGCCAGCATTCTGACGGGCTTCGGCAGCTAGGCCTTCGGCGCGCTGGCGCTCGAGCTCGGCTGAGGTGTTCTGCAACACCGCGAGCTGGGCATAGAAAGTCTTGTTGAGTTTGTTGTTCGCATCGACCTTCACCTGGACCGCGTTAGCCGCAGTCTGGGCTTCAACGAATAGGCTCTTGGCTGCCGCAGCCTTGGTGGCAAGTTCGGTCTTCGCGCCGGCCAGCTCATCCGTGAGCGACTGGGCATACTTTTGCTTAGCCAAAGATCGGTTGTAGATGGTGTCGCTCTGCTGAGCCACCTTCTCCTGAGCACCCAACTTATAGAGCAGGTCATCGGCGACGCTGGCGTTCAAGAACAAAGTCAGCGATGTGCCGCCGGTTCCATCGCGATACATTTGCGCAGCAATCTGGCCTAGCTGAGCCTTCGCCTTGTCTGCTTCGGCGTTCGCCGCATCGGCCTGCGCTTGGAGGCTGTTCACCTTGGCGGTGATCGAGTCAACGGCATCCTGGGCCTGGTTGAAGGCCTCACCCTTGATGAGCGCAACTTTCCCAAGCTTGTTGGCTTCAACTGCGAGCTCTTGCACGATCTTTTCGATGCGAGCAATCATCGCCTTTTTGGCACTGACATTCTTCTTGGCCGCGGCTACTTCGGCGGCACTCGGATAGCTCGGAACCGCCCAGGATGGGGCCACAACCGTCGCGCCAAAAACCAGTGCAGCGGTGGCCGCAGAGGCGATTAGGGCGCGGAAAAAACGGTTGTTCATACCTACGAAACTAACACGGGTTGCGAAGGACGCCCAGTAGCGACTATTCTTGTCCCTTGGTGCTATGAAGTATCCGCTTTATAGGCCCCATCGTTTAGAGGCCTAGGACACCGCCCTTTCACGGCGGCAGCACGGGTTCGAATCCCGTTGGGGTCACTATGAGGCGAAGTACTTAGTTTCACCAGAGTTTCAAATAGCAACAAAAGTAAGGTCCTGTAGCGCAGTTGGTTAGCGCGCCGCCCTGTCACGGCGGAGGTCGCGGGTTCAAGTCCCGTCAGGATCGCTCAGTAAGAGCCCTTCCCAAAAGGAGGGCTTTTATCGAATGAAGATGGTTTCCATCTTCGGCTCTGTAGCTCAGTTGGTAGAGCGCACGACTGAAAATCGTGAGGTCACGGGATCGACGCCCGTCGGAGCCACTAAAACCCGAGACCATCGCAGTCTCGGGTTTTTCACTTAACTAGGCTTATCTCGTGCTCACCATCATTCTCGGCTTCGCGACCTCACTGGTCTATGGCTTCGCAGATTTCTTCGGTGCACTCGGCTCTCGCAGAATCAACCCCGTTGTGGTGACCTTCTGGTCTGGCCTCTCCGGGCTTTGTCTGATTTTCGTGGCCTCATTGTTTATGGGTGCAGACTTCTCGGCCGAAGGCATCTTTTGGGGAGTCACCGCCGGTGTCGCTTCGGCCTTCGCGATGACCTGCCTCTATGCATCGCTTGCAATCGGCCCAATTTCTATTTTGTCGCCACTGGGCGCTGTGGTTTCGGCAATCGTTCCGATGATCCTTGGCTTCATCGAAGGGGACCGATTCTCGCTCTGGGGCTGGGTGGCGCTCTTGGGGATCTTGATCGCGGTCGTGCTGGTCGGTTTTGTTCCTGGCCCCGACGTTCGCCTCCCAAGCGCAAAGGGCCTCGCTCTCGGTCTTGCAGCGGGTGCCGGCATTGGGCTAGTTCTTATCGCTCTCGCCAAAGCGCCGCATGACACCGGCCTGACCTCGGTGATCTTCCTGCGAGCAACCAGTGCAACTTTGCTGGGAATCTTCATGATTTTCACCCTGCTCAAGACTCGAAAGAACAAGGATGCCTCCGGCGAGCGCAAGCCTGCGCCTATCTCGTTCTGGTGGGCAGCGATGGTTGCCGGTCTCTTCGATTCGAGCGCTAACGTCTTCTTCACTCTGGCCAGCCGCTCGGGCTCGCTTTCGGTGGTCGCGGTGCTTACAGCGCTCTATCCGCTGGGCACAATCATCCTGGCGCGCATCTTCTTGAAAGAGAAAATCGCCAAAACACAATTGGCTGGAATTCTTTTGGCTCTGTCGGCTTCGGCGCTGCTTGCCGTAGCCTAGGGGAATGACTAAAACACGCAATCGCTGGATCGGCCTCGTCTTTATTTCGATGGCCATCTCGCTGGTAATCATCGACGGAACCATCGTCAACACAATTTTCCCGGACGTCATCAAGACCCTGGCCTTGACCTCGACCCAAGTTCAGTGGGTGCAGGAGAGCTACGTTCTCGTCTTCGCATCACTACTTCTGGTCTGGGGTTCGCTGGCCGACCGCATTGGTCGCCGTCGCCTACTGATAATCGGTCTCGCAATCTTCATTGGCGCCTCGGTTTGGGCGGGTTACAGCACTGATGCAACCTCGATGATCTTGGCCCGCGTGGTTCAAGGCTTCGGTGGCGCAATGGTTCTGCCGACTACCCTCTCTCTCGTAAACGCTAACTTCCAGGGCAAAGAGCGCGGCATCGCGTTTGCCGTTTGGGGTTCGACCATCGGTGGAATGGTCGCCCTCGGCCCAGTTCTTGGCGGCTGGCTCGCCACCGACTTCGGCGACGAAGGCTGGCGTCTCGCGTTCAACATCAACCTTCCGCTCGGCCTGATCGTGATCATCGGTCTGCTTATCTGGGTCAGCGAATCTAAGCAGGAGCAGCGTGCGGGCGGCATCGACATCGTCGGCGCACTACTTTCAGTGATCATGTTCTCGACGCTGGTCTTCGGCCTGATCGAGGGTCGCGTCTACGGTTGGTGGATGGCAGAGGCTGACAAGCCTTTCGAACTCGGCGACTTCAAGTGGCCGACAGACGGCATTTCGATCATTCCGGTTTCACTAGCTATCTCAGTTGTTTTCACGGTTCTCTTCGTGCTTTGGGAGCGCGCCCGCGACAAGGCCCACAAGAACGTCTTGCTCGACCTAGGTCTTTTCAAGATCGCTTCATTCCGCAACGGCTCGTTCGCGGCATTGATTATCTCGATGGGTGAGTTTGGTCTGCTGTTCGCGATTCCACTTTGGCTTCAGAACGTAGAAGGCCTGACCCCGGTTTCATCTGGTCTGGTTCTTCTCTGGCTGGCCGGTGGAGCCTTCTTGGCTTCGGGTGTTGGTGGCGCGATGAGCGGCAAGTTGCCTGCTGTTCGCGCGGTTCAGATCGGTGTTCTCTTCGAACTCGTCGGTGTGGCCGGAATCGCATTGGTCGCATCCACCGGCGGTGGCTGGTGGCCGGTTGCCCCATTCCTACTTCTTTATGGAATCGGCGTCGGTCTCGCTACCGCACAGCTAACCGGTGTGATCATGGTCGAAGTTCCTATGGAAAAAATCGGACAGGCTTCTGGTTCTCAATCGACCGTTCGCCAGATCGGTTCTGCTCTTGGCATCGCAGTTCTAGGAACCGTGCTATTCACCGCAACCCAGGCTTCGGCTGATGCGCAAATCCGCGAGATTTCTTTCGTGGCAGAAGCGCCAAAAGAGCAGCAGGACATCTTCGTTCAGAACATATCTGACTTGGT
>JBEDKF010000076.1:0-12071 GCA_041172305.1 Actinomycetota bacterium | reverse complement strand
GATGTAATCGGAATCGAGCTCGAAGTGATTCGCAACCTCCTCGAGGGCGACCTCGCCCCGGTGACCAAGGTAGCCGACTAGAGCTAGTAGGAAGTTATAGCGGTCTTCGCCATTAAAGCTGTTGAGTTTAGGCATGAGCGTTTGCCACCGCCTCAAAACGTGAGCGGATTGCCTTGGAAAGTTCGCTCGGTGAAATCACTGTGATGTCGTGAGCGTATTCGCTGAGCTCCTCTGCGAGCAGGTGGACATCCATGTAGGAAATCTCTAGCTCGGCATCCTTGCCAAGCTCTTGATCGAGGTGGAAGTGGAACCAAGCTTGGCTGTCGCGCTGCACGCGCAGTTTGGCAATCTGAGACGCTGTGTGTTTTTCAAGATCTTCGATGGCGGCTTGCACCGCAGCCTGGTCAGGAGCATCGAATCGAACTAACTCGGAGTCTTTTTCATTGACTTGTTCACTGCGGAAGATGACTTTGGAAACGATTCGCTTGAGCAAGAAGTTTCGAACCGCTTTCTGGTCTTTATCCCAGCAAACTACGAGCCATTGCCCGTCAATGCTTCGCAGCAACCACGGCTGTACGCGGCGTCTGCTGACTTCGCCCTCGGCTTTTCGGTAGTCGAATGAGACCTCGATATTTTCTTCGATGGCTTGGCTGAGAGGAAGAAATGACGGTTCGTGTGTGCGAAGCCGAGGTGCGAAACCGAAGATTCCAGAAGCAGCCGGTTCGATTCCAAGGCCACGCAACCTAACCAAGCCGCGATTCGCTTCACTGGAAAGCGAGGCCTGAGCCCAAACCTGTGCGGCCAGATTTAGCAGCTGGAGTTCTTGCGAGTCAAAGCGAACGTTTTCTGGCCAAACAAAAGTGTCTGAGGCGATCGAGTAGCGCATGTCATCTGGGTCTGACTTTGGGTCTGGGTTTGAAACCTGGATTCCCATGTCACGAAGGTCGCTCTTATCGCGTTCAAACTTCTTGTTCAGAGCAAAATCGTCCTCTGAGGTTTTGGCGAGATCGGCACGGTAAGAATCAACTGCGTGAAATAACTCGCGTTTGGTGAGGCCACGTTCAGAGTAAAGAAGCACACAGGTGAGCTGGAATAGCCGCTCGGACTTGTCGGTCTTCGCAGGCTTCCAAGATTCCTCTTTAGCCATGACTCCCCCGGTGGATTCTGTCGTGACCTAGTTTGCGCCCAAGATGTCGATAACGAAAACCAAAGTTGAACCGGCCGGGATGGAACCCTGCGCAGTGTCTCCGTAACCTTCGGCCGGAGGAATAACTGCTACAACCTGCGATCCGATCTTCTGGCCTTCGACGGCCTTAATGAATCCAGGAATCAGTGCACCGTCAACGAGTTGGAACTGTGCTGGCTGGCCGTTAGTCCATGATGAATCGAACTGAGTCTTGCCATCCCAGAGGAAGCCAGAGTAGTGAAGAGTGACAGTCTGACCCATGACAACAGGCTTGCCGCGACCCTCAATTACGGTGGCGATCTTCAGGCTGGTTGGTGCTGCGCTCTTTGGAATCGTGATTCCAGGGGTGCCATCTTCGGCACGAACAACGTTGACTCCAGGGTAGTCCGCAGGGAGTGCCTTTTCGTCGCCTAGAGCCTTAGGCAAGAACGCCTTCAGGATGTCGAAAATGAAGACTACGGAGTCTGTTGCCGAAACGCCTAGGTCTGGGATGCCCTGACCAGCGTGCGCAAGAGCGGCCGGGAAGAGAATCGCAACGCGCGAGCCTTCGCGAACACCGGCAAGCGCACCACAGAAGTCTGGGTTAGAGCCGGTGGTCAAGAACTGTGAGGCAAAGTCGGTGCCGGTGAACTTCGAAGCTTGGAAGGTCTTACCGGTTCCTCCGTTGATGCCTACGTACTCAAGGTCAACAAGCTGGTTGCCGTAAATCTTCGGGCCTTCGCCCTCGACGATGACCTTGGTTTCGACGGTCTTTGAGGTGATCGGGAACGCGAAGTCGACCTGTGGAACCTGAGTGCGATCCTTTGAGACCTTAATCTGGTCGACATTCGAGTGTTCGGTGCCAGGCTTGCAAACCTGCGAAGCGCCCTGCATGGTTGCATCGGCAGGGTTTTGAGCGGCACAGCCGGTCAAAGCAACCAGGGTTGCTGCGGTGGCCACTAGGGCAAGAAGTTTACGCACTTGTCTCAATCTCTCGAATCTTGGATGTTCTAAGTTTATCTAGCGAATTAGTCTTGTTCGCTTCGGGCAACCGCGGCGGCCTCGGCGTTCCTGATCGTCTTGCGAAGTTTCTTGTCGCTAACCTTGCGCTCACCCATGTGTTCAGGATTCCAGACGGCGATATCTTCATCAGCGAAGTCTGGTTTCTGACGAGTCTTGAAGTTTGGAACGATGGTTCCCGGCGCCAGGCGACGCGCGGTCACCAGGAATCCGGTGTGGCCGATCATTCGGTGTTCTGGGCGAACAGCGAGCCCCTGAAGATGCCATCCACGCACCATCGATTCCCACGCTTCTGGTTCTGCGAAGTGGCCGCTGTCGCGAAGCCCCTCGGTAAACCTAGAAAGCTGGGTGACGGTGGCTACGTAACCAATAATCAGACCACCTGGGACAAGAGCGGTTGCGCATTCCTCGATGCATTCCCATGGCGCAAGCATGTCAAGGACGATGCGATCTACAGAGGCTTCCTCTTTCTGGATTGGAAGCTGGTCTTGCAAGTCACCGATGTGGATATCCCAGGTGTCAGGATCGACTCCTAGATTGGTGACCACGTTCGCCCGTGCAATGTCGGCGAACTCTTGACGGCGTTCGAACGAATCTAGCTTTCCTTCTGGGCCGATGGCGCGCAGCAAATACATGCTGAGTCCGCCCGAGCCAACGCCAGCCTCGACGACTCGCGCGCCCGGAAAGATGTCACCCATGGTCACGATCTGAGCAGAGTCTTTCGGGTAGATGATGGCTGCGCCTCTGGGCATCGAGAGCACGAAGTCACTCAATAGCGGCCGGAAAGCCAGGTACTCGACACCGAATTGGTTCAGAATCACCGAACCCTCAGGTTGACCGATGATGTCATCGTGCAGCAGATCGCCGCGGTGCGTGCCATATCGCTGACCGGCTTCCAGCGTGATTGTATTCAATCGCCCTTTTGGTCCGGTTAGTTGAACGCGATCGCCAGCCCGGAAAGGCCCGGTTGGAAGCTTGATCTGCTGGCTAGTTGATTTCTTAGTCATGGGTTCCTTTATTAGAAAAGCTTTTTTAGGTCGCGAAGGGTTACGCCTTCAAGTGTTTGCCAAATAATTCGGCCCGGAGCCGGAGGAATCGGCACGATGTTAACGATGCCCACGGCCTTGGTGCCCGCTGCCTCGGCAGAGGTTAGCCCAGTCAGAGAATCTTCAAACGCAACGCAGTCTTCTGGGGCTACTCCGAGTAGCTGTGCGGCCATGAGGTATGGCTCCGGGTGAGGTTTGCCATTTGTGACCATGTCGCCGGCGACAATGACGTCAAAGGCTTGGAAAGGAATTTGGTTCGCCACCGACTCAGCCATGCGTTTCATTGACATGGTTACCAACGCAGTTTTAACGCCGCGTTTCTTCAGTTCGCGAAGCAGCTCCTGGGCTCCGGGACGCCATGGAATAGAAACTGACAGTTGAGCGACAACATCATTGGTGAGTCGATCGATGATTTCATCCGGTTCAAGCTCGAGGCCCATCTTGGCCTTCATCACTTTGGAGGATTCGTAGAGGCTCATGCCGATTAGGTCAAGGCCGTCCTGTGCGTTCCAAGATCCGTTGAACTCGGTGGCCAGGTTCTGCTCGCTGGAAAGCCAATATTCTTCGGAGTCGACTAGCGTCCCATCCATGTCCCACAAGACTGCAGCGGGGAGCTTTTTTCCAAACATAATGATTCGATTTTACCTTCGCAGTTTGGCTTAGGGTTTTAAGGGAAGTTATTAAACAATCGGGAGGCCCAAGTGAGCGCGCAGATTTTTTCAGGTCGCACCCTGATTGTTGCCTTTGAAGGCTGGAACGATGCAGCCGAGTCGGCCAGCGGGGTCGTCAAGTTTCTCTGTGAGGAGATCAAGGCCGATGTAGTAGCCTCGGTTGACCCTGAGGATTACTACGATTTCCAGTTCACTCGCCCGACAGTCTCATACGACTTGGATGGATCCCGAGTGCTCGACTGGCCAGCCACCGAAATGTGCATTCCTTCGCCGGAGGCTGTGACCGAAAATCCAGCTCTCTCAAAGATCAGTGTTCTCGTAGGCACGGAGCCTGCCCGACGTTGGAAGTCATTCGCCGCGGAAATCATGGAAATGATTGAAGACCGCGAAATCGAAGCAGTGCTTTTCCTCGGCGCAATGCTGGCAGATGTGCCGCACACTCGGCCGATTTCGGTCACCCTGACCAGTCAGAACGACCTTGCGCGTCAAGAGCTCGACATCGAGCGCAGCCAGTATGAAGGCCCGGTAGGCATCCTGAGCGTCCTCGGAATCGAACTCGAAAAAGCCGGGATTCCATCGGTCGCCATTTGGGCGTCAGTCCCCCACTACGTTCACAACACCCCATCGCCGAAGGCCACGCTGGCCTTGCTGATTGAAGTCGAACGACTTATCGGTGTCCAGTTTGAACACGGAAAGCTCGGCGAAGAAGCATTCGCTTGGGAGCGCGGAATCGATGAAATCGCTGAGGGTGATGAAGAAATGGCTGGATACATCAGCCAGCTCGAAAAGACCCGCGACGAGGTAGATTCATCGGCCGCAACCGGCGAGTCAATTGCTAAAGAGTTTGAGAAATTCTTGCGAGCCGAGTCACACGACAAACCAACTCAGGCCGAAGAGCCTGGCGACGCTTAGTTGTTCGGCGGATTAAGCCACCAGGTAGCCGGTTAGTAGACCGATAAGTACCGCAACGCCCAGAGCGATTCTCCACACCACAAACGGCATGAAAGAGCCTCGGCTCAGATAACGCAACAGGCCGACGATCACCGAAAAGCCAACCACGAAGGATACGAAGGTTCCGACGGCCGTCGCCAACAGAGCCTCGGATGGGAGGTCCTGGTAGGTTTTCGCGAATTGATAAAGTCCACTAGCCAGAACTGCTGGAATCGCAAGCAAGAAACTATACCGAGCTGCTGCCTTGCGAGAGTAGCCGAGCGCCATTCCGACCGAGATGGTTCCGCCAGAGCGTGAAACTCCAGGGATGACGGCTAGTGCCTGCCCGAGCCCGAACAGCAGACCGTGCTTTGTGGTGAGCGACTCGATTTCTCGCGTCTGTTTGCCGAAGCGGTCGGCTAAGGCCAGCACGATTCCAAAAACGATGAGTGTGAACGAAATCACCCATAGGTTTCGAAGTTGGTTCTCGATTAGGTCCTTAAACGCAAGCCCAATCACAATCACGGGGATGCTGCCGAAGATAATCAACCAACCCATTTTCGAGTCTTGAGTCTTTTGGCCCCGAAAAATGCTGGAAACGAACGCTTTTGCGATGCGGGTGATGTCTTTCCAAAAATAGATTAAGACTGCAAGTTCCGTGCCCAATTGAATCGTGGCGATGAATGCTGTGAGCGCGGGCTTACTTAGGTTTGACTGACCAATCAGCTGCTGAACAATTTGAACGTGCGCGCTAGAAGATATCGGAAGAAATTCGGTTAGCCCCTGAACTATGCCGAGAATTACCGCGTCAAATAGGTTCATTCACCGTCTTCTTCGGCGAGAGAAATCGGCAAGTATTCTTCGAACTGCTCGCCCAGGGCTTCTTCGTAGTTCAAGAAGGCGTCTTCAAGCTGATAGTACGCCTGCTCTGCCGCTGGGTCTTCCTCGCCTCTGCGTGCCGAGACAGCCTCGAAGTGGCGCTCTAGTGAAGCGATGAATTGTTGCAGCGCGAAGCGCGGATCTGTAGCCATAGAGCAAAACTACCCCGATTTTTCGAAAGTCGAAAGCATTTGCTCGGTTAGTTCTCGAATCAGTTCTCTGGTAATGTTGAACCTCGTTGCCCAAGGCATTTTTTGACTTGGAGACCACTCGTCCGGGTGGCGGAATGGCAGACGCGCTAGCTTGAGGTGCTAGTCCTCTTATGAGGGTAGGGGTTCAAGTCCCCTTTCGGACACTAAACCCCAGCCCTCCACGGCTGGGGTTTTTCACTTAAGGCTGTCAACCATCCGACGCACCGTTTGCTTCTCACCCGCAATGACGAGATGCTCGATGTTGCGCTTAGCGCCGGGGTTGCCGACACGTTCACCGGCTTTATTGAAAACTCCAATTTGGGAGCCGACGTATCTCTTGAAATCAAAATCCAAAATTTCAACGTGGCCACGAGCCGACGCCATGTCCATTAGGTCAGAGCGCGAAAGCCAAGATTCGTTGTTGTAACTCAGGACCATGGTTTCGCACTGCAGGTCTCCAACCAGCTGCGCGAGTGCCTTAGCCATGGTCTTTTTTGAATTGAATTGGCTCTTCATCTCCGAGTCGCGCGCATCGATGCGTTTGTTGGCGATGCCGTAGGTGTCGGGCTTATCCCAGCGCACTAAAGATTCCCACACGTGATAGTTGCTGAAGTAGCGATGTTGGTTGTAAGGCGGATCGAGATAGGCCAGGTCGACACTCGGCAGATCTTTTACGATTTCTAGTGCGTCTCCCCTGATCGAACGCCCCGCTCCGGCAAGCAATTGCGGGTCTCTGAGTTCGAGCTTGTTGCCCGAACGACTAGCCCAACCCTTCAGAAAAGCCATCTGGATTCCGGTTGTGCTATCCACTCGATCTGCTCCGAGAATCAGGCTGGTTAGCAGCGGGTAATAAAGCCACGCATCACGATAGTCGGCTTCGATTCGCTCGCGGATAGCGTCGACTTTCTCGCCGTTCTTCGGCTGAAAGTAGCGCGCCTCAACACAGAACTTCTGAGTGAAGTATCCGGGTTGACCATCCAAGTTTTCGAGCTCTCGAATCGCCTCGGTCAGTTCTCGCTGGTCGATCGATTCTGCATCAAGCTCTATCCAGGTCTTGCCAAAACATTCGGCGTATGAAGCCACATCAGATGCTGTAACCGTCATACCGAGTTTCTTGAACGCCTGCGCGACGCGGGTGGTTCCGGTGAATAGGTCGAGCGCCGTCTTAGCCCCGGATGCTTCTCCGAGCGCAGTTAGCACCGGAATTAGGGTGCGTTTGGACCCGAGGTATTTAATCATCGAGCCTCCTAGCGTTCAAAGACTTATCCTGCCACGGCGAAACTCTTTCGCGGACAGAAAAGTTAGACTTGCAAGGATGGAAAACACCGAAACTCTCAGCGCAGCTGCCCTTTATAGCGTTGAGTATGCCCGCGAGAAGCTTGCCGGCAAATCGGTTATCGCTCTCACTGGTGCCGGAATTAGCACTGATTCGGGAATACCGGACTACCGCGGGCAGGGTCGCGTCGCGCGCCATCCGATGACTTTCGATGTTTTTATGGGCTCCACCGAGGCGCAAATTCGTTACTGGGCAAGAAGCTATGTCGGTTGGAGTCGCATTGCTGATGCCAAACCTAACGGCGGTCACTTCGCTCTCGCCGCTGCCGAACGCCTTGGGCAGGTGCACCAAATCATCACGCAAAACGTAGATGCACTCCACCAGGCCGCCGGTTCGAAGAACGTGATCGACCTACACGGTCGCCTAGACACGGTTCGTTGCATGAAGTGTGGTGCGCCGATGTCCAGAGTCGAGATGGACAAACTCCTTCAGAACTTAAATCCAGGTATCGCAAAAGACGCCAATCATGAGTTCACTCCGGACGGCGATGCTGAGCTGGAGGCGGCGGCGGATTTCCGAATTCCCGCCTGCCCGATCTGCGATGGTGTTCTGAAACCTGATGTTGTCTTCTTTGGTGAGTCTGTGCCGCAATCTCGTGTCGAACTTGCCATGGCAAGGCTCGATGCTGCCGATGCGTTATTGGTTGCAGGCACCTCATTGACTGTTAACTCCGGTCTCAGGTTTGCGCGTCGTGCCGCTCGAGCAGGTAAGCCGATTGTCATCGTGAATATTGGTGAAACCAAGGCCGATGAATTGGCCACAGCCAAAATCGAAGCAAATACCTCTCTGGTGCTCGAAAGGCTTTTCATTGACTAAAACCACCATTGGCCTATTGCGTCATGGTCAAACCAACTGGAACATCGATTTTCGACTTCAAGGCGTGACCGACATCCCGCTCAATGAGACTGGGATAGAGCAAGCCCGAATTGCCGGTGCAGTGTTAGCTGACTTGTCTCTGCAAGGGCAGCCCTGGGACCTGATTCTGACATCGCCTCTGTCTCGCGCTAGGGACACGGCCGTCATGGTTGGCGAAGCCATTGGCATTCCGGGTGTATCCGTCGAAGAACTTCTGCTTGAACGTTCTTTTGGTGAAGCGGAAGGTCTCTCTCACGAAGAGTGGAAGTCTAAATACAACGACACCAACCACGTTCCCGGCGGTGAAACACTAGAGCAGCTCGAGGCGCGGGCATGGATTTTGTTGCAGCGTCTCCTAGACCACCACGAAGGCAAGAGAGTTCTGACGGTTTCACATGGTGCTTTGATTCGCACCCTGCTTCGCCTGGTTAGCAAGGGCGAGTTTCCGCGTGACGGCGAACGCCTCGGAAATGCTTGCCTAAGCATTTTTGAACACAGCCCCGAACGTGGCTGGACAGTCCTCAGTTATGAACCGAAAACTCTAGTTCGCTAGAGTTTCGAGATCATCTCGATTAGGTCTCCGGCCGATCTATCCCAGTTGAACTGCTCCGCATGCTTGCGCGAAGCCGAACCGCGTTCCACCCATGCTGGGTTTGATTCAAGTTTGCGCACCTGACCGGCGAAATCCTCTGGGCTTTCTTGGTCAAAGAACAGGGCGACATCCTGGCCGATTTCTTTGAAAATCTCGATGTCGGAAACAACAACAGGAACACCGCGCGACATCGATTCGATCAGTGGAATGCCGAAACCCTCGTCTCTCGACCCGGTTACCAACGCGATGGCCTGATCAAGTTGCTTGTGATACTCATCCTCGGAAACGCCATTGTGAAACACGACTTTTCCGAAGCCATCTCGGATGCGCGATTCGAGTTCTGCTTTGCGTTCCGGCTTGATGCGGCTAAGAAGATGCAGTTCATACTCGGGCAGATACTGCATTCCATCGATGAGAACCTCGACATTCTTGTAGTCCATAAACGAGCCCATGTAAATCAGCTTCTGTGCGCCTCGTGGGCGGACTTTCGGGGCGCGGTTGGCTTGGTCATCGGTAAACGTGCCGGCGGCGTTGTAGATCACAGATACTGGCCGCTTAGTCAACCGGTGTTGCATCATCAAACGCTTGGATGTTTCGGAAACCGTTGCCACCGCATCGGCTCGATTCAGAAACAGACGCTGAGGCCAATAAACCATGTGGAAGAGGCGCCAAGCGGTTCGAATAAACCAGTTGAACTCAGGAGGTGGCGCCGGGTGCCGGTAATAGATCAAATCATGCAGAGTGAGAATCAACTTATAGCGTCGAAACCACGAACCCATAGTCTGCATTGGAGAAAAAACCACCGATGCTCCAGCCTTATTAAGCCCGGGGGCAATAAAGAGCTCTTTCAAACTAGTTGGGTCGTTGGCCAGAATATAGGCACACCCGCGCGGCAATTTAATTAGCTGGCGAGTGTCGCTGATGATGGCTGTGACCTTGGTGCGTCGATTCAGGGCTGCGAAAAGCCCCGCTGAGAATCGACTGATTCCGTCGTGGTGGTCGTATCGGATAAACCGCGCGTCGAAGAAAATGTGATCCGTCTTCAATTGGTCACACTCCCTTACTCGTCTAGCAGGTCGGCTCGAATCGCCGCTGCAACATCGAATGGCTTTTCGTAGTGAGTCAAGTGTCCCACGCCTCGCAGCGTCGTGAGGGTCCAGCTTCCTGGAATGGTGGAAGCCATTGCCTCTTGCTGCTTGACGCTAGTGATGTCGTCTTTCGCACCGACGATTAGCGTCGTAGGAACCATAAAATCTGGCGCGTACTCCCCTACGTTGTGAGAGATCGAAGCTAGATAACCCTCGATTGCTACTCGGCGGCTCGCAAAATCGTTGAAATTTGCATCGTGCTGAGCGTGCACCCACTGGCGAAGTTCGCGATTTCGGGTCTTCGTCATGACGATACTCATGCCACGAACCATCGGCCAGCTCTTTAGCATCGCTAGGCCACTCTTCAAAGGGAGTGCTCCACTGAGCCAGAACATAAGCTTGACCAATTGCGTGAGGATGCTCTTCGGGCCCTCAAGTGCCGGTGCTGAGACTGGGTTGATAAGAACCAGGTGCGAAATCGAATTGTTCTGAGCTGCAAAAGCCGCCGAGAGGATGCTTCCGAAACTGTGCCCAACCAAAGTCGGTTTCACCTTCAGGTCCATAGATTCAACGATGTGATTGATGAACGCCTGAAGCCAGGTCACATAAGCTGCTACGGTGTGTTCCCCTTCGAAGGCTGCCGACTTTCCGAATCCTGGAAGATCGGGAATCACAATGTTGAAATCGGGAAGGGCGCCGGCGATGGCCTCGAGCCCGTGGTGGTTTCCGCGATAACCATGGATGAAGATCAAAGTCTTGGCGTGGCCATTTGTCGCCGGATATAGCCAATAGCGTGTCGCAATATCTGCGACGATCGCCTCTCGAGGCTCAGAACGACTCAGTGCAGCTCTGGCAAGTTCATCCGAATAAATAGACATAGGGTGCTGTTCACTACACCGAGAAATATTTTGCTTCTGGGTGGTGCAAGACCATGGCATCGGTCGACTGCTCAGGGTGAAGTTGAAGCTCCTCTGACAAGGTGACGCCAATCAGCTCGGGTTTCAGGAGCTCAACCAATTTCACGCGGTCTTCGAGTTCTGGGCAGGCTGGGTAGCCGAATGAATATCGGGCGCCGCGGTAGTCGAGCTTGAACAAACCTTCAACCTCGTTCGGGTCTTCGGCCGAGAAGCCCAGCTCCTCTCGAACTCGCGCGTGCCAGAACTCGGCAAGCGCCTCGGTGAGCTGAACGGATAGCCCGTGAAGTTCGAGGTAGTCGCGATACTCGTTGTTCGCATAGATTTCGTTGGCAACCTCGGAAACCCGGTTTCCCATCGTCACCAGCTGGAATGGGACAACGTCGATTTTGCCGCTTTCTTTTGAGGCGACAAAGTCACTCAAGCAGAGGTGGCGATCGCGAGCCTGCCGAGGGAAGCTGAATCGCATGCGTTCGGTGCCTGGAACTCCCCCAGAACCACCGTCGGTTGCGCCTTCCGCTCCGTGGTGCAAAATGACGAGGTCGTCGCCATCAGAAACCGCTGGGAAGTAACCATAAACCACGGCAGCTTCGAGCAAACCTTCTGTCTGCACGCGATCCATCCAAGCGCGCAAGCGAGGGCGGCCTTCGGTTTCGACCAATTCTTCATAGCTCGCGCCATCTTCGGCACGTGAAGGCT
This sequence comes from Actinomycetota bacterium, assembly GCA_041172305.1. Taxonomy (GTDB): domain Bacteria; phylum Actinomycetota; class Actinomycetes; order Actinomycetales; family Microbacteriaceae; genus Rhodoluna. The sequence continues at coordinate 685 of JBEDKF010000076.1, read as the reverse complement.
TCAAACCCCACTGGCCCATAAACGTCGCACGCTCATCCAAGAACGATGCGTAGTCGCGAAGCGGAATGCCCTTAACTACTCGAGAACCCCAGAACGGTGGAGTCGGAATGCTGTTGTCGCTGGCCACATCGGAGCGATCAGGCATCATGTCTGGCATCGTGTGCACGAGCTTGCTAACCGGCTTCACAACACGCTTTTTGAGCGGCGGAAGGGTCACCGAGGTGTCGCCTCGCTTGATCTTTACCAGGGCATCCATGAGTCGAAGGCCTTCGAAAGCATCGCGAGCATATCGAACTTCGCCGTCGAAAATCTCTGCCAGGTCTTGCTCGACGAAACTGCGAGTTAGAGCAGCACCGCCCAGGATGACAGGCCATCGCTCGGCAACCCCGCGGAGGTTCATTTCCTCGAGGTTTTCCTTCATAATCTGCGTTGACTTGACGAGCAGACCGCTCAAACCGATTACATCGACATTATGTTCTTCGGCCGCGTCTAGGATGGCATTGATCGGCTGTTTGATGCCGATATTGACCGTCTCGAAACCGTTGTTACTGAGGATGATGTCGACGAGGTTCTTGCCGATGTCGTGAACATCACCGCGGACGGTAGCGAGCAGGATTCTGCCCTTACCCTCATCCTCGGTTTTTTCAATGTGAGGTTCGAGGTGGGCTACGGCTGCTTTCATCAC
>JBEDKF010000075.1:0-14759 GCA_041172305.1 Actinomycetota bacterium | reverse complement strand
TCAGCACACCGAGCACTCAATCGCCAACCTGAGCGTCTTTATCGGCAGCCTCACCTCGGCACTCCTCGCGGTGGCTGCACTTCAGATTCGCAAGCGTGCCTATGTCAATCGATAATCCGTCCGGCCCATCCGAGTCTCCGGAGCAGACCACTTGGGGCGTTGGCCCATGGCAGGGCGAGTGGCCGGCCGATGCCGGAACGCCAGATGAGCCGAACCCAGACAGCCTGCTTGACCCAGAGCTGCTGCTCAACGGTGACACCCGAAACGTTCTCGACCAGTTTCGTTATTGGAAGATGGAGGCGATCATCGCCTCGCTCGATCAGCGACGCCACAAATATCACGTGGCAATCGAGAACTGGCAGCACGACCTAAACATCGGTTCGATCGTTCGCACCGCAAACGCCTTCTTGGCCGCCGAAGTTCACATCATCGGCAACCGTCGTTGGAACCGTCGCGGGGCGATGGTGACCGACCGCTATCAGCACGTGCGTCATCACCCAACCGTCGAAGAATTCGTCGAGTGGTGCAAGACCGGTGGCCAGGATGGGCAGCAGCTGCCAATCATCGCCATTGATAACGTGCCCGGCTGCAAGAAGATCGAAGAGTACCCGCTGCCGGAGAACTGCGTTCTGCTGTTCGGTCAGGAAGGGCCGGGGCTTAGCGAGGCCGCAATCGAGGCATCCGAGGTGGTTTTGGAGATCAGCCAATTTGGCTCTACCCGCTCGATCAACGCATCGGCCGCAGCTGCCATCACTATGCATCAATGGGTTATGCAGCATGTGTTTGGGCACAAGTTCAACTAGTTGCCGCCAATATACGCGGTTTTGGCACTCGGTTGCCGAAAGCAAATCCCTTATAAACATTAGGCAAACACGATGTTACTAATTCGTTATCGAAAAAGAGTGGCAACCGCTTGCCAAACTCTTGCCAAGTCCCCTAATCTAAATCTCGAACTGGAAAACAGCCTCCGCCAGGGCCCAGTGAAGCCACAGCCACATCTACCAATGAAGGAATGAAATGAACCTCTCTAAGAGAATCGGTGCAAGCGTTATCGCTATCGCACTTGCAGGTTCGGCTCTTGCTGGCGCAGCCCCTGCTTACGCAGCCAACAAGACTGACCTAGTACTAGGCTCCATCCTCGACGTAAAGTCTTGGGACCCAAGCCAGGCCGACATCGGTCACTTGGCCCCGTTCTACCAGGCTGTTTACGACACCTTGATCTTGCGCACCCCAGATGGCAAGTACAAGCCAAACTTGGCTACCTCATGGAAGCTGAACGCAGACAACACCGAGATGACCCTGTCACTTCGCGCGGGCGTTAAGTTCACCGATGGTGCTGCTTTCGACGCAACCGTTGCCAAGGCAAACCTTGACAACTTCATCAAGGGCAACGGCCCTCAGGCCGGCACCCTTGCCGGTGCATCGGTCACCGTTGTCGACGCAAGCACCATCAGCATCAAGTTGGTCGACCCAAACCCAGAGCTTGCCTACTACCTTTCAACCACCGACAGCTTCATGGCAAGCCCTAAGGCACTCGGCACCCCTGGTCTCAAGACGACTCCGGTTGGTTCAGGCCCTTACATCTTCGATGCGGCAGCTTCGTCTGCAGGTGCACAAGAAGTGTTCACTGCAAACCCTAACTATTGGGACAAGTCAAAGATCAAGTTCAAGAAGGTCACCTTCAAGGTCATGTCAGATGTAACTGCGCGTTTGAACGCACTGCTATCTGGTCAGATCGACGCAACCATCCTTGACACCAAGACTTCGCCAACCGCGAAGGCTCGCAAGATGACTCAGTACCTAAACAACGTTGACTGGCAGGGTCTTTTGATCTTCGACCGCGCCGGCAAGATCAACCCTGCACTGAAGAACCCAAAGGTTCGACAGGCGATTGCCTACGCGATCAACCGCCCTGCTCTACTTAAGGCACTCCAGAACGGTCAGGGTGAACTCACCAACCAGCCATTCGCAAAGTCTTCACCTGCTTATGACGTTGCGCTCGACAAGTCGTACCCATTCGACATCAAGAAGGCCAAGCAGCTGCTAACCGAAGGAAACGCATCGGGTGGTTTCGACCTAACCATGCCAGCTTGGCCTGACCCAACTATGAACGCTGTTCTCGGCGACCAGCTAAAGGCTGTCGGCATCAACGTGACCTGGACCCAGGTTCCAGCAGCCGACTACCGCAACGCCATGAAGTCTGGCAAGTATGCAGCCGGCGTATACCAGCTGTTCCAGGGAACCCCATGGGTTGCAATCAACCAGATGGCAACCCCGAACGGTTCATGGAACATCTTGAAGTCAACCGACCCAGTTATCGACAAGGCCCTAAAGAGCCTCAAGGATGACGCTTCGGAGAAGAACCTGAATGCCCAGGCTAAGGTTATCAACCGCTTCCTAACCGAAAGCGCTTGGTACATTCCGTTCTACCGTGTTCCACAGCTCTACTTCACCGGTTCTCGCGTGAAGACTGTGAACCAGGCACAGAACGCAATTCCTTACCTATACAGCTACGCGCCAACCGGCAAGTAGTCGCTGAACTGCCCGAGTGGGTCGGATGGCCGATCCTTCCGCCCCACTCGGGTCACCTCACCACCAAACAGATTGAAACCGGAGAAACAGATGATTGCATTCATCGCTAGGCGATTTGGTTCGGGAGCCTTCCTGCTCTTGATCATCTCGACAATCGCCTACTTCTTGATGTTCTTCAGCTCGACAAACGTCGCGATGAACCTCTTGGGTGAAGATGCCACGAGCGAGGCCATCCTTGCTAAGCAGCAAGAGCTTGGTCTTGACCAGCCAATCCTCGAACGCTACTGGGCGTGGTTGACTCACGCAATCACCGGCGACTTCGGAACCTCTTGGTTCACCAATGAAGACATCGTGAAGACGATTCTCGCCCGCCTGCCAATCACCATGACCCTCGTTATCGGTGCAATTCTGATCGCTGCGTTGCTGGCGACCATTCTTGGTATGACAGCTGCCGTGAAAGGCGGAGCCATTGACCGCCTCGTGCAGTTCTTGGCCGTTGCCGGCTTCGCGGTGCCGAACTTCGTGGTCGCGATCTTCTTGGTCACACTATTCGCAATCAACTGGGCGCTGTTGCCAGCAACCGGATGGGTGCCAATCGAGGAGGACCCTTCTCAGTGGTTCCTCTCACTAGTCTTGCCAACCAGCGCGCTGGTTTTGGCCACCGTGGCTTCTGCTGCTCAACAGATTCGCTCGGCCATCAAGGCTGTTCTCGAAAAGGACTGGGTTCGCACCCTCACCAGCCGAGGAATCCCGCGTCGTGAAATTCTCTTCAAGCACGTGCTTCGTAGCGCTGCCCCTGCCGGCCTAACCGTGCTCAGCATTCAATTTGTTGGAATGCTCGGCGGAGCGGTCATCATCGAATCGGTTTTCGCGCTTCCGGGCCTCGGTTCACTTGCGGTCGAAAGCACTAGCAAGGGTGACACTCCGGTAGTGATGGGTGTTGTTGTCTTCACCGTCGTAATCGTGATTCTCGTAAACCTCGTTGTCGACCTAGTCAACGGTTGGCTAAACCCTAAGGTGCGTGTCTAATGACAACTACTCCAACCGCAGCCGCAACCCACGGCGTGCCGCTAGTTCGTCTGAGCTTGCTGCAGCGCATCGTGCGCAACCCACTTGGGCTTTCAACCAGCATCTTCCTGCTGATTGTTCTAGCCATCGCGATTCTCGCACCGGTTATCTCGGCCTTTGATCCAGCGGCAACCGACACCGACAACCTGATGGTTGGCCCGGGAGCAGTGCACTTCCTCGGCACCGACAGCGCAGGGCGCGACGTCTTGGCCCGTCTGTTCTTCGGAGCCCAGACCACTTTGATTTCAGCGGTAGTCGTGGTCGTGACCGCGGTTTCAATCGGTGTTCCAAGCGGCCTAATCGCTGGCTACTATGGCGGAAAATTCGATGGTGTCTCTTCATGGATGGCCAACATGCTGATGTCGCTGCCGTCGATCATCGTGCTGCTCGCAGTGCGTGCGGCCTTCGGGCCATCAATCTTGATTTCGATGTTCGTCTTCGGAATCTTGATCACTCCAAGCTTCTTCCGAATCACCCGCACCGCTGTGATGTCGGTTCGAAACGAGCTCTATGTAGACGCGGCTCGTGTCTCGGGCTTGAGCGACCTGCGCATCATCAGCAAGCACATCTTCACAGTGGTTCGCGCGCCAATCATCATCCAGTCGGCCATGATCTCGGGAATCGCGATTTCGATTCAGTCTGGCCTTGAGTTCCTTGGCCTCGGTGACAGCTCGATGATCAGCTGGGGTGTGATGCTGAACGAAGGCTTCCGCAACATCTTCATCAACCCAATGCTCGTGCTTTGGCCTGGCATCGTGATTTCTCTGACCATTGGTTCGTTCGCGCTGCTCGGAAACGCGCTTCGCGATGCACTCGAAGACACCCAGAAGTTATCTTCAAAGTCGAAGAAGATTGCCGCTGCGGCAGAGGCTCAGACCGACCACTCGGCAGCGCCTGCAGACGCAGCATCTCATCTGCTCTCGGTTTCGAAGCTCAGCGTCGGCTACCCACAGGGTGACGGTTCGCTCAAGAAGGTGGTCTCGGATGTTTCGTTCCACGTCGACAAGGGTGAGGTTCTCGGCATCGTTGGCGAATCGGGTTCGGGCAAGTCTCAGACCGCGTTCTCCATCCTTGGTTTGTTGCCAGGCAACGCAAAGATCGCAACCGGCCACATCGTCTTCGATGGCAATGAATTGGTCAGCACCGGTGAGGGAGCAATCTCTCAGAAGGCGATGACCCAATTCCGTGGCAAGCGAATTGCTTACATTCCTCAGGAGCCGATGAGCAACCTCGACCCTGCCTTCACCATCGGCTACCAGCTGGTTCGCCCGATGACCGAGGTGCTTGGAGTCAGCAAGAAGGAAGCCAAGGCGCGTGCGCTGAAGCTGCTCGACATGGTTGGCATCAACAACCCTGAGCGCGTTTTCAAGAGCTACCCACACGAGGTTTCGGGCGGCATGGCACAGCGCGTGCTAATCGCCGGCGCGGTCTCTTGTGAGCCAGACCTACTGATTGCCGATGAGCCAACCACCGCTCTAGACGTGACCGTTCAGGCCGAGGTTCTCGACCTGCTTCGCGATCTTCAGAAGCGCCTCGGAATGGGCATGGTTCTAGTGACCCACAACTTTGGTGTCGTCGCCGACCTTGCCGACCGCGTGGTTGTCATGCAGTATGGCCGCGTAGTCGAAAGCGGCCCGGTTCGCGACATTCTTCGTGCGCCACAAGAGAAGTACACCCAGGTTCTGCTCAGTTCAATGCTTGAGGGCAAGACCCCGATGACCATGTTGACCGACAACGCGAAGGAGCAGTAGTCATGAGCAACGTTCTAGACGTCAAGAACCTCGACGTAACTTACCCAGCCAAGGGCTTCGGCAAAACCGGGTTCAAGGCGTTGAACGACATCAACATTCACGTGGGCCAGGGCGAAACCCTAGGTCTCGTTGGTGAGTCAGGCTCAGGCAAGACCACCCTCGGTCGCGCGATTCTCGGCCTTGCACCGGTAACCGCCGGCAGCATCGACTTTCTCGGCAAAGAGATCAGCCACGCATCTCGCCGCGAACGCCGCGACCTCAGCCGCGACTTGCAGGTTGTTTTCCAAGACCCATACACCTCGTTAAACCCATCGATGGAGATCGGCCAGATTCTGGCAGAACCACTTCAGATTCAGGGCTTGGATGGCGCTGCCGCGACCAAGCGCATCGCCGAGTTGCTCGATCAGGTCGGGCTGCCGAGCGACGCACTCCACCGCTTGCCTCGCGAGTTTTCTGGTGGCCAGCGTCAGCGCGTTGCGATCGCACGTGCGCTTGCGCTGTCGCCAAAGCTCATCGTTTGTGACGAGCCGGTTTCTGCGCTGGACCTAACCACCCAGGCGCGCATCCTTGATTTGTTCTTGCAGATTCAGAAGGACACCGGGGTTTCATACTTGTTCGTCTCGCACGACCTTGACGTGGTTCGCCACATCAGCCACCGCGTTGCAGTCATGTTTAAGGGTGAAATCGTCGAACAGGGTCCGGCCGCTCAGGTGACCGTTAACCCAACCCACCCATACACGCAGCGACTCTTGATGGCATCACCGGTGCCAGACCCAGACCGTCAGGCCAAGCGCCGTGAAGACCGCAAGGTTCTTTTGGCCAGCCAGGCAAAGCTGGCTAACGCCTAAAACCAACCAACGCTATGATTGGCAACAGTTTCCATTGTTGCCAAAAGTTGCCAAAGCACACAACGAAGGAGGCTAGAAGGAATGCGCGTGAACGAGAAAGCTGCGACGATTTATGACATCGCCAAGCTCGCCGGCGTAAACCCTTCAACCGTCTCTCGTGCGCTGACCACTCCTGGGCGAATCAACGCGACCACAGAAGCAAAGGTTCGCGAGGCTGCTAAGCAGCTGAACTATCGAGTTAACCCTTTTGCCCGCGCGCTACCTACCGGCAAGACCAAAATGCTGGCCTTCATGGTTGCCGACATCACTAACCCGGTGTTCTTCAAACTGGTTCGTGGTGCAGAGCAGGCAGCGGCCGAACTCGGTTACACCTTGGTGATCGCCGAATCGCAAGAATCTAGCCTCGTCGAATCTGACACCCTTGAGCGCATCTTGCCATCCGTGGACGGTGTGATTCTCGGAACCACTCGCCTCAGCGATCAAGAAATTTACGCCTTGAACCAGCAGAAGCCGGTTGTCTTGGTGAACCGCAAGGTCGATGGGGTCTCGGATGTTGTGCCAGACAACTCACCAGGCATCGCCGAGGCCGTGAAGCACCTAGCCGACCTGGGTCACAAGCACATTGCTTTCGTTGCCGGGCCGAATGCGTCATGGATTAACGCCGACCGCTGGAACCTGCTGATGGAGAATGCTGTCGATTTGGGCATGACAATCGCCGAGATCAGCTCGAATGAACCGACCGTCGACGGTGGTAGGGCGGCGTTTGCGCGAGTTAGAGCTGCCGGTGTGACCGCTGTCGTCACCTATAACGACCTAATGGCTATTGGTCTGCTTCGTGAGGCAACAGCCCAGGGCGTAAATGTGCCTACTGATCTAAGCATCATCGGCTTCGACAACATCTTCGGCAGTGACTTTACGAACCCACCGCTTTCCACCATCGAGCTTCCACTGCAGAAGATCGGAACCGAGGCAGTTGAAACTTTGCTGAAGAGTTTCATTGCCGAGCAAGACGGACCACTGCACGGCACGTCAGAGGTAGCCTCGCTGCTCGTCCGCGGTTCGACCGCTAAGGCTAAGGCCTAAAAATGCCAAAGATAACGATTGGATTTCATCTACACAATTTGTTTGGCAACCGCTTGCCAAAAGTTGCGAAAAGTGATTTTATGAAGGTGTGCAAATGAGAACGAACCTAGACCCAGCGAGATTGCTGCCAAGTGATCCCAATGTGCGCGCGATCGCCGAAGAGCTCTATGCCTCGGTGGCCGGTTTGCCAATCATTTCACCGCACGGCCATGTAGACCCGAGCCTGTTGGTCGAGAACAAGCCGTTCGCAAACCCTGCAGAGCTCTTCATCTTTTTCGACCACTACGTCACTCGCTTGCTGCACTCAGAGGGCTTCGGCTTAGAGAACTTTGGCAAGGGCGAAGCTGGCCCTAACGCTGACCCACGTAAGGCTTGGAACATCCTTTGTTCAAACTGGCACATGTTGCTGGGCACCTCTAGCGGTTATTGGCTAACCCACGAATTCTCGACTCTTTTTGGCATCAACGAAGCGCCTTCGGCAGAGAACGCTGACCGACTCTATGACCTGATTTCAACCGAGCTTCTCGAGCCGCGCATGCTCCCTCGTGCCCTGTTCGAGTCATTCAACATCGAGTTTCTTGCTACCACGGATGACCCTTGCGATGACCTTTCTGGCCACCGCGCGCTGGCAGCCGACCCTAGTTTTGCCGGCCGAGTTGCGCCGACCTTCCGCCCGGATGCCTATCTTGACCCACGCGCTCACAACTGGTCAGCCAACGTCAACCGCCTGCTTGCCGCCGCCGGCGAAAGCCAGCGCACCTACGCCGGGTTCATCCGTGCCCTCGAAAACCGCCGTGCCTACTTCAAGGCAAACGGAGCGGTCAGCTGCGACCACGGTGTGCTCGAAGCGTATACGACGATGCTCAGCGAAGCTAAGGCGAGCGAGCTATTCGATGGCGCACTCTCGGGCAAACTAACCGAGGCCGACAAGCGCGAATTCGCCGGACACATGCTTGCCGAAATGGCTCGCATGAGCACGCAAGACGGGCTGGTCATGACCATTCACGCCGGCGTAGTTCGCAATCACTCGACATCGACTTTCCGCGAATTTGGCCCAGACACCGGCCAAGACATTCCGGTCGCCGCAGAGTTCACCAACAACTTGCGCCCAATGCTCGAGGCCTACGGCCTGCACCCAAACTTGACCGTGATCTTGTTCAGCCTCGACGAAACCACCTGGTCACGCGAGGTCGCACCTCTTGCCGGTTTCTATCCGAGCGTTCGCATCGGAGCCCCTTGGTGGTTCCTCGATGCCCCTGACAGCGCAACTCGCTTCCGCGAAGCGACAACCGAAATCGCAGGCTTCTACCGTGGTTCGGGCTTCATCGATGACACCAGGGCATTCCTTTCCATCCCTGCTCGTCACGATATGGCTCGACGTGTCGACTGCGCTTTCTTGGCGCGCTTGGTTGCCGAGGGCCGCTTGACCCTAGAACAGGCCCAGAAGGTTGCAGTCGACCTAGTCGTTTCCATCCCAAGAAAGGCGTTCAAGCTATGAAGCTAAATCGCGCCAACTTGGCCACTAAGACTGGGGTGGTGGCGGCCACCCCAACAGAACGCATCGTGCACATTGGCCTCGGAGCATTTCACCGAGCACACCAGGCATGGTTCACCGCTCAGGTCGACAGCAACAACGAGTGGGGCATCGTTGCCTTCACGGGTCGATCGGCAAAAGCGGCCCAAGAGCTTGCCAGCCAGGATGGTCTGTTCACGCTGATCACTCGAAGCGAATCGGGCGACGAATTCGAAGTTATAGACTCGATCGCTCGTGCCGAAGATGGCAACGACACCGAAGCGTTCACCTCAGCGATCACCAACCCGCAGACCGCAATCGTGACCCTGACCGTCACCGAGGCTGGCTATGGCATGGATGCCTCCGGCCACGTTGACACCGCGAACCCTCCGGCAACTTTGCACCGGCTTGCGGTTGCGCTCGAAACCCGTCGTCGGGTCAACGGCCAGCCGCTCGCAATCGTCTCATGCGACAACATGCCTTCTAACGGAGCTCTGCTCAAGGTTGCAATGGGCGATCTGTTCGCTTCGTTCGGGCCAGAGTCGGTTGCCTGGATGAACGGCAACGTTTCGTTCGTATCAACCTCAATCGACCGCATTACTCCTAAAACCACCGAGGCAGACATAGCCACGGTGCTTGCGGAAACCGGCTGGGATGACTGCTCGCCGGTAGTCACCGAACCTTTCCGCGACTGGGTTCTCGAGGGTGAATTCCCGTTGGGCCGCCCGGCTTGGGAGAACGCCGGCGCAAGATTCGTCGACCACATCGAACCTTTCGAGAACCGCAAGCTCTGGTTGCTCAACGGATCGCACAGTTTGCTCGCCTATTCCGGGCAGCTTCGCGGGCACGAAACCGTTGCCCAAGCGATCGCCGACGAAACCTGCCTCGAGTGGGTAGAAGAATTCTGGAACGAAGCGGTGCAACACTTGCCCGCCGAAGGCCTTGATCTGCAAAACTATCGCGCCGCACTACTCGGCCGATTCCGCAACGGCAAGATCGCCCACCGCCTTGCCCAGATTGCCATCGATGGGTCGACCAAGCTTCGCGTGCGCATCGCTCCAACCGCCAAGGCCGAAGTGGCCGCCGGCCGCGACGCACAGGGCTGCGCAGTGGCCATCCGTGCCTGGGTCGATTTTGTGATTGCCAAGACTGGCCGAGTCGAAGACAGTCAGGCCCAGGCGATTCTGCAGGCCTACTCGACAACCCGCGATCTGGAAACCGACCGCGACCAGCTTGCGAAACGCCTGGTTTCAATCGTCGACAGCGAGCTTGCTGCCAACGAAGAGTTCATGGATTTAGTTCTAAACCGCACCAAAGTCTAAAAATTTACCCTGTTTGGCAACCGCTTGCCAGAGGGCTATGAAAGGAAGAAATGTTACGACCACAGAGCACCGCCACCCGCGAGCTATTGAACCTCGATGGCCTATGGGACTTCAAAGTCGACTTCAATGGTGAAGGTTTCAACCAGAACTGGGCAGCGAAGCCACTAGACACCAAGCTCCAAGCGCCGGTGCCGGCAAGCTACAACGACCTATTTGCCGACACTGCGATTCGCAACCACGTCGGATGGGTTTTCTACCAGCGCAACGTTCGCGTTCCTCGCGGCTTCGCCGGTGAGCGCGTCAACGTTCGCGTAGACAGCGCAACCCACGAGGGCATCGTCTTCGTGAACGGCAAAGAGGTTGCTCGCCACGTCGGTGGCTACATGCCATTCAGCGCTGACATCACTGACCACGTCAAGGCTGGCGAAGAATTCAACCTAACCATTGCAGTCAACAACGTGCTGACCAACGAAACCATCCCGCCGGGCCGCGTTGTCACCGGCGATAACGGTGTCAAGACCCAGACCTACCTGCACGACTTTTATAACTACGCGGGTCTAGCTCGCAGCATCTGGCTTTACTCGGTGCCTGCGGTAAACGTTCAGGACGTAACCGTAACCACCGACTTCGAAGGTTCAACCGGCAAGGTCAACTACCAGGTGGTCACCAGCACCGCTGCCGATGTTCGCGTCACCCTGCTTGACGAAGACGGCAAGCAGGTTGCCACCGGCGACGGAGCAACGGGCGAACTAACAGTTGCGAACGTAAAGCTTTGGCAGCCAGGAGCCGCCTACCTTTACCAGTTGAAGATCGAAGCATTGGTCGGTGGCCAGGTCGCCGACGAATACAACCTAAACGTCGGTGTTCGCACCGTAGAGGTTCGTGGCAACCAATTCTTGATCAACAACGAGCCGTTCTACTTCACCGGCTTCGGAATGCACGAAGACCACGTGGTCAAGGGCAAGGGTCACGACAACGCTTTCCTAGTCAACGACTTCGACCTGCTCAAGTGGGTCGGTGCTAACTCTTTCCGCACCTCGCACTACCCATACGCCGAAGAGGTAATGGATTACGCCGACCGTCACGGAATCGTCATCATCGACGAGACCGCAGCCGTTGGTCTGAACCAGAGCTTCTCATCGATGTTCGGTGGCCCAAAGCTTCCGACCTTCGGCCCAGAGACTGCAAATGAGAAGACCCAGGCTTCGCTGCTGCACGCAGTGCGCGAGCTAATCCAGCGCGATAAGAACCACCCATCCGTGGTTCTCTGGTCAATCACCAACGAGTCTGAAACCGGCATCCCAGAGGCTGTCGACTTCTTCAAGCCGGCAATCGACTTGGCTCACGAACTAGACACCACTCGCCCGGTCACCTACATCAACGTGATGACCGAGCCGTTTGGCAAGTGTCTGATTGCTCCGTTGGTCGACGTCATCTGCCTCAACCGTTACTGGGGCTGGTATGAAGACCACAGCGACCTCGAGAACGCTGCGATTCACTTCGAGGCAGAGCTTAAGGGTTGGACAGAGAAGTATTCAGTGCCGTTCATCATCACCGAGTATGGAGCCGACACCCTGGCCGGCGGCCACAGCATTCACAACCTCCCGTGGAGCGAGGAATACCAGACCGCATACCTAGACATGAGCCACTCGGTGTTCGACAAGTTCCCGGCAGTTGTCGGAGAGCACGTTTGGAACTTCGCCGACTTCCAGACCAAGCCTGGAATCTTCCGTGTGCTTGGCAACAAGAAGGGCGCCTTCACCCGCGACCGCCAGCCAAAGGCTGCAGCACACACCCTGCGTTCACGCTGGACCACTCTCAACAACCGCAAGCCTTCGGCCAAATAACCGCCAAGCAATCAAATAGAAAGCAACTGAGATGAAAATCGCAAAAGCAGAAGTATTTGTTCACTCACCGGGTCGCAACTTTGTGACCCTGCGAATCACCACGGATGACGGTCTCGTCGGCCTAGGTGACGCAACCGTCAACGGTCGCGAGCTAGCGGTCGCGGCATACCTGCGTGATCACCTAGCCCCGATGCTTATCGGGCGCGATGCTCACAACATCGAAGACACCTGGCAGTATTTCTACCGCGGTTCATACTGGCGTCGTGGCCCAATCACCATGACCGCTATTGCCGCGATTGACATGGCGCTTTGGGACATCAAGGCCAAGGCTGCCAACATGCCTTTGTATCAGCTGCTCGGTGGCGCAAGCCGCGAGGGCTGCTTGGCATACGGTCACGCATCAGGACGCGAATTCAACGAGATCTTCGATTCGATACGCGAACACCAGGAGAAGGGCTACAAGGCCATCCGTGTTCAGACCGCCATCCCAGGTTTGAACTCTGTCTATGGTGTTGCGGCTTCGGCCAACGCATCGGCCGGTTCGGGTTCGGGCAAGGGTGCTTCATCTGAGCGCTACGACTACGAACCAGCTCGTCGCTCGACCGTTCCGGTTGAAGAAGAGTGGGACACCCGCGCCTACCTCAACTACATCCCTTCGGTTTTCGAAGCGGTTCGCAACGAGTTCGGCCCAGACCTGCCTTTGCTTCACGATGGTCACCACCGCCTAACCCCGATTCAGGCTGCTCGCCTGGGCAAGTCGCTCGAGCCATACGACCTGTTCTGGCTCGAAGACCTAACCCCAGCTGAGAACACGGATGCGTTCCGCCTGATTCGTCAGCACACCACCACACCTTTGGCGGTCGGCGAGATCTTCAACACCATCTATGACTACAAAGACCTATTCGAAGAGCAGCTCATCGACTATGTTCGCAGCCCGGTCAGCCACGGTGGCGGCATCACCCCGCTCAAGAAGATCTTCGACTACGCGGCGGTCTACCAAATCAAGTCAGGCGTTCACGGCCCAACCGACGTTTCACCAATCGGTCACGCCGCCTCGCTTCACCTTGGCATGGCGATTCACAACTACGGCATCTCTGAATACATGCAGCACAGTTCAGACACCAACGATGTCTTCCAGCCTGAATACACCTTCAGCGATGGTCTGATTCGCCCTGGCACCAGCCCAGGCCTCGGAGTTTCTTATGACGAGAAGCTCGCCTCACAGTTCGAGTATGAGTCTGCCTATCTTCCGGTGAACCGCCTGAAGATCGACGGCACCATGCACGACTGGTAAACACTCAACACAACAGAGAGAATTCTGAAATGACTATGAACGATTGGCGGATTGTTGTCATGGGCGTTTCGGGATGCGGCAAGAGTTCGGTGGGCATTGCGCTCGCCGACGCTCTTGGCGCAAGATTCATCGATGGGGATGACCTGCACCCTGAGGCCAACAAAGCCAAAATGAGTGCGGGCATCCCTCTCGACGACTCTGATCGCTGGCCATGGCTCGAACTGGTCAGTAAGGCGCTCGCCGAAGTGGTTGTCGAAACCTCGGGCAGTTCTTTCACAGGAACAGTGATCGCCTGTTCAGCGCTAAAGCGCGCCTATCGCGAACGCATTCTCGCCGGCGCACCAAACACCTTCTTTGTGCACTTGGATGGCAGCCGAAAAATTCTTGAACAGCGCCTCGGTGCCCGCGCCGGCCACTTCATGCCAGCCTCACTTCTCGATTCACAGCTAGCGACCCTCGAACCCCTAGGTGCCGACGAATCCGGCTGTGTTCTCAATGTCGAGGACTCGATTCCTCGGCTTGTAGAGCAAGCGCGCCAGGCCCTGGCTTAAACCTCGCGGGTAACAACCCCGGTTAGTTCCGAAAGCCGCGCGTTTTTGTCGCGCGTCACCAAGATGGCGTCCTCGACGACCGCATGAGCTGCCATGGCCAAGTCAAAGTCACTTCGTCCAATGCCAGACGAGAGGGCGTCGGCTTTGAGAATCGCAAAAGACTTCGCTTGACGGTCGCCAAATTCGACTAAGGTTGCAAATCTTTCGATTGCGTCGAGGGTTACTCTCATGCGCTCTCTGTGCTTCGGTTGCGTGCTTCGATGCATGCCAACGAGATATTCCGCAAGCGCCAAGGCGGGAACAAAGACCTCATCATCTCGCTGGAAGACCTCGGGTTGCGTGAGGTGCTGCCTTTCGAGAGCGATGATGACCGAGGTGTCTAATACACATCGTCCCATTTGGTCTTCATCTCCTTCCGCTGCCGTTCGCGGTCGGCCATGACCTCATCCATTGCAGCCACCCACTCGGGAAACTGACCAAGAAGTTCCCCTTTAGCAGTGCGCTCGGCATACCAGTCGGCCAATGCGCCACCGTTTGGCACGTGCGGCTCGGTGGGCACAATTCGCGCGATCTCTTTTTTGCCGCGGAGCACGACGATTTCTTCGCCCGCCTCGACGGCGTCGAGCACCTCAGAAAAGTTGCGCGCAACCTCGGTTGCAGTCATTTCTCTCATGAAAATCAGATTATCTGATGCCCTTGAATTAGCAATAGTCATGATTGCAAGGTATGACTCCAGAATTCCCCAGCCATAGCGGTGCGGGCAATCTGTGGATAAACTTAGATGTACGCCATTCGCGTGCAATCCAAAGCTTGAAACACGGGGTAAGACTATGCCTGCATTAGTGATTATTGGTGCGCAGTGGGGCGACGAAGGCAAGGGCAAGGCAACTGACCTTATTGCCGAGCACATCGACTATGTCGTCAAGTTCAACGGCGGCAACAACGCCGGT
>JBEDKF010000074.1:0-4798 GCA_041172305.1 Actinomycetota bacterium | reverse complement strand
CCCAAATCGACCTTCGCGGGGCACAAGTCGGAGGTTTTGAAACTACTAGCCTGGCTCTCGCCCGAAGGTTACGCCTGGGCCCAAAAGAACATCAAGCCTTAGAAAAACCTAAAACCTGTTCGGCGAAAGCTCGCCCGAGGGCGACCGAACGCTCCTGGTGCAAACGCCAGTTCTGGCGGGTCAACTCGACCTGCTCGTCTGGCACGTTTCCAGCCTTTTCAAAAGCGCGCGGATAGCTGGCAATCCAACCCAACATGGTCGGCAAGTTCATTTCGATGTGAAACTGGGTGCCCCAAGCGTTCTTGCCTACGCGGAATGCCTGGTTCATGCCGTTGGCAGTGCCCAGGATGGTGACCTCCGGGTTTGGCGCAGGCCAATTGAAAGTGTCGTAGTGATACTGAATCACCTCTGGCTTTGGGCCCAAAACACCGAAAAGCGGGTCGGTGGCGGCTTCGGGAGCCATCTCTACGTCATACCAGCCCACCTCAGGTGAACCAGATTTGCCAACCTCGGCACCGGCCACCGAAGCCAGAAGCTGCGAGCCAAAGCAGAGGCCGAGCACCGGCATTTCGATCGCGATGGCTGATTCGATAAGTTTGCGCTCGAATGGCATCCAAGCGGTTTCGGCTTCATCCTCGACGCCGGCAAAGGCTCCTAGCGAGACAAGGCCCGAGAAACCGTCGAGTGATTCGACCGGGGCTGGTGTCTTTTCGGCATGCCACTGAACGATCTCGAGGCCGGCTTCAAGAAACGGAGCAGCGAGGTCGTTTAGGTTGTCGTCGTCATTGTGTTGGATGACCAAAATCTTTGCCATAGACAAAGCCTAAGAGGAACTTGGCTTAAGAGGCGAACAACCAGAGCAGGGGCAGCGAAGTCATCGCCAGGATGGCTATGCCCATCAGAACCTGCGACCACCAAGGCGAAGCCCAGCGACCCAGCAGCTTCTTGCTGCGAGCCAAGTACCAAACAATAATCATCAAAATCGGAGCAGACAAACCGTTCAAGATTGCAGCCAAGACGAGGAATCGCATTGGTTCAACACCGAGCAGGTTCAGCAGCACCGCGATGCCAACCGAGACGACGATGACGGCGTAGAACGGCTTCGCTTGCCACGGCTTCAACTCGAGCGAGGCGCGCCAGCCAAAGGTTTCAGACAGCGCATAGGCCGTCGACCCGGCAAGCACCGGCACAGCAAGCAAGCCAACCCCAAGGATGCCGAGCAAGAACAACAGGCCGGCAAAGTCGCCAGCGATTGGGCGCAGGGCCGCCGCGGCATCTTCGGCCGAGTTGATGTTTGTGATTCCGGTCGCGTTCAACGTCGCTGCAGCCGTGGCCATGATGGCAAACATGATGAAGACTCCGGTGAGCATTCCGCTGAAGACATCCCCGCGCATTGCGGCCACGTGGTTCTTCGAAACCTCAAGCTCGGTGCCCTCTTCTTTGACTAGAGGTTCGTTTCGCTCCTCGACCTCTTCGGCCGCCTGCCAGAAGAACAGGTATGGCGAGATCGTGGTTCCGGCCAAGGCAATCAGAAGTTCGAGTGATGAGCGGTTTAGGTCGATCTTCGGCAGTATTGTCGCGACCGCGACGGTGTTCCAGTTAACCTGTGCCACGAAGAGCACCAAGACGTATGCAACCAGCGAAAGGCATAGCCAACGCAGCACCTTGGCATACCGGTGATAGGGAATCGCGATTTCAAGCACCGCAACCAAGATTGCGAAACCGACCACGCCAACCACTTGATCGATTGGCACTAGAAGGCGAAGGGCGGCAGCCATCGAGCCAAGGTCGGCGGCGATGTTTACGGTGTTAGCCACCGAGACCAAGATCACTGCGATGATGAGCACCCAGCGCGGCAATGTGGCTCGGATGATTGCGGCCAAACCCTTGCCGGTGACTAGCGCCAAGCGAGCGCATGCCTCTTGGGTGGCGAAGGCCAGTGGCAGCAGCCAGATGGTTGACCAGAGAAACCCATAGCCGGCGGCGGCGCCAGCCTGTGAGTAGGTGCCAATGCCCGAGGGGTCGTCATCGGCGGCGCCGGTGACGATGCCAGGGCCTAAGCGGTGAAAGTAACCCTTGCCACGAATGTTGAATCGGGCGGGGTGGTGCTCGCGCTTCTTGCGAGCGACCTTGACCTTAGAAGAGACCTGGCCATCAGAAGAGTCTTGGGACACCACTGTCTATCCCCCGCATTTCGTCATAGTCCAAGACTAAGCACTCAATGCCGCGGTCCTCTGCCAGTTTGCGAGCCTGGGGCTTAATCTCTTGAGCGGCAAAGACACCTCGAACCGGCGCCAAAAGCGGGTCGCGGTTCATCAGTTCGAGATAACGGGTCAACTGCTCGACACCGTCGATGTCGCCGCGGCGCTTGAGCTCGACCGCGATTGAACCCTTTGAATCGCGAGCCAGAATGTCAACCGGCCCGATTGCCGTCATGTATTCACGACGAACCAGGGTGGCCTCCTCGTGCACCAGAGTGATCTGCTCGGCAAGCAAGACCTGCAGGTGAGCCTCGACGCCATCCTTGATCAGGCCAGGGTCCTCCCCCAGCTCATGCGCGACATCGGCGATGATTTCGTGAATCGAAACCTTCAATACGTCATCGGTCTTTTTCTGCTGGACCTTCCAGACCTCGATGACACCAAACTCGGCAGCCTCGGCCGAAGGCTCTTCGACCACAATGGTGCAGGGTGGGTTCATCCAATTCAGTGGCTTGTATGACCCCGAGTCTGAGTGCACCAGAATCGAACCGTCATTCTTGAGCATCAGCAGGCGCGTGGCAAGGGGCAGGTGAGCGGAAAGGCGCCCCGAATAATCCACCGCGCAGCGGGCAATAACTAGGCGCATTACTTCTTCAGCTGCTTTCTGATTTGCTGCTCTAGAACGCGCACCTTTTCGACCAGCTCAGATAGCGCTTGATCTTGAACACCGAGGTGAGCCTGAATCTCCTTGGATTCCTCGAGAATCGCACCGGCATCTTCAAATGTGGCAATCGCTCGGTCGTCAGACGATTTGGCCTGGATGTTCTGGCCCACGATGATGATCGGCAGCAACACCAACTGCAAGAAGGTTTGGGCGACCCAAGAGACGATCACAATCACGTTGCCCGAGGTCAGTGCCGCCGGCAACGAAACTACGCTCAAACCAAAGAACGCGTATGCCGCCCACATTGTGCCCACACGCTTGGTGACGGCAAGACCGATGCGCTCGTTGAAACCAAGCTTTGCCTTGCTGTCGCGATGGCGCTTAGAAACGGCCGGCCCCTTGGCTTTGCGCGCCTCAATGTGAGGGTGTTCTTTGTACTGGTATGCCATGCCTAAAGCCTAATCAAGTTGCCGGGGAACGGAGAAACCCCCTGGCCCGCACAGGCCAGGGGGTTTCCCTTAGAGATTGGTGCTTACTTTACGATGAACTTCTCGGTGGCTGAGTAGCCGCCTGAGATCTTCACGGTAACGGTGTGAGCACCCTTCTTTAGGTTGTAGTTCAAGACAACGTCAGCGTCTGAAGCTGAAAGCTTTGACCAGACCTTGATGCCATCAACATAGAACGCAACAGTCTTACCCTTTGAGAACGAAGCAACTGCAGTTACGCGGTTGTTTACGATGTCAATCTGTGCGTCAGTGGTGCCGAAGGTGACGGTGCTTGAAGATGCAGTGACGCCATCTACAGAAGCAACAACAACAGCGTCGCCGTTGTCAGCTGCGCCAGCAAGAACCTTCACGGTTGCAACACCGTTTGCATCGGTAACTGCGGTGTAAGCAGTTAGTGAACCAGCACCGGTTGAGGTGAAGGTCACGGTGCGGCCTGCACCAGCAGTGCCTGCGTTGTTAACAACCTTGACAGAAACGTCAACTGCGCGGCCGGTCTGTGAGGTGCTTGAACCAGCGGTTACAGTTACGGTCTTTGCCTTAGCAGCTAGCTCAGCAGCAGCCTTTGCGTCAGCAGCAGCCTTCTCAGCAGCAGCCTTGTCAGCAGCAGCCTTAGCTAGGTCACTCACGGTGAAGGTAACAGTCTTTACAACTGCATCCTTGGTGGTGGTTGAACCGTCAGCGTCGTAGGTTGCAACAACAGTTACAGTTCCCTTGTCGTTGACGCCGAAGTTAACAACCTTGCTTAGTGAACCAGCATCAGTTGAACCAGCGTAGACAGTTGCCGCGATACCGCTCAGGTCGGTGACCTTGAGGCTGAAGTAAGGCGAGGTGCCGGTCGCGTTGCCCTGTGCTGGAGCAACTGGGTTACCGAACTTGTCAACGACGGTTGCGCCGAAGGTTACGCCTGAGCCACTCTGAAGGTCGGTCACGACCGGAGTAACTGCAACCACGGTTCCAGCTGATGTTGCTGCATCTGCGAAGTTCAAGTCAACAACAGAAGTTGCAGCACCTGAGGTCACGGTAACGGTGCGAGCACCAGCAACATGCGAGTAAATCGCAACTGAGAACGCGCCGCTTGCATCAACGTTAACGGTGATGCTGTCGGTGGTCCAAACGTTAGCTCCACCCTGTGATGCCTTGAACTGAAGACCAGCTGAGGCAAGAGTTACGGTGGTGCCTGGGATTGCTACTCCTGCGTAGGTTGAGGTTGAAGCAGACTTTACAACACCATTAAGGACAGCGTCACCGGTTGGAGCAGGAACAGTTCCAACAACACCACGTGCGTCGTAAGAACCGAAGTCCTCAGTTGCAAGAGTTGCCTTGGTGGTTGCGCCACCAGCAACGTTTGCGGTGTAAACGTACTTGGTCTTTGCAGTGTTCAAAGCCAAATCGGTCGAAGCCGAGTCCTTTAGAACGATCTCGCCTGC
>JBEDKF010000073.1:0-3845 GCA_041172305.1 Actinomycetota bacterium | reverse complement strand
GTAGAAGACACCGATTACAGCCTCAATCAGCTCAAGAACGACTTCGGCGACGAGGTTGCAATGCTCGTGGACGGCGTCACGAAGCTCGACAAGGTGAAGTTTGGCGACAACGCCCAGGCCGAAACCGTGCGCAAAATGGTCGTGGCCATGTCGAAGGACATCCGAGTTCTGGTCATTAAGCTTGCCGATCGACTCCACAACGCACGAACCTGGGCTTTCGTGCCCGAGGAGAGCGCCAAGCGAAAGGCGCAAGAGACTCTTGAAATCTATGCACCGCTCGCACACCGCCTTGGAATTAACACCATCAAGTGGGAGCTTGAGGACATTTCGTTCTCGGTTCTATACCCAAAGGTTTACGAAGAAATTGTCAATCTCGTCACACAGAGAACACCGAAGCGCGCCGAGTTTATCGAGAGTGTCATCGGCTCCATCGAAGAAGATCTTCGTGACAACAAGATCAAGGGCAAAGTAGCCGGGCGCCCGAAGCAGTACTACAGCATCTACCAAAAAATGGTGGTTCGTGGTCGTGAATTTGATGACATCTACGACTTGGTCGGTATTCGAGTTTTGGTTCAGGAAGTCAAGGATTGTTACGCCATCCTCGGCACAATTCACGCGCGCTGGAATCCGGTTCCCGGACGATTCAAAGACTACATAGCGATGCCAAAGTTCAATCTTTATCAGTCGCTTCACACTACGGTTATGGGCCCTCAGGGCAGACCCGTCGAGATTCAGATCCGCACCTTCGAGATGCACCAGCGCGCCGAGTACGGTGTCGCAGCGCACTGGAAGTACAAGGAGCAGGTTGGCAAGTCGACCGAGACTCGCGAAGAAGACCTTGCCTGGTTGAAGCACCTGACGGATTGGCAAGCGGAGACACAGGACCCGACCGAATTCCTTGACTCGCTGAGATTCGAAATCGGCGCAAAGGAAGTTTACGTTTTCACCCCTAAGGGCAAGGTAATCGGTCTTAGCGGGGGAGCGACCCCGGTTGACTTCGCCTACGCGGTTCACACCGAAGTCGGGCACCGAACCATGGGGGCTAAGGTCAATGGACGCTTGGTGCCGCTCGAAACAAAACTCCAATCCGGCGATGTCGTCGAAATCTTTACCTCCAAATCAATCGAGGCTTCGCCATCCAAGGATTGGTTGAGCTTCGTCGCTTCGCCGCGAGCTCGCGCAAAGATCAAGCAATGGTTTGCCGAAGAGCGAAAGGAAGAATCGACCGAGCAGGGTAAGGAAATGCTCGCCAAGGCAATGCGCAAGCAGAACCTCCCGCTCCAGCGTCTAATGTCGGCAGACGTTCTGGTGAAGCTTGCCGGAGAACTTCGATTCCCGGACGTTTCCGGGCTTTACGCTGCCATCGGCGACAACCACATCTCAGCGCAATCGGTAGTTGAGAAACTCACCGCCGCAATCAACGTTGAAGAAGATAACGACGATGCACCTTTCGAGTTGCCGCAGCAATCTCGAAGCATTAACCGTCAGCGATCGAATGATTCGGGCGTTCTGGTCAAGGGTGACGCAGACGTTATGGCGAAGCTTGCCCGTTGTTGCACGCCCGTACCTGGC
This sequence comes from Actinomycetota bacterium, assembly GCA_041172305.1. GTDB lineage: Bacteria > Actinomycetota > Actinomycetes > Actinomycetales > Microbacteriaceae > Rhodoluna. The sequence goes on along the minus strand of JBEDKF010000073.1, from coordinate 2,273 downwards.
GACCCAATCGTTGGCTTTGTAACCAGAGGTTCTGGGGTTTCGGTGCATCGTTCAGACTGCAAGAACGTGGCCGAACTCATGTTGCAGCCTGAACGAATGATGGAAGTCAGCTGGGCCCCAACCAATAAGAGTCTCTTCCTGGTCCAAATTCAAATCGAGGCACTAGACCGATCTGGTCTTTTGTCCGATGTCACTCGCGTGCTTTCGGAACATCACGTAAACATTCTCTCGGCATCGGTGTCGACTCGATCGGACCGCGTGGCGCTAAGCCGATTCGTTTTTGAAATGGGAGATGCGAGCGTTCTCGAACACCTTCTGAACGCGGTCCGTCGAATCGAAGCCGTGTACGACGTTTATCGCGTCAGCAATGTCTAAAACTTTCAGTTAGAAAAAAGAAAACGACCCCAGCTTTCGATGGGGTCGTTTCAATTTCTACTTGGTAAACAAGCCTATGAGGCAGCCTTTACGACCTCAAGCCAAGCCTTGCGAGCTTTTAGGGCCTCGGTGGCTTCGTCAGTTTTCTTCTTGTCCTTCTTAGCCTTGGCCGCTTCTAGTTCTGCCTCTAGCTTCACAATCGATGCTTCAAGCTGGGTGATTACATCGTTAGAACGAGCCTGAGCGGCAGGGTCAGTCTTGCGCCAGTGCTCGGCTTCGACTTCGCGAACTTTGGCTTCGATGGCGCGTAGCTTATCCTCGGTTTCACGAAGCTTCTCGCGCGGAACCTTGCCAGCCTTTTCCCACTTCTGCTGGATAGCAGCGAGAGCCTTCTTGGCACCCTCTAGATCCTTAGAAGCATCAATCTTGGCTGCTTCTTTCAAAAGCTCGAGCTTCACGGCAAGATTTGCACTGAACTCAACGTTTTCAACGGCAACAACTTCGGCCTTGGCCGCGTAGATGGCGTCTCCAGCAGCCTTGAATCGGTTCCAGAGAGTGTCATCCTGCTTGCCAGGAGTGCGCCCCGAAGCCTTCCACTCGTCGAGTAGCTTGCGGTACTCAACTACAGCGTCGCTGCCCTTGGCAACGAGGGCTTCGGCACGCTCCACGATTGCAACCTTTGCCGCCTTAGCTGACTTGGTTGCTGAATCGAGGCCTGCGAAGTACTGACGCTTGGCGCTTTCGAATCGAGTTCGGGCGGTTGAAAAACGCTTCCAGATCGCGTCAGCCTCTGACTTTGGAACCTTTGGTCCCGACTTCTGAAGAGCTTGCCACTCTTCGAATAGCTTGGTCATCTCGGCGCCAGAGTTCTTCCACTGCGTCTTAGCGGCATCCTGGTTCGCGATGGCTTCGGCCTTCACGGCGATCGCTTCGCGCTTTGCCAGAGCCTCTGTGGTTTCACCCTTCGAAGCTTCCTGCTTCTCAGACACTAGGGCGGCAATCTTGCCATCTAGGTTCAGCACACGACGTCGTAGATCCGCGATGTCACCGACGGCAGCCGGCTCGTTGAGATCTTCGGTTAGCTTTGCGGCGACCTTCTTCAAACCCGAAGCATCAACTTTGTTGGCAACGCGCTGTTCAAGGATGCGAACCTGAGCCTCGAGGTCTGCGAACTTGCGCTCGAAATAAGCAAGTGCGTCATCGGCAGGAACGCCAGGATACTGACCAACCTGTCGCTCGACTCCGGCGACGGTAACGAATACGTTGTTTTCGGCGTCTACGCGACCGAATGTGTTCTTAGAGGTTGACACTTCTAGCTCCTGTGGTTTGACGTCCAACACCATTGGACAATGACTATTTTAGGCTGATAACGCCGAGCTTGGCTTCCAGAGCAGGCTTTCCATCTGAAGCCCCGCCTTCGACTCCGGCGGCAGCGATTTTAAGGACGGAATCTAGGCCCGAAGTGACCTTTCCAAAGACGGTGTATCCGCCAACTGAATCGGCAGGAATCTCTGAGTCTTGGTAGACAATAAAGAACTGGCTGCCCATGCTGCTGGCATCGTTGCCAACTCGAGCCATGGCCAAGACACCTGTCTTATAGATGTTGTCCATCGGGGCATTTTCAATCGGGCCCCAGTTGTAACCTGGTCCGCCGGTTCCATCACCATTTGGGTCTCCACATTGCAGGACATAGATGCCGGCAGTGGTCAGACGGTGACACTTTAGATCTTTGAAAAAGCCCTGGCTGGCAAGGGTAATGAAGTTTGAAACGGCCTGAGGGGCAGACTTGCCATCAAGTTGAATACCCAGTTCAGACCCCGATAGACCAAGCGTGCCGGACCATACGCGCCCCTTGGCTACGCCAGGCTTAGGCACTAGGGCCGAGTTCGCGGCAGCCG
>JBEDKF010000072.1:0-3600 GCA_041172305.1 Actinomycetota bacterium | reverse complement strand
TCGATCACCATCAACCTGATCGAACAGACCGCCACGATTGGCGACCTATCCGTGCACTTCGACATTGACGAATACACTAAATGGCGTCTGCTAGAGGGCTTGGATGACATCGGGCTCACCCTGCGAGACGAGCAAGCCATCACCGATTTTGAGGCCAAGCGTCCGAACTGGATGCCCAAGACTCTGCCAGCGAAGCACTAAGGAGACCCATGAGTCAGATCACCGTTCACGGTGGCAAGCCACTTGTCGGTCGTGTAAACGTCAAGGGTGCCAAGAATCTTGTAACCAAGGCCATGGTCGCCGCTCTACTTGGCGAGTCGGCCAGCGTCCTAAAAGACGTGCCCTTCATCAGCGACGTCGAGATTGTTTCTCGCCTACTGCAGCTGCACGGTGTGGTTATCGAGCACAGCGCCGACGGCGTAATGACACTTGACCCAACCAAGGTTTCTTCGGCACGCATGGCCGACATCGATGCCCACGCGGGATCATCGCGAATTCCAATCTTGTTCTGTGGCCCGTTGCTACACCGCCTCGGTGAGGCTTTCATCCCGGGTCTAGGTGGCTGCCACATTGGCGATCGCCCAATCGACTTTCACTTCGAAGTGCTTCGCAACTTCGGTGCCGTTATCGAAGAGCTCGAAAACGGAACCCGCCTTTCTGCACCTAAGGGTTTGCACGGAGCGAAGATCAAACTTCCGTATCCTTCGGTTGGTGCTACCGAACAGGTTCTTTTGACTGCGGTTCGCGCCGAGGGTCTCACTGAGCTTTCCGGTGCAGCCATCGAACCAGAGATCATGGACCTCATCGCAATCTTGCAGAAGATGGGCGCGATCATCTCGGTCGACACCGACCGCGTGATTCGCATCGAGGGTGTCACCGAACTCAAGGGCTACTCGCACCGTGCAATCTTCGACCGCAACGAGGCTGCCTCATGGGCCTGCGCTGCGCTAGCAACGAACGGAAACATTTTCGTCGGTGGCGCGCGCCAGCAAGACATGACCACCTTCTTGAACGTCTACCGCAAAGTTGGCGGCGCATTCGAAATCGAGGATGACGGCATTCGCTTCTGGCATCCGGGTGGCGACCTGAAGCCGGTAGTACTAGAGACCGATGTGCACCCTGGATTCATGACCGACTGGCAGCAGCCGCTTGTGGTTGCCCTGACCCAGGCCAAGGGTCTTTCGATCATCCACGAGACCGTTTACGAGAACCGTTTCGGCTTCACCGATGCGTTGGTCCAAATGGGCGCGCAGATCCAGATTTACAAGGAATGCCTAGGCGGCACTGCCTGCCGATTTGGGCAGCGCAACTTCAACCACTCCGCTGTGATCTCTGGCCCAACCCCGCTTCACGCGGCAGATATTCGCGTCCCTGACCTTCGCGGCGGATTCAGCCACATGGTTGCTGCACTGGCTGCTACCGGCACCTCAAACGTCACCAATGTTCAGCTGATCTCACGCGGTTACGAGCACTTCTTGCAGAAGCTCACCGACCTCGGGGCCGACTTCACCTACAGCGAATAGCTCCAACGTGGCTAAAAAGACCAACCGCGAATATCTAAGGATGCCGAAGATTAATCCTTCGGAGCGTCACTTCGTCCTGGTCGTCATTGCGTCGATTTTGATTCCACTGGTGCGCACTCTGTTCAAGGTTGTGCCGAGCGGCCAAGAGAAGCTCCCTAAAAAAGGCCCATACGTTTTGGTTGCCAACCACGTAACCAACGTTGATGCCTTGGCTATGGCTCACTTCGTCTATGTGACACTCAAGCGCGCTCCGCACTTCTTGGCAAAGGGCAGTCTCTTCAAGGTTCCGGTTGTCGGCCCAGTGCTGCGAGCGGCCGGCCAGATTCCGATTTACCGTGGCGGCCAGCGCAACGATGAGCCACTTCGTGCGGCCCACTCATACTTGGATGCCGGACACTGCATCTCGATCTTCCCCGAGGGCACCCTGACCCGCGACCCAGACCTATGGCCAATGCGTGGCAAGACCGGTGCCGTTCGCCTAGCGCTCGAAACCAACGTGCCGGTTTACCCGGTTGCGCACTGGGGAAGCGAAAAGGTTTTGCCGCAGTACGGGGCAAAATTCCGCCCAGGTTTCTGGAAGCCGGTTCGCATGGTGGTTGGCGATGAGATTGACCTATCGGCTTACCGAGGCAAGAAGCTGACCCCGGCCGAGGTTCACGAAGCGACCGAGATGGTCATGCGCCGAATCACCGAACTGGTGTCGCAACTGCGCGGAACCGTTGCACCGCAAGAGCTTTGGGATCCGGCAAATCATGGCCAGGCTGAGCACGGAAACTTCAAGAAGAACAACAAGAAAGCGAAGAACTGATGGCAAAAATTGCCGTGATGGGTGCGGGCAGCTGGGGCACCACCTTCGCCAAGGTTTTGGCAGACAACCCAGAAAACGATGTAGTCCTATGGGCCCGTCGTGAGGATGTGGCCGAGGAGATCAACCAAGATCACCGCAACGGCGACTACCTGCCAGGCATCCACCTGCCAAAGACTCTAAAGGCCAGCACGGATGTTGCCGCAGTGTTGACCGATGCAGAACTCGTATTCCTATCCGTTCCTTCGCAGTCACTCCGAGCAAACCTCGAAGAGTGGGGTCCACTACTGCCAAAGGGCGCAATCCTTGTCAGCCTCATGAAGGGTGTCGAAAAGGAAACCGGGCTGCGGATGAGCGAGGTAATCGCTTCTGTCACGGGGTTCCCAGAAGACCAGATCGCCGTTGTTTCTGGGCCAAACCTGGCACTAGAAATCGCTCAGGGGCAGCCTGCTGCTTCGGTTGCAGCTTCAACAAACCGAACCGCCGCCGAAACGGTGGCCAAGGCGGCGAGCAACGACTACTTCACGACCTTCATCAACAGGGACGTCATTGGAACCGAGTTCGGTGGCATTCTGAAGAACCTGATCGCAGTGGCAATCGGCATCGTTAACGGAGTCGGTTATGGCGAAAACACCAAGGCCTCGATCATGACTCGCGGCCTCGCCGAAATCTCACGCTTCGCAGTTGCCTATGGCGCGAAGGCAAACACTATGGTTGGTCTCGCCGGCCTCGGTGACCTAATCGCGACCTCAGAGTCACCGCTTTCTCGAAACCACAAGGCTGGCGAAATGCTCGGCAAGGGTTACACCCTTCGAGAAGTGCTCCGTCGCATGTCGCAGACCGCCGAAGGCCTCTCTTCGGTTGCGCCGATTCTTCAGTTGGCAAAAGCCAAGGATGTTGCCATGCCGATTGTCGAGCAGGTGCAACTGGTTCTCGAGGGCAAGATGGACCCTAAGGACATCGCGCCTCACCTGACCACCGAAACCGACGGACCTCAGGGCGAATAGCCATGGCAAAACTTAACCTGGTTCTGCTCTTCGGAGGGCGCTCAAGCGAGCACTCAATATCGTGCGCAACCGCAGCCGGAGTGCTCGGCGCAATCGATAGAAGCAAGTACAACGTCATCCCGGTCGGAATCACCAAGCAGGGTGTATTCGTGCCAGCAGCCGACGATGCTGCAAAATGGGCGCTTCGCAAGGGTGAGCTGGCGACGGTGACCGACGAGGGTTCGCGCATCGAATTCGCCATGGATGGCAGCAGAGAAATAACTCG
>JBEDKF010000071.1:0-14650 GCA_041172305.1 Actinomycetota bacterium | reverse complement strand
CGCCAGTGAGCGATCCATCCCGGAAGTCGGCCAAGGGCAAACAAAGCGGTGAACATGCGAGGCGGGAAGCCAAGAGCCTTGTAGATGACGCCGGTGTAGAAGTCGACGTTCGGGTAAAGCTTTCGCTCGATGAAGTAGCTGTCTGACAGTGCCGCTGCCTCGAGCTCCTTAGCGATGTCAAGAAGTGGATCCTTCACGCCAAGTTCAGCAAGGACCTTGTCGGCTGTAGCCTTAACGATGCGAGCGCGTGGGTCAAGGTTCTTGTAAACACGGTGGCCAAAGCCCATGAGACGGATTCCGTCTTCCTTGTTCTTTACGCGGTTCACGAAGTGCTGAACTGACTCGCCAGAGTTCTGAATCTCGGTAAGCATCTCAAGAACGGCCTCGTTTGCACCACCGTGGAGCGGGCCGAACAGAGCGTTGATGCCAGAAGAAATCGAGGCAAACATGTTTGCCTGGCTTGAGCCAACCAAGCGAACGGTTGATGTGGAGCAGTTCTGTTCGTGGTCAGCGTGCAAGACCAAAAGGGTTTCGAGTGCCTGAGTGACCACAGGGTTCTGAACGTAGTCTTCGGCCATGTTGCCAAAATTCATACGGAGGAAGTTTTCGACATAGCTGAGGCTGTTGTCTGGGTAAAGCAGCGCTTGACCCATGCTGTTCTTGTTAGCGTAGGCAGCCAGAACCGGAAGCTTAGCTAGCAAGCGAATGGTCGAAAGCTCGACCTGTTCTGGGTCGTTTGGGTCAAGAGAGTCTTGGTAGAAAGTCGAAAGCGCTGACACTCCCGCGGCGAGAACGGCCATTGGGTGAGCGTTCTGAGGCATCGCGTGAAAGAGGTTCTTTAGGTCTTCGTGCACCAATGTGTGGCGACGGATTTTGTCTTCGAACTTAGCCAATTCGGCTGGGGTTGGGAGCTCCCCATAAATCAAAAGAAATGAAGTCTCGAGGAAAGTCTTGGCGCCAGCCAACTGTTCGATTGGATAGCCGCGGTGACGCAGGATTCCCGCTCCGCCATCGATGAAGGTAATGGCCGATTTGGTTGATGCAGTGTTTACGAAACCTTGGTCGTATGCGGTCAAACCGGTGATGGCAGTCAACTTAGAAATGTCTACGGCTGATGGGCCATCTACTGCCTGAATCACTGGGAATTCGGCGGTGACATCACCATACGTGACTGTAACTTTGTCGCTCGAGGTCATCGAAGCTCCTGTGTCTCTCTATTGCCCCTTGTTTGGGCTAAACCAAGCCTATGGCATCGCGAAGTCGACGCGCACCTTCGGCAATTTTGTCATCTGTTGCGGTGATAGAAAAGCGGACGTATTGAGTGCTGAATTCGCCGTAAAAAGTGCCCGGTACTACGACGATTCCCAACTCAGCCATGCGGTCGACAGTCTTGAAGCAGTCTTCGCCGAGTGTCGCCCAGAGGTAAAGCCCAGCTTCGCTATCGGCCAGTTGGAAACCATAGGCGCGAACGGCAGCAAGGAGCACTTCTCGACGCTCGCGGTAAATTTCCTTTTCGATCGCAACGTGCTCTTCGTCGCCAAGGGCCACAACCATCGCGCGTTGAACCGGCAACGGGGTGTTTAGACCAGAGTGCATGCGTAGGTTGACCAAACCCTTGATCAAAGACGCCTCGCCGACTGCGAAGGCCGCTCGGTAACCTGCCATGTTCGACTGCTTGCTCAACGAGTAAACCGCCATGACGCCTTCGTGACTGTCGCCGCAAACGCGGGGATCCAGAACCGATGGAATCAGCTTGTCAGACCACTCGCCCCAGCCGAGTTCTGCGTAGCATTCGTCGCTGGCCAAGAGGGCACCGAGTTCGCGCGCGCGCTCTACAGCTGCCTTCATCTCGGCAATGTCCATGACGCGCCCATCCGGGTTGCCTGGTGAATTGATCCAGATTAGCTTCGCGTTCTCAGGCCACTTCGCAGGGTCATCCTCGGAAACGATTTCGGCACCGCAGAGGGCCGCACCAACCACGTATGCGGTGTAGGCCACCTTAGGTTGCACGACGACGTCACCAGGCCCAAGCCCCATGAGCAGAGGCAACCAGCTGATGAGCTCTTTTGAACCGATGGTTGGCATCACCTGGTCTGGCTTCAGGCCAGGAACGCCACGACGGCGCTCGAACCACTCCACGACGGCAGCCTTGAACTCTACCGAACCGCCGGTTGAAGGGTAGCCAGGGGCATTTGATGAGGCATTCAGAGCATCTTGAATGATGCTTGGCGTTGGATCCACCGGTGAACCTACAGAAAGGTCTACCGCTCCCCCGGGATGAAGGGCAGCTTTAGCCGCGTAAGGCTTTAGCTGTTCCCACGGGTATTCCGGAAGGCGATCAAACATGAATTTAGGCGAGGCTTAACTTAAGCCTGCGGAGGCAAAACAGAGATTACCGCGTGGTCCTTGGCGATCTTGCCAACCTTGGCAGCACCTCCAGGTGAACCGAGGTCGTCGAAGAATTCGACGTTGGCCTTGTAGTAGTCAGACCACTGTGAAGGCAAGTCGTCTTCGTAGTAGATGGCTTCAACCGGGCAAACTGGCTCGCACGCGCCGCAGTCGACACATTCATCCGGGTGGATGTAAAGCGAACGCTCACCCTCATAGATGCAGTCAACAGGGCACTCTTCGATACATGCCTTGTCTTTGACATCGACACATGGAAGGGCGATTACGTAAGTCACTTGAAATCCTCTGTTTGGTCTGGAACTAAGTCTATTTTATTGGTGGCCGCGAGCCGACTTCCGCCAAGAACCTGGGCGGATGTTAGGGAAAAGAATGATTGCAGCAACTAATCCAAGCGAGCCGTAGGCCCAAATGTTCCCGAGATCGTTACCCGGAATCAGCAATGTTCCATCTGACTGCGGTTGTGACAGCCAAAAAATGGTTGCAGCGAACGTGGCGGCAAGAAGGTACAGGGCACCGCGGCTGTTTCGCAGCAGACGAATCGCGATCGATAGCGAGCCCGTCATTACTAGGGCCACGAGAAGCCCAATATTGTTGCCGTCGGTTGTTCTAACTTGGTGAAGCAATGTTCCGGCCACTCCGAGCAAGAAACCCAACGGGATCGCCCAGAAAAAGGTGAGGACAGGTCGCAAGTGAACCAACGGGTTGGGCGATGCCTTGCGAAGACGTTCGGTTCGGTCATAACGGAATTCTTTGCCCTGAACCAGCGAATAGGTCTCTGCGCCAACCGACACTTGGCTGCTGTGCGCTTCAAGCGCAGCCTTCTTGATTGCGGCAGTTTTGGCGTCACCAATCTGAACGTCGAAACGTTCGCCCGGCTCGGCTATCACCCAGAAAGCCGGCGCTCGCCCCTTGCGCTTCTTGGCGAAGATGCGGATAGCCATCGCAGTGGCCTCATGGGCCATTTTGTGATCAGGGTGGCCGAAGCCGCCCTTGCGGTTATAAGTCAAAACCGCGTCTGGCTTGAAATCCTGGATAACCCGCAGAATGTCATCTGCAACCACGGATGTGGAGGCAGCCGAAAGCGCCAATTCATCAAGTTTGCGTGGTTTAGCCGGCTTACCAAGAGGGTTGAGGCGCATTCCAGAGTCGAGGTAAGCGCGCGTTCCAGCGAAGGCGTGTTTGACGCCACCAAAGGCGGCCAGTGCTTCGCGCAGCTCTCCAGTTCGGAATGCTCCCATTGCGGCGAGGTTTCCTTCGAGGGATTTCAACTCTTCTAGCTTGACCTTGCCACGTTCGCCTCTCGTGAGGGTGAACACCATTACCTCGGCACCGGCTGCAAGACGTTCTGCGATCACATGGCCGGTGAATAGGCTTTCGTCATCCGGGTGTGCGTGAACGATGAGAAGTCGCTGTGGTTGAAAAGTTGCCTTGGCCATTACTCAACTTTATGCGCAAAACGAAAACCCCCGGCCTAATGACCGAGGGTTTTCGAAGAGATTTAGGACTACTTGCCCTGGCTCGCGTTCTTGCGCTGTGAGTAGAGGCGTGCACGCACGGTTGGGTCTAGCTCAAGCTTGCGAATACGAGTTGCCTCAGGGGTGACCTCAACACACTCATCTTCACGAGCGAACTCTAGACACTCTTCGAGTGACAAGGTGCGTGGCGGGGTTAGTGACTGGAATTCATCAGATGAAGAAGCGCGCATGTTGGTGAGCTTCTTTTCCTTGGTGATGTTAACTTCCATGTCCTCTGAGCGAGAGTTCTCGCCGATGACCATACCGGTGTAAACCTCACTGGTTGGCTGAACGAAGAACGAACCGCGCTCCTGAAGACCAATCATTGCGAATGGGGTGACCACACCTGCGCGGTCTGCAACTAGCGAACCGTTGTTACGAGTCTGGATGTCGCCAGCCCATGCGTCGTAGCCTGCTGAAATCGCATTCGCGATTCCGGTGCCCTTGGTGTTGGTTAGGAACTCGGTGCGGAAGCCGATTAGGCCACGGCTTGGAACCTTGAACTCCATACGAACCCAACCGGTTGCGTTGGCAACCATGTTGACCATCTGGCCCTTGCGAGCAGCAAGAAGCTGAGTCATCGCACCTAGGAACTCTTCTGGAACGTCGATGGTTAGGTCTTCAAAAGGCTCGTGTAGCTTGCCGTCAACGCGCTTGGTAACAACCTGTGGCTTACCAACGGTTAGCTCGTAGCCTTCGCGACGCATCTGCTCTACAAGGATGGCAAGAGCAAGCTCGCCTCGACCCTGAACTTCCCAAGCGTCTGGACGCTCGGTAGGAAGAACGCGAATCGAAACGTTACCGATTAGCTCCTTGTCAAGGCGGTCCTTGACTAGACGAGCGGTAACCTTTGCACCCTTGACGCGACCGGCCATAGGAGAAGTGTTGATACCGATAGTCATCGAAATGGCCGGGTCATCAACAGTGATCATGGGAAGTGGGCGGATGTCGTTTGGGTCCGCAAGAGTTTCACCAATGGTGATGTCTTCGATACCTGCAACGGCAACGATGTCGCCAGGGTTAGCTTCTTCGGTTGGGAAGCGCTCAAGAGCCTTGGTCTTTAGAAGTTCGGTGATCTTGACGGTCTGAGTAGTGCCATCCTGGCGAACCCAAGCAACCTGCTGGCCCTTCTTCAGGGTGCCGTTGAAAATACGTAGCAACGCAAGACGACCCAAGAATGGAGACGCGTCAAGGTTGGTCACGTGCGCCTGAAGCGGAGCTTCGTCGTCGTAAACCGGTGCTGGGATGTACTTCATGATTGCGCCGAATAGTGGCTCTAGGTTTTCGCCTTCAGGAAGGGTGCCATCAGCAGGCTTGACCAATGAAGCGATTCCGGCACGGCCAGAAGCGTAAATGATTGGCAAGTCAAGGATGCCGTCGATGTCCAAGTCAGGAACCGAGTCGTGTAGGTCAGAGGCTAGACCTAGAAGAAGGTCGTGGGTCTCTTCGACAACCTCGTCGATGCGAGCGTCAGGACGGTCGGTCTTGTTAACCAACAAGATAACCGGAAGCTTTGCCTCTAGCGCCTTGCGAAGAACGAAGCGAGTCTGAGGAAGCGGGCCTTCAGAAGCGTCAACTAGAAGGACAACGCCGTCAACCATAGAGAGACCGCGCTCAACCTCGCCACCGAAGTCGGCGTGACCTGGGGTGTCGATCACGTTGATGGTGATTTCCTTGCCACCCGAGTGGTCACCCTTGTAGGCGATAGCAGTGTTCTTCGCGAGGATGGTGATGCCCTTCTCGCGCTCTAGGTCACCTGAGTCCATTACTCGCTCGCCCACGGTTCCGTGGTCGCTGAAAGAGCCGGTCTGGCGAAGCATGGCGTCGACCAAAGTGGTCTTGCCGTGGTCTACGTGGGCGACGATTGCAACGTTGCGCAAGTCGTCTCTGGTGGCCTTAGCCATAAGAACATCCTTTGTGAGCGCGCCAAACAGCATAAAAGTTGACGCTTCGAAATTATTTAGGGGGTGCAGAATTGCATCTTTGAGCCCCTGCCCTTTCAGTCTAACTGAGCGGGGGCCAAAAGTGGAGGTTTACTTGGCTGCTAAGCGTGCCTCGCGGCGGATTCTCTGCAGCTCAGGGTCTGGCACCGGCACCGCAGAAATCAGACGCTTGGTGTATTCCTCTTGAGGGCGCTTCAAGATTTCATCTCGCTGCCCAACCTCAACCAGTCGACCGTTCTGCATAACCGCAATTCGGTGAGAAAGGATGTCGACAACAGCTAGGTCGTGGCTGATGAAGAGGCAAGCGAACTTCAACTGCTCTTGCAGCCCCTGGAGAAGCTCGAGGAAGCGAGCCTGCACAGACACGTCAAGCGCTGAAGTCGGTTCGTCAGCGATCAGTAGATCTGGGGTCAAAGCAAGCGCACGAGCGATTCCAACGCGCTGACGCTGACCACCCGATAGTTCGTGTGGGTAGCGGTTGCGGTAGCTGCGAGGTAGCTCGACCGAGTCGAGTAGGTCTTCAACACGGCGGTTCAGCTCGTCGCCCTGGGCAATCTTTGCCAACAACAAAGGTTCGCCGATGCTTTCGCCGATAGGCAAGCGAGGGTTTAGCGAGCTGGCTGGGTCCTGGAAGACGATTCCCGTCTGGCGACGGATCGATCGCAGGTCCTTCTGGGTAGCGTGGCTGATGTCTTGACCGACAACCTCAAGCTTTCCGCCAGAAATAGGAAGAAGACCGATGGCAGCACGGCCGATAGTGGTCTTTCCAGAGCCAGATTCACCGACGAGGCCGACGATTTCGCCCGGGAAAATCTCAAGGTTGAATCCTTGAACGGCCTTGAAAGCAGGAATGCGGCCGCGCTTTGGATATTCAATCTCGACATTCTCAAGCTTGAGAACTGGTGCAGCGCTTTTACCCTCGCTCGGTTCTAGGGTTCTTGCAGCCACGGTTCCTAGCTTTGGAACCGAAGCTAGCAATGCCTGCGTGTATGGGTGGTTCGGACGGTTGAAGATCTGGTCTGCGGTGCCGTACTCGAGTGTGAGGCCGTCTTTCATCACCAGGATGTCGTCAGCCAAGTCGGCCACAACACCCATGTCGTGGGTGATCAGCAGAACGGCCGAGTTTAGGCGGTCACGAAGGTTGCGCATTAGGTCGAGGATTTCGGCCTGAACGGTAACATCTAGCGCGGTGGTCGGCTCGTCGGCGACAAGCAGGCCTGGGTCACAGGCGAGCGCTTGAGCGATCATGGCTCGCTGACGCTGGCCACCAGAAAGCTGGTGAGGGTATTTGTCGAATGATGCTTCCGGGTTAGGAATTTCCACCATGGTGATCAGTTCGACGGCGCGAGCCTTGGCCTCTTTCGGGCCCATGTCAAAGTGAGTGCGAAGGGTTTCAACGATCTGGAAACCAATCGTGTAAACCGGGTTCAGTGCGGTCATCGGCTCCTGGAAGATGTAAGCAACTTCCTTACCGCGGAACTGGCGCAGTGTCGCCGGCGCAGCGCCGACCATCTCAACACCCTTAACCAGAACGCTGCCAGAGGTGCGCGCGTTGCTGGCGAGAAGAGACATCAAGCCCATCGCGGTGGTTGACTTTCCTGAACCAGACTCACCCACAATGGCGAGAACCTGGCCCGGCTTGACTTCGAAGTTCATGTCGACGGCGGCTGGATACCAGACACCATCCACCCAGAAGTCAATGTTGTAGTTGCTGACCTTCAGAATCGGCTCAGACATTATTTTTCTCCTGCGATGATTGAAACGTGACTAATAAACAAATCTTTAGGCCGCGAAGCGGCTTTGTGCTGGCTGGCCTCGTGTTCGTGCTCTGCGCGCTCCTGGCCGTAACCCTCTGGCTGACCGAAAGCACCTTGCTGGCCATCTCTGGAAGCCTGTGGGCGCTCGCCTTCAGCATCGGTGCCTACCTGATTTTCATCCAACCAAAGGTGGAAATCTTCGATGAAGGCGTTATCGTAACCAACCCATTCACTTCGATCGCAATCGGTTGGCACAAGGTCGTCGACATCGATGTTCGATACTCGCTGACCATTGTTACTGCTGCCAAGCGAATCAGCGCTTGGGCGGCCGTGGCCCCCGGTCGCTACCACGCTAGAACCGTTCACGCCAGCGAACTCAAGGGTTACAAGCTCAGCAACCGGGTTCAAATTCGCCCCGGTGAATCCCCAAGAACCAGCAGCGGTGAGGCTGCTCAACTTTGCAGGCTTCGCTTCGAGGCTTATAACCCCGAAACCAGCGGCGACATGGAAACCCAAGTCAGATTCAATGCACTGGGTGTCAGCACACTGCTCGTTTGCACCATTGGCGCCCTTGTGATTCAAAACCTTCATTAGCCGCGAGCCTTAGCCAACTTTGCCTCTGCGCGATCCTTCTTGGTGATGCGACGCTTCTGACGCGGGTCAAATGCGTCGCGAAGACCGTCTCCGATGAAGTTGATGCAAAGTGCGATAGCGATGATGAACATACCTGGGTACCAGAACAGCCAAGGACGCGTAGTGAAAGAGTCTTGATACTTAGAGATCAAGAGACCAAGAGATACGTCAGGCGGAACCACGCCGAAGCCAAGGTAGCTAAGCGCCGACTCGGTGATGATTGCACCAGACATAAGCAAAGTAACCGAAACGATGATCACACCGACTGCGTTAGGCAGAATGTGCTTGAAAACGATTCGGGCATTGTTGGCGCCGGCAACTCGGGCTGCGTCAACGAACTCACGCTCGCGAAGGCTTAGGAACTCTCCGCGAACCAGTCGCGAAAGACCTGTCCATGAGAACAGACCTAAATAGGTAGCCAGGAAGATTACACCGAGGTTGCCGAACTGGAAACCGATTACCGAACCGATGATGATTGCCGGGATGGTGATGATGAAGTCGGTGAAACGCATCAAGACTGCGTCCACCCAACCGCGGAAGTAGCCGGTGACAGCACCGACAACGGTTCCGATGAATGCAGCGATTAGGCCGATGATCAACATAACCACGATTGACTGCTGGGCTCCGCGCATTACGAGGGCGAAGTAGTCAAGACCGATGTCATCTTGGCCAAACGGGTGTGAACCAATTGCCAAGCCGGTGCCATCGATGAAAGAAGGCAGGATGTCGAGGGTTGGCGCACCAACGATGCCATCAGGCGAAACCGACAGGTTTGGGTCGATATCGGTGATGCTCCAGTGCCACCAACCTGGAACGATGATTGGGTTTGCCTCATTGCCAAGGTGCAAGCCAGAAGCTGTGAACACGAAAACAACCATGGAAATCAGGCTGATCAACGAGATCATTGCCGCACGGTGTCGAACAAATCGGCGACGAACAATCTGACTCTGGCTTAGGCCTTCGGTCTCCTTGTTCGCAATAGCGTTTTCGCCGCCCTGAGCAACGAGTTCTTTAGATTTCTTCTTGAACATGATTACTTTCCAACTCGAATTCTTGGATCCAGAACTGAATAAAGCAGGTCGGCAGCGAGGTTTGCTAGGACCGACATGGTTGCTGTCACGAGGAACACGCCCATTAGTAGGTTGAGGTCCATGGTGTTAATTGCCTGGTTGAACAGAGTTCCCATACCCACCCAACCGAAGATGCGCTCGGTGATGATTGCACCACCGATGATTCCGGCGAAGTCAACAACCATGAGGGTGGTCAAAGGAATCATGGTGTTGCGGAAGGCGTGACGCATGATTACGGTGCGCTCGGTTAGGCCCTTAGCGCGAGCTGTGCGGATGTAATCCTGGTTCAGCACCTCAAGTAGCGAACCGCGAGAGTAACGGATGTAGCCGGCGAATGAAATCAGAGTAAGAGCCACGGTAGGCAAGAACATGTGCATCACGATGTCAAGTGCCGTAAACCAGAAGTTACCTGGCTCGAGCAAGTCGTTGACCTGTCCAACAGTTGGCACCGGGCGGTAGTTAACGGCGTCGGTAGACAGGTAAGGGTTCCAGGTCTGCATGAACTTGTCGATTATGACCAGCACTGAGATAAGAACCGCAGTGATGATTGTGGTTCGAATGACAGGACCACGATCGATCTTGGCGAAGATGAAGCTCACGCCGATTGCGAGACCAATCGTTACAGCAGCCAGTAGCAGGAAGTTGAGAAGGTGACCATTCTGATCTAGAACCCACTGAGTCGGGTAGTAGGAGATCAGACCCAGTACAGCCATGGTGAGCGAGGAACGTAGAGCCGACCTAACAGTCAAACCGGTCGAGAGGTGGGTTACCGCGAAAGCGATGCCGATGCTGGCACCAAAGATGATGATTGGGCCAAGACCAGGGTTTAGGAACCAGTTGGTAGCGCCCATGAGCCAAATAAGCGATGAAGTGGTCAAGGTGCCAATGGCAAAGATGGTCAAGACCTTGCGCCGATCGCCGCCGATCACCGAGCCCCAGAACAGACCGCTTGCCAGACCCAGACCTATCACCCATGGCGGCGACACTTGCGGTTCGGCGAGGAAGTTATTGAAACCGATGGCCAGGTACTGCTTGAGGAGCACGGCGAACCAAAAGATTGGTAGCGAGAAAAGGAGGAAGGCGACGAAAGTCATCGCATAGTCGAAACGGCTGTACTGGCGCAGGGCCGTAACGATGCCGATAGTGATACCTAGGATGATTGCGATGACGGTGGCCCCGACTACGAGGCGAACAGTGGTTGGAATAGCTGCTGCTACTGCTGCTGTGACCGACTGGGCGTCTCGAGTCATTCCAAAGTCAACCTGCCCGATGAATGCACCGAGAACCCCCTTTAGCCACAGGAAGTAGCGAAGTGGCGGCGGAACGTCTAGTTGGAGGTCGCGCGTGAGAGTAATGATCTGCTGTGCCGCATTTGGGTCCTGGCTGATGCGAAGTGCCTCTAGCGGGTCTCCCGAGATTGCGCTCAAGTTGTAAATTATGAAACTTGAACCAAACAAGATTACGATCAACGCCGACAAACGGCGCAGGATGTAGGCGATCAATTCGATCCCTTTCAGTCACAGCTTTGTGAGTAAAGACTTCTGCAGATGTTGCTCGCTCAAGCCTAAACCAGAAGAAATAATTATTGTCCCTCCACCCAAAAAAGGCACCCAGATTTCTCTGGGTGCCTTTTTGTTGGGCGGTGAAAAGACTAGAAGCTAGCTTCTAGTACTTCCACTCCCAGAAGTTCCAAACCAAGGTTGGAGACAACGGTGCTGGCTTGACGTTCTTCAACGCCGAGTTGACAGCAGTCGCTGCTGGGTGCTGGAAGATCGGCAGGGTAACTGCGTCAGAGATGAGTAGCTTCTCTGCAGCAATGTACTTTGCGGTGATCTGTGAGGCGGTCAACTTCTGCTCTAGTGACTTCAAGGTTGAGTCCATTAGTGCGTTGTTGTAGCCGATGAAGTTGTTTCCACCGTCTGACTGGAAGTTGGCGTTTGAGCCGGTCTGGCTAGTTGAGGTTGGGCACCATGCGAAGAATGCTGCATCGTACTTGTTGTCATCTAGGAAGCCACCCCAACCTGAGGTACCTGCGTTGTCGACATCGAAGCCGGCCTTTGCAAGTTCAGCCTTGATTAGAGCAGCCTCTGCAGCGCGACGTGCGTTGCTTGGCTGACCCCAAAGAAGCTTGACTGCAACAGACTTGCTGCCTTCAGCTGCGGTTGGGTAGTACTTCTTCACAAGAGCTAGAGCAGCTGCGGTGCGAGAAGCCTGGGTGCCGGTGGTGAACTTGCTTACACCAGAAGCCTTGACGATGTCGGTGTAACCGACCTGGCCAGGCAGGGTGAATGACGAGTTGACAACAACAGCCTTCGAGTTGATTGGCTTGATTAGCTTCTCGACGATTTCATCGCGTGG
Source organism: Actinomycetota bacterium (assembly GCA_041172305.1). Lineage (GTDB taxonomy): Bacteria > Actinomycetota > Actinomycetes > Actinomycetales > Microbacteriaceae > Rhodoluna. Next base: position 2,966 of record JBEDKF010000071.1, on the reverse strand, counting down.
GAACGCGAGTAGGAATGCAGTACGAAGGTCCTTTGCCTTAGCGTTCTTTGATGCGTTGTTGCTTGCAGCAAATGGGCCGGTGTAGTCCTGGTCGTTAACTGAGCCCTGGCGTACATCTACGTGCTCGAAGCAGCTGTTGGTTCCACCAATAACGGTGACGCCAGAGATTGCCTTTAGCTGTGCAACAGCGTCAGCGGTTGGCTGACCCTGGTAGATGTCGATTTCCTTGTTTGCAAGGGCCTGAGCAGCAGCGGTTCCGTCAGCGATCATCTTTAGGATGACGGTCTTGATTCCGCTGGTCTTCTTGCCTGAGTTGTACTTAGCGTTTAGGCCAAGGGTAACTGACTGGTCAGCAACTGCACCGGTGATCTTGTATGCACCGTTACCTACTAGAAGAAGTGGGTTGGTTGACGCGGTTACGGTCTTGATGTTGTAGCTCTCACTCCAAACCTTTGCCATCTTCGATAGCTGTGCGTTGTTGTATGACTTGAACGAAGCTAGGAATGAAGCCTTAGCTGCAGCGTTCTCTGCAGCTGAACCTAGCTTGGTCTTGCCGTTTGCGAGCTGAACAAGTGCGTGCACTGGGCTTGGTCCAGGGCCGATAATCTCCCAGTCAGGCTGGAAGCCATCGTAGCGAACGGTTACTGACATCTTGTCTGCTGACAAGGTCGGTAGACCGACTACGTGGCTGTCGTAGACGCCACCGTATCCGAGTGAGTTGAACTGAGGTGCCTTGTCGGCGTTCTTAGGGTCGCCTAGACCAGCCTTGATTGAGTAAGCGCCGCTTGAGATGACGTGGCTTAGTAGAAGGTCAACACCATCGATTGGAGTGCCGTCTGACCAAAGCTTGCCCTTGTTGATGGTGTAGGTCACGCGGAAGTCCTTTGGAGCATCCTTGGTGATCTTGTAGGTACCAAACTCGGTGTTCTTGACAAGGTTCTTCTTGTCGTCGTAGTAGTAGAAACCAGCGCCGGTTAGGTAGGCAACGTCATTGTTGATCGTTAGGTTGGTGTCTGGGGTTGAAGGGTTCAATGAGGTCAGGGCGTTGCTCTCAACGATGACCACGGTGCTACGAGTTGCTGCTCCAGCAGGTGCTGCTACTGCTGAGACACCAGCAATTGCAAGGGCACCAACCGCAGTGGCAGCAATGGCACGAACGAATCGTGTTGCTTTCATACAGTTTCTCCTTTTTGGGTGGGCCAAGTGGCGGCTTCAGTCATACGGATAACAGAAACGCGTGCACCTTCGCCCGTGATAAAAATACTTTACGCCTGAAAAGCAGGAGAAATAACTAAAAAATCTATTTATTCGCAAAATGTAATCAGATGGCAACAATCAAGCCAATGTCTGGACAATTTCATTCAATATCGCGGCAAACGATATACTTGCACTGTGTTCATCCGTGAACACCTTTTGCATCGAGCAGGGGAAGCCAGTGAGAATCTGGCGCTGACCCGCAACCGTGAACCGCTTGACACATGTCACGCGACAGTCGGAATGCCTGCCGAGGTTTTGCAACTGACTCCATGAATACCGTCGAGGTCTACGGTCGGAGTCGATTAGCCTTTGGCTCTTCGTCTTCGCACTCAGATCGCAAATTTGCGAAGGGCTCCCATGTTTGGACCAAAATCTGGGTTGCGAGTGATTGCCGCGTTATTGATAGCCGCTTTCACTGCAGCCACTCCCCTCTCTAGCGCTTCTGAAGCGTCGGAAACTTACTCAAGCACCGTCAAGTTCTTGAGCGATAAGTTCATTGCCGGAAAAACCTTGGATGGTTTCACGCCCGGAACCCCCGACTATGGCTTCACTCTCGAAGCGATGCTTCAGCGGAAAGCGGCGGGACAAAAGATAACGGACAAACTATTCGTTCCAGCCAAGGCGGTATTGGCCGACAGCACATCCTTGGCCAAGTCGGTGGTATCTACCTACGCGTATGACGCAGACAAAAAAATCAAGCCAGGGATGGCTGGCAAGTTTCTATTCGTCAGCGTCGCGGTCGGAGCCCCAAATGCGCCTTTGCGCAATGCCGTTGTCGCAGACCTAAAGAAAACTATTGCCGCCAACGGCTCGATTGCCACCGCTTCAGGCAACACATTCGACTACTCCTGGGCGATCCTCGGTCTCTCGACAAACAACCAAACCAAGTTGGCAAGTGCCGCTGCAGCCAGTCTCGTTGCACTCCAGCGCCCGGATGGTGGGTTTGGAATGGATCAAACCGGAAACACCTCCGCGAGTTCGGCCGATGCGACCGGCATTGCCCTGCAAGCTCTTGTCCTTGCCAAACGAGCGGCAACAAAGAGTCAAGCGGCAGCGTTGCAGAAGTCGATCATTTCAGCCTCTCAATACCTCCGAGCGACTCAGGTTACTGGTAGCCACTGGGACGCCTGGGGTGATGTCGATGTCAACGGCACAGCATATGCTGCGATGGGGTTGAAGGCCGCGGGTGCAAACATTATGGCTATCCAGACCTGGCTGAAATCTCGACTCGCACCAGCTGGTGGGCTAACCACGCCCTGGTCTAACGGAGTCGGAGATGTTTTCGCAACGGCTCAGGGATACGTGCCGCTCATTGGCTTGAGCTACCTGAACCTCATCCCGGTGAAAAAGTAGCCATGCGCATCAGCCTCCGGGTTGCCTTGTGGTTGCTCATCGCACTAGTCGCCGTTGGAGGCTTTTGGAAAGCCGTCGAATCAAGCGCTGGCGATGTTGATGCATCTGCGACGAAGAAGGTGACGCTGGTTATCGATTTCGGTGCTGCGTCAAAACGTCCGACTGTTGTCGCGGCGTTGGATGACGTCAAGCAGGCAGCAACCGGGTGGAGTTTGTTCAAGACTGCCGGCATTGACACCCGAGGCACCGATGAATTCCCAAGCGGATTTGTCTGCAGAATTCAGGGTTGGCCGAGCGAACAAGAACAAGATTGCGCGGACACACCTACTTATTCAGAGGGCCACTGGGCTTACTAC
>JBEDKF010000070.1:0-2854 GCA_041172305.1 Actinomycetota bacterium | reverse complement strand
AGGCGTCCTACGGCAGGCTCGAGCACCGCAATGCCTCGAGAACGAATGGTTGCCACGTTTGCTTGGGTGGCGGCGTTCTGCCACATCTCAGTGTGCATGGCTGGTGCCACCAAAATCGGTGCTTTCGTGGCCAGAAGCGTGTTCATCAGCAGGTCATCTGCCAGGCCGGAGGCCATCCTTGCCACGAAAGAAGCGGTTGCCGGAGCCACGATCACCAGATCGGCGCTTTGACCAAGTTCTACGTGTTTTACAGACTCGACGTCGGTATAGAGGTCGGGGTCAACGCTGTTGTGTGACAGGGCCTCTAAAGTGGTCGCGCCAATAAACCGCAATGCGTTGGCGGTTGGGATTACTTTTACGTCGTGACCGGCTTCGGTCAATAAGCGGATGATGCCCGTGGCTTTGTAGGCGGCAATGCCACCGGTGACGCCAAGAACAACGCGCACGATTTACTCGGCGGCGTGCTTCTCTAGCTTGTTCTGGTCGATCTCGTGCATCGCGATGGTTAGCGGCTTCTCGTCAACGGTTGCGTCCACTAGTGGGCCAACGTTGTTGAAAAGTGAACCCTCGTGAAGAGCCGAGTAGTAGTCGTTGATCTGACGCGCACGCTTCGAAGCGAAAATAACTAGCTCATACTTTGAGCCAACGTGGGTCATTAGGTTGTCGATCGCTGGAGAAACGATACCTTCAAGCTTTTCAGACATGATTCAACTTTCGTTAGAGATGGCGGCCAACGTGCAAACTAGGTTGCAAAATCGGATGCGATTATTAGGCCTGCATCAAGTCTACGACTTCGGAGGCACATCTAGCCACTTCATCGTTGATAACTATGTAATCGAATTCACTCTGTGCGGCCAGTTCCAGCCGAGCGGTTTCGAGACGACGGGCCTGCTCTTCCGCGGTTTCCGTGCCTCTGCCTTGTAGGCGTTTGACCAGTTCATCCCAGCTCGGCGGAGCAATAAAGACCAGTTTCGCCTCAGGCATACTTGCCTTCACTTGCCGGGCACCCTGAATGTCGATTTCTAGGATGACCTGCTTGCCAGATGCGAGCGCCTCTAGCACAGGCTGTTTAGGAGTTCCATATTTGTTCTGACCGTGAACGACTGCGTATTCGAGCATATCGCCCGAATCAATCAAACTATCGAACTCTTCGTGACTCAGGAAGAAGTAGCTCTCCCCCTCGACTTCGCCAGGGCGTGGAGCCCTTGTGGTTGCTGAAACCGAGAGATGCACATTCGGATAGTGCTCGAGGATGTGTTTCACCACCGTGCCTTTGCCTACCGCGGTTGGCCCCGCAAGGACGATGAGTTGATTGGTCATGTTCTCAGTCTCGCAGAAATTAGCCTTGGAGGCCGGCTGCCAGTTCGGCGTTTGCGGCTTCGATAGCCTTCGACATGCCATCGGCACCGGCTCTGAGAACGCTTCGGGATACGGACGCAATAACCTGCTTTGCGCCCGTGCCAAATAGCCGACTGATGTCACCCAGCTCAGCGCCCTGAGCGCCAAAACCCGGTGCAAGAATCGGCGTTGCCGACACCGCTTGGCCCGCCTGAACGTCTCCGAGCCCGAAACCCTGGAGATTTAGGGTAGCCCCGATAACGGCACCAAATGAGCCGAGGTTCTCCCCTGCTCCAGCGGTCACCCGGTTGATTTTGCTCAAGCCATCCCAGATTTGCTTCGCGATGGTGTCGCCAGCTACGGAAGCCTTTTGCAATGCCGCACCCTCAGGGTTCGAGGTCGCCGAAAGAACTATCATGCCCTTGCCTCGCTCGGCACATTCGCTCATCAGCGGCAGTAGCGAATCGAAGCCAAGGTATGGCGACACAGTCAGGGCGTCACAAACGAAAGGTGCTGTTCGGCCTAGCCAGGCGTCGAAATAGGCGTCCATAGTCGTGCCGATGTCGCCGCGCTTGGCGTCCATGATTACTACGAGGTCAGTAGCCGATGCCTTCTGAGCAAGCTCCTCAAGCACTGCGAAGCCTGCCGAGCCGTGGCGCTCGAAAAACGACACCTGTGGTTTGATGATTCCAACTCGGCCCACAGCTGCATCGAGAGCGCGCATTGAAAATTCACGAAGCCCGGTTACGTCGTCAGCAAGCCCCCATTCGCTCAGAAGGGCGGCGTGCGGGTCAATGCCCACACACAGTTGCCCGTATGAGTTGAATGCGCTCGAAAGCTTAGAGCCGAAACTACTTGGCAAGTGCGGCCGCCCTATCTTTAGCGTGATCCTGGAGCGAACGAACGTCGAAAGGCCCGGCAATGACCGCCTCGAACGAGCCAATTGCCGCGCTCAACTGGGCAATCGTGGTGAAGATCGCCTTGTCGGCCGCGGTTGTAGCGGCGCGAATCTCATAGCCATCCTTGCGAGCACTTGAACCAGATGGCGTGTTCACAACCACGTCAACCTTGCCAGCGGTGATTAGGTCGACGATAGTCGGACCCTCTGCAACACTGTGGTCATCGGTGTGCTTGCGGACAACCTGGGCTTCGATGCCATGGCGCGCCAAAATTGCAGCCGTGCCACTGGTGGCCAGAATCTTGTAGCCGAGCTGCGACAAGCGACGAACCGGCAAAATCAACTGCAGCTTGTCTCGATCGGCAACCGAGATGAACACGCTACCTGAGGTTGGCAACGCGCTTCCTGCGGCAGCCTGGCTCTTGGCGAATGCACGAGGGAAGTCAACGTCAATACCCATGACTTCACCGGTTGAACGCATCTCTGGGCCAAGGAGCGAGTCGACGAAGCGGCCATCCTTGGTCGCGAAGCGCTTGAATGGCAGCACGGCTTCCTTCACCGAAATTGGTGAACCGGCCGGGATGTATGTTCCATCCTTTTCTGGCAGGTGACCTTCGG
>JBEDKF010000069.1:0-4744 GCA_041172305.1 Actinomycetota bacterium | reverse complement strand
AGACCAGAGAAGTGCGGGTTTGTGCGTTGTGGAGAGCGCCGTTCCCTCTACCGATACGTCTGCCCAACATCGAGATTTGCGGAATGGGTTCTGCTAGGTCGGGTTAGCTGATCTCAAACTTCGGTATGTATCGCCACATACCGAAGGCTCCGCCAAGCGTGATCACGCTGATGCCCGCCAGGGCAACAGGCAAACCAAAGAGCAAAGTCATTATTGAGATAGCCGGTGCTGTCATAGCGATTCCACCATCCACCATGAGTCGGTAGAACGCCAAGAACTCATTGCGGGCATCCTTGGGTGCAAGGTCTGCTCCAATAACCATTACTAGGCCGCTACCCAGCGCATTGCTTAGGCTCAGCGCCAGAGCAGCGATTAGAAAGCCAGTGGCGTCTTTCGCGAAGGTCAGGGCAAAGAGCGAGATGGCCATCCCGGCGAGTGTGGGAACAGCGGCCCAAAGGCGGCCGAATCTATCGACGACTTGGCCAGAGGTATAGAACAGCGCGAAGTCCAAAGCGCCAGCGAGACCGATATAAAGCGCTGCGGTTTCGACCGGCACATTTATGTAGAGAGCCCATAGGGGAAGGCCGATGGTTCGGGCGGTGCGAGCGATAGTCAATGTGGTGGCTGCCAACCCGAGGGTGCGAAGTTTGTAACCCTCGCGCTTGGCAATGTAGAAGATGCTGTGACCTTGGTTAGGGGGAGTGTCGGCCATCGCGTCTGGTTTGGTGGTTATCAAAATGAAACCGGCCAGAACGCTGAAGACGACGGGTAGCCAGAACACGGCTGATAGCCCGGCAATGGAAATCACAATTGCGCCAAGGAGAGGGCCAACAAACCCGCCGGCACGAAAGGCGCCCCCGAGAATCGCGAGTGCGCGCCCTCGTTTATCGAGGGGAACAACCTCGGCAATGTATCCGTGACGAGCTAAGCCGAAGACGGCGTGGCAAGCGCCGGTTATCAAGATTCCAATTGAAAGCATGACCATGTTGGTCGCAAAGACAGCAAACAGGATTCCGATAGCGGCCGTCGCTGCGGCATAAATCATGGCCTTGCGCTCGCCGAAGTAATTCACAATCCGGGCAGCTGGGATGTCAGCCAGCAGGGTGCCAAGCATCCCAAGGCCAGCGATCAGGCCCGCGGTTGCCAAATCCGCACCAAATTTCTCGGCGCTCGCCGGGATAACCGGGATAAGAGCTGCTTCACCAACTGCGAATAGGAACGAAGGCAAAAAAACTGGGTAGACCAAAGACTTGATCGAGAATGTCTGCTCAGGTTTGGTCACCTAACCATTATCGGTGTCTCGCCTAGACTGGAGTGGCAATGGCAGACCTAGACCTAACCTCAGAGATTCGCGAACTTCGCTCGACTTTTGGCGACATTCGCCATGTGGTCGACGAACCTAAGCTCGTCCTCGAGGTAGAGGAGTTGAAAGAGCAGGCGGCAGACCCAAATCTTTGGGACGACACAGCTCGTGCGCAATCGGTAACCAGCAAACTCTCACATAAGCAGGCCATGCTCACTCGCCTCAAAGACGTTGACTCACGCCTTGATGACCTCGAGGTTCTGGTCGACATGGCAAATGCTGAAGGAGACGCGGCCGCCCAGGCTGAAGCAAAGGCAGAGCTCGTTGGGCTGCAGGCCGATATCTCCGAGTTAGAGATTCAGACCCTGCTCAACGGCGAATATGACTCTCGTGCGGCCGTAATCACTATTCGTTCGGGCGCCGGTGGCGACGATGCAACAGACTTCGCCGAAATGCTGATGCGCATGTATCTGCGATACGCAGAGCGTCACAAAATGCCGGTTTCGGTTCTCGACACATCTTTTGCAGAAGGTGCGGGCATTAAGTCTGCGACCTTCGAAGTTGATGCTCCCTATGCTTTCGGCACGCTTTCGGTAGAGGCTGGCACGCACCGTTTGGTTCGAATGAGCCCATTCGGCGCAGCCGGCAAGCGCCAGACGTCTTTCGCCGCCGTTGAAGTCGTTCCTCTGGTTGAGGTGACTGAGGCCATTGACATCCCAGACAACGAGATTCGCATCGATGTCTTCCGCTCATCTGGCCCAGGCGGTCAGAGCGTGAACACCACCGACTCGGCGGTTCGAATCACACACATTCCGACCGGCACAGTCGTCAGTTGCCAGAACGAAAAAAGCCAGATTCAGAACAAGGCAGCCGCGATGCGAGTTCTCCAATCGCGACTTCTTGAGATTCGTCGCCGCGAAGAAGATGCCAAGAAAAAGCAGATTGCCGGCGACGTGAAGGCCAGCTGGGGTGAGCAGATGCGCTCATACGTGTTGGCCCCTTACCAAATGGTGAAAGACCTTCGCACCGAACACGAGCAGAACAACCCTAACGCGGTCTTTGATGGCGACTTGGATGGTTTTATTGCCGCGGGAATCCGCTGGCGCAAGCGCGTTCAAGACTAGGCTTGACGCATCATGATTCGCATTGAAAATGTCACCAAACAATACAAGGGAACCTCGCGCCCAGCGCTGAATAACGTCTCCCTTGAGATTGAAAAGGGCGACTTTGTTTTCTTAGTTGGAGCCTCAGGCTCGGGCAAATCATCACTCATGCGACTAATGCTTCGAGAAGACATTCCAACCAGTGGTTCGGTTCATGTAATGGGCGAGAACCTGGTTGCGATTCCAAGCCGTCGCATCCCATTCTTCCGCCGCAAGTTGGGCGTGGTTTTTCAAGACTTCCGGCTACTGCCGAGCAAGACCGTTGCACAAAACGTGGCTTTCAGCCTCGAGGTAATTGGCAAGTCTCAGGGGTTCATCCAAGAGGCGGTGCCTGATGTGCTCGCGATGGTTGGCCTTGAAGGTAAGGCAGATCGTCTCCCCGGAGAACTCTCGGGCGGTGAGCAGCAGCGCGTCGCGCTGGCCCGCGCAATCGTAAACAAGCCAGCTGTGTTGCTAGCCGACGAGCCAACCGGAAACCTTGACCCTGCCACCAGCGAAGGCATCATGGCTCTGCTTGAGCGCATCAACCTAGCCGGCACAACCGTAGTTATGGCCACACACGACCGAGGCATCGTTGACCGCCTGCAGAAGCGAGTGGTTGAGATGCGTGATGGCGAGATTTTCCGCGACCAGAAGTCGGCCGGATACATCAAGACTCAAACCGATTCACACCCTGTGAAATCGTGGAACCTTGCTGTTGACGAATCATGGAGCCTAGGCGGCGAGAACTAATGCGCTTTGGGTTTGTGATGGGCGAGATCGGCCACGGTCTTCGCCGCAACGTCTCGATGGTTATTTCGGTCATTCTCGTGACCTTTATCTCGCTAACTTTCGTCGGCACGGCCTCACTGCTTCAGCTGCAAATCGGGCAGATGAAAAACTACTGGTATGACCGCGCGCAGGTTGCTGTTTACCTTTGCACCGAGGTTTCTCCCGGTGATGTTTGCCCGCAGGGTGAGGCTTCGAGTGATTTACAGGCGACCATCGAAGGAAAGTTGAAGTCACCTGTCTTGAAGCCATATATCAAGGAATACTTCTTCGAAAACCACCAGCAGGCATTCGATAAGTTCCAGGAGCAGTTTGCTGGCAATTCAGTTGCCAAGTATGTTTCACCAAACCAGTTGAACGAGACCTTCTGGGTCAGTCTTAAAGACCCAAGCAAGAGCCTGGTTATCACTGAGAGCTTTACCGGGGTTGCCGGGGTCGAAGAGGTTCGCGACCAGCGCACCTACCTCGACCAAATCTTCAACATCTTGAATGCTGCCTCAATTGCCGCAGTCGGCATCGCCGCATTGATGTTGGTTTCTGCAGCTTTGCTCATCTCGACAACTATCCGCCTAAGCGCCTTCTCACGTCGTCGCGAAATCGGAATCATGCGACTCGTCGGTGCAAGCAACTTCTACATTCAGCTACCATTCATCCTTGAAGGTGTCGTCGCAGCAACCATCGGTAGTGCGTTGGCTGCTGGTGCGGTTCTAAGCGTCGTCCAGTTCTTCGTTCAGGGATACCTTGCGACCAAACTGCCGTTCACCAGTTTTGTGACTCTGGCCGATGGGTTCTTAGTCGCTCCAGCCCTAATCGCTGCCGGAATTTTGCTTTCTGCCATCGCTTCGGGTTTCGCTATCCGCCGCTACCTGCGAATATAGAAACCTTATGCCTAAAGAACGCGGCCAAAAAGTTGTTGCCAGCAACCGAAAAGCGCGCCACGATTACACCATTCTCGACGTCTACGAGGCGGGCCTTGTGCTCACCGGGCCAGAAGTTAAATCGTTGCGTGCCGGTCGAGCATCCCTAATTGATGGCTTTGGCAGCATAGAAAACGGCGAAGCCTGGCTAGAGAACGTTCACATCCCCGAATACACCCAAGCCACCTGGAACAACCACCCAGCTCGCCGTCGGCGAAAGATGTTGCTGCACGGCCACGAGATTTACAAACTTCAGGGCAAGATCAAAGAATCTGGTCTCACCCTTGTTCCGCTCTCGATCTATTTCAAGGATGGCCGCGCCAAGGTTGAGATTGCCCTTGCTCGCGGTAAGCGCGAATACGACAAGCGCCAGACGCTGAAGGAACAGACCGATAAGCGCGAGGCGGATCGCGCAATGTCTACAAAGGGCAAAGATTGGTAACTCGCCTCTAGCGAGCACTCACAGACAACCCACAGCCTAATGTCTGTGTAATCACGTATCCTTATAGCAACCCCAAAAGACCATAGCCCAAACGTTTAGGTCAGGTCTGCGGGGAGATGGTAACTAAATATGGGGATGATCGGTTTCGACA
>JBEDKF010000068.1:0-2684 GCA_041172305.1 Actinomycetota bacterium | reverse complement strand
CGGCCTGGGCGTTGTCGCCAAACTTCACCTTGTCGAGCTTCGTGACGCCGTCCACGAGCATTGCAACCTCGTCGCCGAAGTCGTTCTTGAGCTGATTGAGGCTGTAATCGGTGTCTTCTACCGTGTCGTGCAGTAGAGCGGCCGCCAGAGTTACCGGGCCGATGCCGAGCTCTGCAAGGATGCGTGTCACCTCAAGAGGGTGGGTGATGTAAGGCTCGCCAGACTTGCGCATCTGAGGTCGGTGGGCCAGTTCTGCCACCGTGAACGCTCGCTCGATTATCGATAAATCGGCTTTTGGATGATTGAGTTTGGCGAGGCGAAGAATTTCACCTAGTTCGGCCGCATACGGCCCTGTGCGCGCGAAAAGCCTAGGTAGCTTGTTCCTCAGAACACTGATGCTGCTGGTGGGTGTTACGTCACTCAACTCAGGCCAATCCTCTACAGCTAGACCAGCCAACCCCGGATGGGGTTATGCGTTAGCCAAAACCTTCTGCTCAGCCTTGCGGTACTTGGCTTCGCCTTCACGCAGGTGTGAGTAAGCGGGAGCCGCGATAAACAAGGTTGAGTAGGTTCCAACGATAATACCGATGAATAGGGCCAAGGCGATGTCGCGCAGGGTTCCGGCACCGAGAAGAGTCGCTCCGATAAACAAGATCGCCGCAACCGGAAGAACCGCAACAATCGAGGTGTTCACCGAACGGACCAAGGTCTGGTTGATTGCTAGGTTGACCTGCTGCTTGAAAGTGGTCTTCTCACTGAATTCGACCTCGAAGGTGTTCTCGCGGATCTTGTCGAAGACAACCACGGTGTCGTAGAGCGAGTAGCCGAGGATGGTCAAGAAGCCGATTACGGCAGCCGGAGTAACTTCGAACCCTAGGGCACCATAAACACCGGCGGTAATAATCAAGTCGTGAATCAACGCGATTACAGCCGCAAAGGACATCTTCAAGGTTCTGAAGTAAAGAGCCATCAAGATTGCTGCGAGCACGATGAACACAACGAGTCCATTTAGCGCCTTGCCGGTTACGTCTGCACCCCAGTTTGCTCCGATATATGAGCTAGCCACGGATGAGCTTTCAACCTTGTAGGCCTTTGCCAACGCAACTCGAACATCTTCAGAAACCAAGTCGGTCAGCTGTTTGGTCTGCACTCGAATGCTGTTGGTTCCAACACTTGAAACTAGAGGCTCGGTGTCAGGAACAACCGAGTGAACAGCGTCGATCGCGATCTGCTGAGACTGGCTTGAAACGCCCGCTACGCGGAATTCAGAACCTCCGCGGAACTCAATACCGAAGTTGTAGCCACCGCGAACGATTGGAAGGACAACAGCGAGAATAACCATGAGCGCTGCTATGCCGTACCACACCTTGCGGCGTCCCACGAAGTCGTACGAGCGAGCACCGGTGTATAGGTCGTTACCTAGGTCACTGAACTTTGACATTAGTTGCTCTTTCCTGACTTTGATTCAGCAGCAAGCGATTCAGCCTTGCGCTCGGCAAGGGTCTGACGCTTAGTTGCTTCCTTTGACGCCTTAGCAGCCTTGGTAGCTGGAACTGACGACGAGATGCGGAATGCTCCGCGCCCGATGTAGCTCGAAGCTCCTAGTGCCTTTGAGTCGAAACCTGACCATGGGTGGCCCGAACTGAAGAACTTGGTTTTAGCAAGCAGCTCAAGCATCGGGTGGGTGAACAAGATTACGACCGCAAGGTCGATCAAGGTGGTGAGACCGAGGGTGAACGCAAAGCCACGCACGTTTCCGACGGTAAGGCTATACAAGACAACTGCCGCCAGAAGGCTGACACCGTCAGAAACCAGGATGGTGCGCAATGCGCGCTTCCAACCGGATTCAACTGCAGCACCCAGGTTGCGTCCATCACGGAGTTCGTCACGAACTCGCTCGAAGTAGACGATGAAGGAGTCAGCTGTAATACCAATGGCAACGATCAGACCGGCAACACCCGAAAGGGAAAGGTGGTAGCCCTGACGCCATGAGAGCAGAGCGATCATGAGGTAGGTGATAACTGCCGCGACTACTAGCGAACCAACGGTGACCAAGGCTAGGCCGCGGTACTGGAAGAACGAGTAGATGATGACCAGAAGGAGGCCAATTGCTCCGGCAAGGAGACCGCTGGTCAACTGCTCAGAGCCCAAGGTTGCCGAGATGTTTTCTTGGCTTTGAACTTCGAAGCTGATTGGAAGTGCTCCATACTTCAACTGATCTGCAAGAGACTTCGATGAATTCTTGTCGAAGTTTCCGGTGATTTGGGCTTCTCCGCCGGTGATAACCGCCTGAAGAGTTGGAGCCGTGATTACGTATCCATCCAAGGTGATCGCAAACTGGTTTTGCGGAGCTGCAAGTGGGAACAAACGACCGGTGGTTGCTGCGAATTTTTCTGAGCCCTTGCCAGTGAACTTTAGGTTTACGGCCCAGGTGTTGGTTGATGCGCCGGTTGAAGTCGTAACGGTGCCAGCATTCGCGTCAGCGATGTCGGTGCCCTCAACCTCTACAGCGCCAAGGATGTACTTGCCGTAAAGGTCGGTGTCACAGGTCACGATTGGCTTAGTCGGGTCATCGATTTGGCCGGCCTGGCGGAATGGCTGGGTGCAGTCAAGTGCGTCATAGAACTTGATGGTCGCGTCGTCTACACCGGCGATTGGGCCGGTCGTCGCAGCGGTTGCGCTTG
>JBEDKF010000067.1:0-4957 GCA_041172305.1 Actinomycetota bacterium | reverse complement strand
TCAGCGTGCGGCACAACGGCGTTGACTACACCCATTTCGTAGGCTCGCTGAGCGCTGTATTCGGCACCCAGGAAGAAGATTTCGCGAGCAAACTTCTGCCCGGTTTGACGAGCCAGGTAAGCACTGCCGTAACCCGCATCGAAAGAGCCGACATCGGCATCGGTCTGCTTGAACTTAGCGTGCTCGGCACTGGCGAGCGACAAGTCGGCAACCACGTTGAGTGAATGTCCGCCACCGGCAGCCCATCCTGGAACCAACGCAATGACAACCTTCGGCATGAAGCGAATCAATCGCTGAACCTCAAGGATGTGAAGACGGCCGTTGCGAGCTGGGTCAATGGTTTCGGCAGTCTCGCCCTCGGCATACTTATATCCATCGCGGCCGCGAACTCGCTGGTCTCCGCCAGAGCAGAAAGCCCAGCCGCCATCCTTGGCCGACGGGCCGTTACCCGTCAAAAGCACTACTCCAACACGTGAGTCCATGCGGGCGTGGTCGAGGGTCTGGTGCAGCTCATCCACGGTTTTTGGGCGGAAGGCGTTGCGAACCTCTGGGCGGTTGAACGCAATGCGCACAATTCCGAGCTCATTGTGCTTGTGATAGGTGATGTCCTCGAGAGCATCAAAGCCCGGCACCTCGTGCCAGATGTTCGAGTCAAAAATTTCGGAAACCTGCTTGGTCATGGTTCAAGCCTAACTAGTTGAGGTGCTTGAAAGCACGGTCGAGTCGGTCAATCCACCAGTCAATGCGGTGGTCTTCTGCTTCAAATACATCGAGCTTTTGCGGGTCTACTTCGACGCGACGAACATCGATAAACCCGTCGACCGGAAGCAATGGTTCGCGTGTGACATCTCCGGCGAGAAGTGACGCGGTGCCGAGGCCACAATCGAACTGCAGGTCGGGAAGCGAGGCTGCAAGGTAAGCGCCCATCGAAAGCCCAACCGAAGATTCGATGGCGCTGGAAACAACCACCGGCAAACCGGCCTCTTCAGCAATCGCGAGTGCTCGGCCGATTCCGCCTAGCGGCGCAGCCTTGAGAACCAGGATGTCGGCTGCTCCTGCCCTAACAATTTCCATCGGGTCCGTGGCCTTGCGAACAGATTCATCGGCAGCAATCTTGATGTCAATCTTTGACTTCGAAAAGGCGGCGTGCAGCTCGGCCATCTCGGCCAGCGAGGCCACTGGCTGCTCTAGGTAGTCGAGGGGAACACCCGCCTCGATCATCGCAGCACCGAGCGTGATGGCGGTCTTGACGTCATAGCCACCATTGGCGTCGAGGCGAATTCGAGCGTCTGGATAGGCCGCTCGAACGGCCCAAATGCGCTGCAAGTCATCGTTGAGATCTTGGCCCTTTTCGGCAACCTTAATCTTTACGGTGCCGAATGAACCAAAGCGTGAAAGCACCTTTTCGATTTGATCGGTCTCCACGGCCGGCAAAGTAGCGTTGACCGGAATTCGCTCTCGCTGAACCGGTGCCATGTCGCCGAAAGCAAACTCGATTGCCGCAGCTAGCCAGACAGCAGATTCTTCATCCGGGTATTCAAGAAAAGGAGACCATTCGGCCCAACCATTTGGACCCTCGAAAAGCATGACCTCGCGATCGACGACACCGCGGAACCTGGTGCGAAGTGGAAGCGAAACGACTCTGGCCGAAGCCAGAATCTCGGTCAGTGCAGGTTTCACTACTTGAGACCGCTGTAAACGTGGAGGCCCTTGAAGAACAGGTTGACCACAGTGAAGTTAAAGAGAATGGCGACGAAGCCAACAATGCCGAGCCAAGCCGAGCGCTTTCCGCTCCAGCCACGGGTTGCGTTGGCGTGAAGGTAACCCGCATAGATCGTCCAGATGATGAACGTCCACACCTCCTTGGTATCCCAGCCCCAATAACGGTGCCACGCTCGCTCTGCCCAGATGGCACCCGCGATCAAAGTGAAAGTCCAGAGAATGAATCCGATGATGTTGAAGCGGTAGGCGAGACGCTCGAGCTTGTCTTCTTTAGGGAACAAGGCAAGGATGCGGCGGAAGGTGGCAACGCCCTTGAGCTTCGATGCCTTGACCCACTTCGCTGTCTTGAAAATGTAGGCGATCGAAAGACCGGCTGCGATGTTGAAGAACGCGGTTGCCAAGACGGCCACGAGAACGTGAATCACCAACCAATAGCTCTGAAGAGCAGGCATCAGCGACTTGACCGCGACGTAGAAGATGGTGTCCGCGGTTCCAAGAATCAGCAAGTTGAAACCGGCAACAAAAGTCGCAAGCAAGCGAATGTCTTTGATTGTTAACGCGATCAAGAAGATCGCGACCACGATGAAAGAACCGGTAATCGAGAACTCATACATGTTGGCCCATGGCACACGGGATGCAGAAATGCCGCGAAGGACGACACCGACACCGTGGATGATCGCAGCCAGGGCTAGCAGCGCAATGCCGACTCGCTCGAGGCGTGAAGCCCCCGCACGCACCGACTTCTTGGTGCTGGCAAGCTGTGAAAGGTGGAGTGCAAAAGCAAGGAATGCGAAGGTGTAAACCAGCATCGCCCCTTCGACAACCAGGCGCGAGATGGCCGCAAGATCGGCGTTGAGCGTGATGCTATTCATCTTCTACTTTCTGCTTTGGTGAGGCTGCAGATTTAGCAACCTTTTTCGAGGCCTTTTTATTCGGAGCAAGTTCGGCGATGAGCTCGCTTACGACTCTTTCGAGCACTGGGTCGTCGCCGCGGGCAAGCGCTGCCACTTCAAAACCAGTCTCGGTTTTGCGAACCCAAACGCGTCGACGCGGAACCAAAAGTGATGTGGTCACTCCGGCCAGTGAAAGCAGCGCAAAAATCAGCACCCAAACGCCACCCGGGTTGTAGCTAACGTCGAGAGATGCAAAACGCTTCAAACCATCGAAGGTAACGGTTCCGAGATCTTTCGGAAGCTTGACCGTTTCGCCGAGCTGCAGGCGCAAGCCCTTCACTCCAGACTTTCCACCAGCAATCTGGGTCATGTTCTCAACGTCAAGCGCGAACACGTTCTTAGGTTCGCCGTCGTTGATGCCGAGATCGCCCTGGTAGATGTTCATCGATAGCAGCGGGATAGCCGCATCCGGGTAAAGCGAGGTTAGTGCACCTGACTCCAGCGTTCCTACGGTCGGGTAGAAGAACGAGATGATGCCGTATTGCTTTGGAACATCCGTGACCTTGATGACACCGAGAGATGTGTAGTTCGCATCCTGAGGCAAGAATGGTGTGGCTCCCGAATAAACGACCTGGCCGCTCGCATCACGGATGGTGATCGAAGGGGCATAGCCGTTTCCGGTGAGATAGACGTTGGCATTTGGCATGGCCAATGGTTCATTCACACGAACGCGACCGGCCGACTGTTCTCCGGTTGACCCAAGAGTGGTTGTTACGAATGCACGGAAATCTGTCGGGGTGCCCGCATTGGCCTTGTTCTTCAGGGTTTGATCGCGATAGAAATCGACCTCGAACTTGTCTAGGCGAACGCTGAACGGAACAAGGTGTGACTCGTCAAAGAACGTGCCGGGTGAGAACGAGTCATAGCCCGCGAGGTTGTTTACGAAACTCTCGCCCTCGACCAACACGCGCTGGCCGCTGTAGCTTAGACCGCCGCCGACTCCGACCGCGATGAGCACTCCGATGAGTGAAAGGTGGAAAACGAGGTTGCCCGTTTCGCGCAGATAGCCGCGCTCGGCGCTAACCGAACCGTTAGAGCTGTCTCCTTCGAGGGCCACGCGATAGCCCTGCTTTTTCAGCAAGACGTGAGCCTTAGCGAGCAGCGCATCCTGGGTCTTTTTGCCAGTTGGTTCGACTGCCTGGTATGCCGGCATGCGCTTGAGGTTTCGAGGTGTCTGAACCGGCGGCTGACGCAGTGCTCGCGAGTGAGCGACGGTGCGAGGGAGAACGCAGCCGATCAGCGAGATGAAAAGCAGAATGTAAATCGCCGAGAACCATGCCGAGGTGTAGACGTCAAAAAGTTGAATCTTGTCGAGAACAGGAGCCAGGGCGGGGTTGGCCTTGAAATAGGCAGTGACGCCGTTAGGGTCAGCCGAACGCTGCGGGAAAACAGACCCTGGAACCGCAGCGGCAGCGAGCAAAAGCAACAGAATCAAAGCGGTGCGCATTGAAGTCAGTTGACGCCAAATCCAGCGCAACCAACCAAGCAGACCGATTTCGGGTGACTTCACTTCTTCACTAGATGGCTGGGATGAAAGCAACGGTCACCTCCTGAATCAAAACGATAAGGCTTCTCCAGAGGCCGAAGGCCAAGAGTAGGCCGAGCAGAATCAAGAATGAACCGCCGGCGATATTGAAGACACGGATGTGGCGCTTTACGAAACCGACCGATTTAGAGGCCCAGCCGAAACCGGCAGCAATCGCGATGAACGGCAAGCCCAAACCGAGCGAATAGAACACGGTCAAGAGTGCTCCGCGGCCGGCCGAAGCGCCATCAAGAGACAGTGTCAGCACGGCCGCCAGGGTCGGGCCGATGCAAGGGGTCCAGCCGAGACCAAACGCGATGCCAAGCAGTGGCGCGCTGATCAGACCCAGTCGAGGTGAAACTTGCATTTTGAAAGTTCGTTGCATAAAACCAAACTGGCCAATCATGACGAGGCCGAGCAGAACAATAACCACGCCGAGGATGTGTTGGATGATCTCGCCCAGACCCGACTGAATGAGTGTGCCGAGCCCTCCAAAAGCCGCGCCGAGGGAAACGAAAACCAGAGTGAAACCGAAAACGAAAAGCACGGCACCGAGGATGATGCGCCTGCGAGATTTCTTCTCACCCGAACCGACCGAACCGGAGACAAAGCCGAGGTAGCCGGGCACGAGCGGCAGAACGCAAGGCGATAAGAACGAAATCAAACCAGCCAGCATGGCCAGCGGCATGGCCGCCAGCAGCGAGCCGTTGAGGATGATGTCGCCTGGGTTCACTTATTTGACCGTCTCATCCTGAAC
>JBEDKF010000066.1:0-3954 GCA_041172305.1 Actinomycetota bacterium | reverse complement strand
CTCAGCTTGAGACCCTTCAGGACAAGATCAAGGCTTCAGGCAAGGCATTCCCATGGTGTGCTGGAACCGAGTCTGGTGGCGCAACCGGTTGGTCACTAACTGACTGGATGGAAGAGCTAGTCCTAAAGACCGCTGGCGTCTCTGTTTACAACGACTGGTGGAAGGGCAAGGTCAAGTGGACCGACCCTCGCATCGTCAAGGCTGGAAACCTTCTAAAGGACACGCTTCTAGCTGACGGCAACACTCAGGGTGGCGGCCCAGGCGTGACCTCACGCTTCTTCGGTCTAGCCTCAACCCAGGGTCTGTTCAAGGACAAGAAGGCAGATGGCGCTTGTGCAATGCTAAAGCAGGGCTCATTCATCACCGGCTTCTTCCCAGATGACATCCAGGCAGAGCTAAAGGCTAAGAACTACAGCCACGTTGGCGTGTTCGCTTACCCAGGCACTGCAAACCTTCTAGGTGGCGGTGACACCGCTGCTGTATTCCACAACAACCCTGCTGTTGCAAAGGTTGCTGCTTACATCATGTCTGACAAGATGGGCACCAAGGGCTACGCTTCAAAGGCTTCTGGTTTCCTATCACCTCACAAGACCTTCGACCCTGCCTACTTCGGTGACGCTTTCCAGAAGCAGTTCACCGTAATGTTCTCAAAGGCTAAGGGCTTCGGCTTCGACGGTTCAGACCAGGCTCCACCACAGGTGAACAAGACCGAGTGGTCAGAGCTAACCAACTGGTTCGCTGGAAAGATCACCATGGATCAGGCATTCAAGTTGATTGCAGATTCATACAACCAGTAATCGAATAATCTTCGGATTAGTAGATAGCTAAGACGTTGGCGGAAGAGGCTCAGGCTTCTTCCGCCAACGCAGTTATCGGCCCTTTTGGCCGACGTAAAATGATTCAAACCGCCCCACACGAGAGACCACACAATGATTGATCTCATTACCGCTCTTGCAGCGATTGTGCTCGGCCCGCTTACTACTTTCGGGCTCTATGCACTCCTAAACTTCCTGGTGAACCTGCTTCCGACCGACAAGGTTCGTGAGGCCGTTCGCCCATACGTGTTCATTGGTCCCGTGCTGCTATTGATTGGCCTGCTGTTGGTTTATCCAACTGTCCAGTCGATGGTCTTCAGTTTCATGAACGCCGACTCAACCGAGTTCATCGGCTTCGAGAACTACATCAAGCTCTTCGCAGACCCAACATTCCTTCAGACCGTTGGCACCAACCTTCTCTGGGTTGCGGTTGTTCCAGTCACCACGATCGTGGTTGGTTTGTTCATTGCAACCCTGACCGACAAGTTAGGAACGGTTCGCGAGCGCGTCTTCAAATCGATCATCTTCATGCCGATGGCAATCTCTTTCGTGGCGGCGTCATCTATCTGGCGCTTGAACTACCAGTGGGATGCCGGCGACACTCAGATTGGTTTGCTCAACGCAGCCGTCAAGGCGCTTGGCGGAACTCCAATCGCTTGGATGCAGACCGACACCCTCGCAATCAACAGCTTGTTGATCATGGTGATTGTTATCTGGGCAAACGCTGGTTTCGCGATGACGCTGTTGTCGGCTGCCATCAAGGCTGTTCCTGAGGAAACCACCGAGGCCGCTGCCTTGGATGGCGCAACGGGTTCGCAGGCCTTCTTCCAGATCGTGCTTCCACAGATTTGGGGCACCGTAGTTTCGGTTTTCATCACCGTGCTTATCTCTTCAATGAAGATCTTCGACGTCATCTGGGGTATGACTGGCGGAAACTTCGGCACCAACGTTCTCGGTGTTGACTTCTTCCTTCAGTACTTCGTCTACAACGACACCGGTAAGGCAACAGCGGTTGTTGTGTTGCTCATGCTCGCGATCATCCCGGTTATGTACTACCAGGTTCGCAGCTACCGCAAGCAGGAGGAAATCCGATGAAAAACAACGTACTTCTTCAGAAGATTCGCGATTGGCGCGTAGGCACCACCATCGTCATGCTGTTCGTGGCAGCGACGTGGCTGTTGCCAACCATTGGACTATTTGTCACCGCCTTCCGCGAGAAGACCGCATCCGTCGAATCTGGCTGGTGGACAGCGGTGTTGGATCCGTTCAACACTGAGTGGACTACTGCTGCATTTGAAAATGTGTTGTTCTCAGAAAACTGGAACCTCGCCCAGGCGTTCATGAACACCTTGGCAGTTTCGGTGCCGGCAACCATCCTGCCAATCACCTTTGCAGCATTCGCTGCCTACGGATTCACCTTCTTGAACTTCAAGTTCAAAGAGGGCTGGTTTGCCGTCATCATCGCACTGATGATTGTTCCGCTTCAGGCAGTAATCGTGGCCGTGCTGCAGATGTTTGTTGCTATCGACCAGTGGTTGCTGACCATCCCTGGCAACGAGTATGGCGACTTCCACATCTCAGGTGAATACCCTGCCGGTTGGATCGTCCACTCGGCCTTCGCTATGCCACTAGCGGTTTACATCCTCCGCAACTACATGATGACCCTTCCTATGGCTCTGATTGAGGCTGCCCGCATCGATGGTGCGAGCCACTTCCAGATCTTCTGGCGACTCGTGGTGCCGATGTCGGTGCCGGCACTTGCATCATTCGCCATCTTCCAGTTCCTGTGGGTTTGGAACGACTACTTCATCGCATTCATGTTCGTCGGTAACCACACCGTCATGACCTATCAGCTCTTGAGCATGCTCGGTCAGCACGGCGAAGGTTGGCAGATTGTTATGGCCGGATGTTTGATTTCGATCATCGTTCCGCTAACCGTATTCTTCGGTCTACAGCGCTACTTCGTGCGCGGTCTAACCGCAGGTTCGGTCAAGTAATCGACTAACCTAAATACAGTTTCAACGTCGAACCGGTTGGCCAGAAATGGCCAGCCGGTTTGGCATTAACCACAGCAAAACCTTTAGCGAAAGCGAGCCGACCATGGCCGAACACACATTCCTTCGTGGCCCAGCAGACTGGTGGCGTCAAGCCGTCGTTTACCAGATTTACCCTCGCAGCTATGCCGACCAAAATGGCGACGGCATCGGCGACCTAAAGGGCATCACTTCGCGCGTTCCTTACCTAAAAGAGCTCGGTGTTGACGCAGTTTGGTTGAGCCCGTTCTACCCATCCGAGCTTGCTGACGGCGGCTATGACGTTGCCGACTATCGCAACATCGACCCGCGCATCGGAACCCTCGAAGAGTTCGACACAATGCTCGAGACGCTGCACGCCGCAGGCATCCGTGTGTTTGTTGACGTGGTGCCGAACCACTCGAGTGACCAGCACGAATGGTTCCAGGCAGCGTTGAAGGCACCGAAGGGCTCAAAGGAGCGCGACCGCTACATCTTCCGTGACGGCAAGGGCGAGAACGGCGAGATTCGCCCATCAGAGCTGATCAGCCACTTCGGCCCAACCGCCTGGACTCGCATCACCGAGCCCGATGGCACCCCTGGCCAGTGGTACATGCACTTGTTCGCCAAGGAGCAGCCTGACTTCAACTGGGATAACCAGGAGGTGCGCGACGACTTCTTGAAGACCATGCGTTTCTGGTCAGATCGCGGTGTCGATGGCTTCCGCGTTGACGTTGCTCACGCGCTGATCAAGGATTTGAAGAACGGCCACCTTCCTGAGCGTTCGTCATACGACGTCAAGGTCATGAAGGATGACGGCACGGATGACCTCTTCGACCGCGATGAGGTTCACGAAATCTATGCCACCTGGCGCAAGATTTTCAACGAGTATGACCCACCTCGCGTTGCCGTTGCCGAGGCATGGGTGCACGCGAACCGTCGCGCTCGCTATGCAAGCACCGAAGGCCTTGGTCAGTCGTTTGCCTTCGACCTGCTCGGCACCCCTTGGAGCAAGAAGAAGTTCCACTCGACCATCGACTACCAGCTAAAGGCTGCCGATGAGACCGGCTCTTCGACCACCTGGGTTTTCTCGAACCACGACGTCATTCGTCACGCAACTCGCTTCG
>JBEDKF010000065.1:0-7886 GCA_041172305.1 Actinomycetota bacterium | reverse complement strand
CACCGACAAGAAGGCTCTTGGATGGGCTGCTGGTCTAGGTAACTTCACCGCTACCACCCTGATCATGGGTGTTGGTGTTATTGCGTTCAACGCTCTAACCGGAAACCCAGGCGACTTCTGGGGCCTAGCGAACCCAACCGAAACCTTCACCTCAGAGTTCCACCCAGTATTCGCTTCAATCGTTCTGCTATCGATCGTTATCGGTTCGGTTTCAGCTAACATCCTGAACGTTTACTCAGGTGCAATGTCATTCTTGGCAATGGGCTTCAAGTTCGGCTTCAAGACTCGTCGCGCAATCATGGTTCTTATCGCCGGTCTTGCCGGTGGTGTGCTTTCTTACCTAGGCGTTCAGAACGGTGACGTTGCTCACCAGCTAGACAGCTTCCTACTAGTTGTCTCTTACTGGGTCTCACCTTGGATCGCAGTTGTACTAACCGAGCGCATCTTGTCTAAGGGCAAGAACGCTGGCGAGCGTGCGATTGCTCCAAAGAACTCATGGGCTGGCGCGGCTGCGTTTGTTATTGCAACCGCAGTTTCAATCTGGGGCTTCGCTGCTCAGGTTCTTTACACCGGTGTATTCGCTAAGGACTCTGGCCTAGGCGACCTCACCGCAGTAGTTGGATTCGTTCTAGCTTCTGGTCTGTTCGTTTTGTTCTCACAGATCGACAAGAACTCAAAGAACTAATCCCCTTCTAACCGAATAATCAATCGAGAGGCCTCGGCAATGGAATTCAAAGTTGGACAGATCTTCGCAACAGACGAAGAAAAACTCCAGGTTGCCATTGCCGAGGCACATCTCGGTTTAGCCGAAGGTGGCATCCCAATTGGAGCCGCACTCTTCGACGAAGAAGGTCGACTGCTAGGCAGTGGCCGCAACCGCCGGGTTCAAGACGGCGATGCCTCAATGCACGGCGAGACCAGCGCCTTTAGAAACGCAGGTCGCCAACGCAGCTATCGCAAGGTAACCCTTGCCACCAGCCTCTCTCCTTGCTGGTATTGCTCAGGTTTGATTCGCCAGTTTGGCATCGGCCGAGTGATTGTTGGAGACGACAAAAACTTCATGGGCGGTCAAGACTGGGTCGCCGAACACGGCGCCGAGGTTCACGTTCTAAACGACCCTGGCCTCATCGAGATCATGGGCGACTTCATCGATGCCAACCACGAACTTTGGTTTGAGGACATCGGCAAGGATTAGCCTTTGAGTCAAAATGACACTAAGATAATTCTTACTTAGAGTCATTCAGACTCTTACTAGTCGATTGGCCGTGATTTGAGCATCGCAACCGCGCGCTCCACAGAGACGCCAACGCTAGCCGTGTCTACGGTTATCTTCACACTTCGACCAAATGAATCGGGCGCACTTCAACTTGCGACTCCCCTGGTTCGCCGCATCCGTGCGCCGTTCGAAGGGCAGTGGGCATTGCCCGGCGGGCCACTTCAGGTGAACGAAGACCTAGCCACCTCGGCCTCGCATACGCTCCGTGACACCACCGGATTGGAGCCTCGCTACCTAGAGCAGCTTTACGCATTTGGCAGCGTAGATCGAGCCGGTGGCGTGCTAGCTGAGCGCGTGGTTTCCATCGTTTATTGGGCCTTGGTTGGTGCCGATGAAGCCGAACTTGCCATCGACAGCGAGAACGTTCAATGGTTCTGGGCAGATGAGTTGCCTCAGCTTGCGTTTGATCACAACCAAATCGTTGAGTATGCATTGGGTCGCCTGCGCAACAAGCTCGAATACAGCCGAATCGCCCACGTCTTCTTGAGTGAATCATTCACGCTTGCCCAACTCCGCGAGGTCTACGAGGCCGTTCTAGGCCGCGAACTCGACCCCGGAAACTTCCGCCGCATGGTCGAAGCCAGCGGAGCCGTTGAAGAAACCGGTGAGGTTCTCGCCGGCACCCGCCACCGACCACCAAAGCTTTACCGCGCCACCATCCAAGCAGGGGAAACCAAATGACGACAGCATCTGTCAATGAACGCATCCAGCTAATCGTGAAGGGTCAGTCCAAGGACTCAACCTGCAGCACCTCATTGGCCAAAGGCCCGTGGGAGTTCGATGGCGGGCCGGCAGCCTATGGCCCGGGGTCGTCGAGTGAAGACGTCATTCCGGCCGACTCACCTCGCCAGGGCGTGCTCCCAGACGAGTACAAGACTGCAAGCCAGGATGAACTGCACGCGCGCATCGTCGCGGCCAAGGAAACCCTCGGCGACAAGGTGGTCATCCTTGGCCACTTCTATCAGCGCGAAGAGATTGTGCAGCACGCCGACTACCTAGGCGACTCGTTCCAGCTTGCCGTTGCGGCCAAGGGCAAACCCGAAGCTGAACACATCGTGTTCTGCGGCGTGCACTTCATGGCCGAAACTGCCGACATTTTGTCTAACGAGAACCAGAAGGTCATTTTGCCGAACCTGGCCGCCGGCTGCTCAATGGCCGACATGGCTGATGCCGACTCGGTTGAAGACTGCTGGGAACAGCTGATGGAGCTCTACGGAACCGAGGCAGACTCGGATGGTCGCGTGCCGGTCATCCCAGTGACCTACATGAACTCATCGGCCGCTCTGAAGGCTTTCTGTGGTCGCAATGGCGGCATCGTCTGCACCTCATCAAACGCCGAAGTCGTGCTCAAGTGGGCTTTCGAACGCGGCCAGCGGGTGCTGTTCTTCCCTGACCAGCACCTAGGTCGAAACACCGCCAAGGCCATGGGCATCAGCACAGATCAGATGCCACTGTGGCACGGCCGCAAGGAGCTTGGTGGCAACACCGCCGAACAGCTCAGCGACGCCAAGGTCATCCTCTGGAACGGCTTCTGCTCGGTGCACAAGCGCTTCACCGTGGCACAGATCGACAAGGCACGTGCCGAGTTCCCTGGTGTTCGCGTGATCGTGCACCCAGAGTCACCGATGGCAGTGGTCGACGCATCGGATGAATATGGATCTACCGACTACATTCGCAAGGCCGTAGCCGCAGCTACCGAACCGACCACTTTTGCCATTGGCACCGAGATCAACATGGTTCAGCGATTGGCTGCGCAGTATCCGCAGCACAACATCTTCTGCCTTGACCCGGTGGTTTGCCCTTGCTCGACCATGTATCGCATTCACCCTGGCTACCTCGCTTGGGTGCTCGAGCGTCTGGTTGCCGGCGAGACCGTGAACCAGATTGTGGTCGATGAGTCGGTCGCGGCTGATGCCCGAGTAGCACTTGAACGCATGCTGGCGGCGAAGCCACTTCAGGCGCATCCATGAAAAAACTTGTAGTTATCGGAAGCGGCATCGCCGGCCTCATCGCGGCCGTAGAGGGCAGTCGCACTCACGAGGTTGTCTTGGTCACCAAGTCGACCTTGTCAGAGAGCAACACTCACTATGCCCAGGGCGGCATCGCTGCGGTGGTTGCCGACGATGACTCGATCGCAGAACACGTGGCTGACACCCTATCTGCGGGTGCTGACTATTGCTACGAACCTGCGGTTCAGGTGCTGTGCGAAGAAGGTCCACAGCGAATCAATGACCTGGTTCGCTTTGGCGTTGACTTCGACAAGAAAGGCGCCGCATTCGCGCTAGGCATGGAGGCAGCGCACTCACACGCGCGCATCCTTCACGCGGGCGGCGACACCACCGGCGCAGACATTAGCCGCGCGCTGGTGGAGACGCTTCGCGCCACCGCGACCGAGATTCACGAACACACCTTCGTGGCCGATTTCGAGGTGGTCAATGGCGAGATCAAGGGCGTTCACCTCATGGATGCCTCCGGCAAGCACTTCGTTGAGGCCGACGCGGTCATACTGGCCAGCGGCGGAGCCGGTCAGCTTTATCGCCACACCACCAACCCTTCGGTAACCACCGGAGACGGGGTCGCCGCGGCATTCCGCGCGGGTGCCGAGCTCGCCGATGTCGAGTTTTATCAGTTCCACCCAACCGCCCTTGCAGTTCCTGGTTCGTTCCTGATCTCAGAGGCGGTTCGAGGCGATGGAGCGGTGCTCATCAACAACAAGGGAGAACGCTTCATGCAGAAGATCCACCCGCTGGCCGAACTTGCGCCGCGAGATGTGGTGGCCCGAGGCATCCAGGCTGAGATGATTTCACAGGGTGGTCAGCCGGTGTTGCTTGACGCGACCGGGCTTGGCTCGGAGTTTCTGAACAAGAGATTCCCGAGCATTAGCAAGACCACTCGTTCATACGGGCTTGACTGGGGAAAGAACCCGATTCCGGTCACCCCCGCGGCGCACTACTGGATGGGCGGAGTTGCCACCGACATCTGGGGCCGCACCTCAATCAAGGGGCTATTTGCAGTTGGTGAAGTGGCCTGCACCGGCGCTCACGGAGCGAACCGCTTGGCTTCAAACTCGCTCCTCGAATCGATCGTGTTTTCACGTCGTGCGGTTCAAGTCTTGGATGACGCGTGGCCTACCCAAGCAGCCAGCCAGCGTTGGCGCGAAACAGGACTACTCACCGAAATCGAGCTCGAGGATGAAGCAGACAGCACTGTCCCACGCGGTGAACGGAATGTAGTCGACCGCGTTGAGTTGCAAACTCTGATGTGGGACAACGTCGGTTTGGCTCGCACCGAATCACAACTTCTCGACACGAGACTTGCGCTTGCCGGATGGCGTTCGGCCGACTCAGCAAACCGCTTGTTTACCGACTGGGAAGACGCGAACCTCTTGATGTTGGCCCGCGCCGTGACCGAATCGGCTATCGCCCGCGAAGAATCGCGCGGCGGCCACTATCGACTCGATTTCCCAACCACCAACCCGGCGATGGCCAAGCCGATAACCATCGTTCGAAAGGCAAAATAATGCTGTCTAACCAGATCATCCAAGATGTCGTTCAGCGCGCATTGACTGAAGATGCGCCTTGGGGTGACGTAACCAGCGAGCACCTCATCCCGGTAAACGCAACCGCAACCGCCGAGTTGTCTGCTCGCGAAGCCGGCGTATTCAGCGGAGCCGACGTTTTCGCGGCTGCCTTCCTATTGACCGACCCATCGCTTGACGTTCAGTTATTTCTCGAGGATGGCGACACCTTCGTCGCCGGCCAGGAGCTCGGGGTCGTCACCGGTTCGGCGCGCTCGATTCTCACCGCGGAGCGCATTGGCCTCAACTTTGTGCAGCGAATGAGCGGCATCGCCACCCTAACCGCCAAGTATGTCGAGGCTGTCGCGGGCACCAAAGCACGAATCGTCGACACTCGCAAGACCACCCCTGGCCTGCGTTCCGTCGAGCGTCACGCCGTTGTCTCCGGTGGCGGCCGCAATCACCGATTCAGCCTGTCCGACGCAGTGATGGCGAAGGATAACCACCTCGCGATTCTGACCGCGGGCGGCAAAGACCTGACCACCGAGCTCCGCCGTGTGAAGAACGAACTCCCGCACACGATGAAACTCGAGGTAGAGGTCGATCGCCTAGACCAAATCCCAGCCGTATTGGCAGCCGGTGTCGACATCATCATGCTCGACAACTTCAACCTTGACGACCTGCGTGCAGGTGTAGCCATAATCGCCGGCAAAGCGGTGGTCGAGGCATCGGGCGGCGTAAATCTCGACACCGTTGCGGCAATCGCTGCGACTGGTGTGGATGTCATTTCGGTTGGTGCACTGACCCACAGCGCACGGGCTCTGGACCTCGGTCTAGACGTGCAGATCGAGCACTAAGCGAACCTCATGATCTATCTGGACAACGCAGCCACAACCCCGGTTCGCACCGAGGCACTTCAGGCTGCCTGGCCATACCTGACCAATGAATTTGGCAACCCATCGAGCACCCACGAGCTGGGCGGTCGGGCCTCAAACGCCCTCGATGCTGCGCGCGAACGCGTGGCCCACTGGTTTGGCGCACGTGGTTCCGAAATAATCTTCACCTCGGGCGGCACCGAGAGTGACAACCTCGGCATCATCGGGTTGGCCCTCGCGAACCCGCGCGGCAAGCACCTCATCAGCGCCAAGAGCGAGCACGAGGCCGTTTTAGCGGCTCTCGAGTTCCTTGAGCGCGTTCACGGCTTCGAAGTCACCTGGCTCGATCTCGACGAGGTTGGCTCGATTCGAGGCGGCGTTGCCAGCCTTACCTCCGCGCTTCGTCCAGACACCACCCTGGTGAC
Organism: Actinomycetota bacterium; assembly: GCA_041172305.1. GTDB lineage: Bacteria > Actinomycetota > Actinomycetes > Actinomycetales > Microbacteriaceae > Rhodoluna. The sequence continues at coordinate 1,793 of JBEDKF010000065.1, read as the reverse complement.
TCTGATGGTCGGCAACAATGAGATCGGCACAATTCACCCGATTGCCGAGCTTGCCACCGCGGCCCACGAAGTAGGCGCGCTTTTCCACACGGATGCCGTGCAGGCCGTCGGCTGGGTTGATCTCGACGTAAAGACTCTCGGAGTCGATGCACTAAGCATCTCAGGTCACAAGATTGGCGCTCCCAAGGGCTCGGGTGCACTCTACGTGCGAAGTCGCACTAAGGCCGAGCCGATCATCCATGGTGGCGGTCAGGAAGCCGGGCTTAGATCGGGCACCGAGAACGTGGCTTGGGCGGTTGCGCTTGCCACCGCGCTCGAACTCTTGCCGGAACCCCAGGCCGAAGCACGCAGAGTTGCGGCACTGCGCGATGCATTCATTCTTCAGGTCATGGAAGCCGCTCCGAATGCGAGTCCGACCGGTCATCCAACCGACCGGCTAGCCAGCATCGCTTCATTCTGTTTTGTTGGCGTGAGCGGTGAATCCATCCTGGTCAAACTCGAAGAGCGCGGAATAATTTGCTCGAGCGGGTCGGCCTGCGCGGCCGGAAGCGATGAGCCATCTCATGTCTTGTTGGCTATTGGAGTTGAGCCCGAGGTGGCTCAAAGTGCCGTGCGATTCAGTTTCGCCCACGACACCACCGAAGAAGAACTCGAGGGTGCCGTAATCGCGATCAGCGAGAGTCTTGCGTCAATCTTGCGCTAGCAGACCCCGCGCTATTCGAGGTTTGCGTTGGCCCAAATATTGATTGCGGTCTGAATGAATTTGGCTAGCCCGGGTTCGAAGGCCTCATAGGTCGCGTTGAACGCAGGGTCCATGATGTAGGTCAGCGCTAGCGATTTGTAGGCGATCTTGGTCGGGGTCCAGAACTGACAGACATACTGGTAATGCTTGCCGATCCAGTGCTGCACGTCGGCATCATCAATCGGCTCTCCCGCACGAAGCAGGTCGGCAAGGTTCTTGGCGATCAGCTCGTGCCCGGCGCGGTATTCCTCGTATTTTTCGTCGCGCTTGTTGAAGTCTTGGTGATGCGCGGTCGGCTCGAACATTGACATGTATGAAGCCTATCGACCGAGTTGCGTTGCGATTAGGCTGAAGCCATGACCAAGCCAACGACTCTCAAGACTTTTCTCTGGTTCGACGGAAACCTAGCCGAAGCGCTCGAATTTTATGCGGCAACTTTCACCGACTTCACGTTGCACAGCTCGGGTCGACCAGAAGCAGACGGCAAGCTAATGACCGCCGAGTTCGCCATCCATGGCCACGAATTCATCGGAATGGGCTGGCCAGGTGGCCCGGCGTTCACCGATGCGATTTCGCTCGCGCTGAGTGTTGACGGCCAGGCCGAGGTCGACCGCCTCTGGGATGCCATCACCAAGGATGGCGAAGAGGGCCAGTGCGGCTGGTGCAAGGACCCATTCGGCGTCTCCTGGCAAGTAACCCCAATTCAAATGCGCGAGCACACCGGGAATCCAGACCCGGCTAAGGCCGCTTACGCTTGGGCAGCCCTTCGCAAGATGAAGAAGATCGTCATTGAGGACTTCGTCGAGAACTAATGCACTTCGAATTCGCTAACGAGATTTGGGAGTGGCGCGGGCCGGCTCCGTTTTACTTCGTGAGTGTGCCTGAGGACCAAGCCGAAGAAATTCGTGAGGCCGCCAAGCTTCTAACCTACGGCTGGGGAATGATTCCCGTGAACGCGACCATCGGGCACATCGAGTTCAAGACTTCCATGTTCGCTAAGAACGGCACCTATGTGCTGCCAATCAAAAACGTGGTCCGACTGCCCCTCAAG
>JBEDKF010000064.1:0-52412 GCA_041172305.1 Actinomycetota bacterium | reverse complement strand
AGGTTCGCTTACTTACGGCAAACGTGCTACACTTGGAACTTCGCCGCGGGGTGGAGCAGTTCGGTAGCTCGCCGGGCTCATAACCCGGAGGTCGTAGGTTCAAATCCTGCCCCCGCAACTAGAAACACATCGCTAGCGGTGAAAGAAACCCGGCCCATTCGTGGGCCGGGTTTTTCTTTGTGGATTGTTTCGGCGTCGAGGCCACAGAGTTGCGAGTATTTCGCACATGAAACTCTTCCAAGCCAATCGCACACTCATCCTGGCTACCGCCGGGTTCCTCATGGCTGCCTATCAGTTCTCACCCATCCCGGTGTGGGCCTGCAGCACCTCATCAAGCTCCGGATTCTCATACTCCGCCAACACTGGGCCAAGTTCGGTTACCGTTTGCGCCAAATCGGTTGTCTCAACCAAAACGACGGCTCCGGCTAAGCCTGCAGCGCCAAAACCTCCGACGGTGGCTCCGGCGAAACCCTCCCCAAAGCCAGTTGCTACTGCCACGACCAAGCCAGCGCCAGCAACTCCGGCCAAACCAGCGCTACTAACTCCAATTCAAAAAGGCGTGCCAACATCCTTGCTCAAACCGACACCCCAACCCACGCCGAAGCCTGTTGCAAAACCCACCGCCAAACCGACCCCAGCGAAGCCGAGTTCGGCACCGAATGCTTCCAGCTCTAGTTCGATCAAGTCATCATCTGCCGAGGTGAGTTTTTCTCCGGAACCTCTCGCGATTTGGGTAGCGAAGGATGTTGCTTCGGTTGGGGAGGAGGTAGCGTTCTGGGCTCCAAACTCGATCCACTACAAGTCAGGAAGTCTTCTCGGTAAACCCACCGATGTCAGGTTTACCCCCGTAAACACCCACTGGGATTTTGGTGACGGCGATTCCGGTGCCGGCGAGGTCATAGCCCACGGCTTCTCTGCTGTCGGATCGTTCGATGTCGTTGCCTCCGTCCGCTACTCGGTGGAATACCAAATTTCTGGCGCATCCGGTTGGGTTTCTAGCGGTGAAATAGTCGTCTCTGACTCGCTGTCCATGCCGGTTCAGACGCTCGACCTGCCCGTCGCCCCGCCAAGGGCGCCGCAAGCGAAAGTGTTTCGCCTTGTCGGCGAAAACTGCCTTGGCAAGCGCAGCGTGTTTGGTTGCAACCCTTAACCATCAGGCAACTTTCAGGTTGTTTTCATAGACTGTTCAGGCTTGCTTGCGATGCTCATTGCAAAGCAAAGTTTGAAAGGTTAGACGTGTCTGATTACAACCGCCAGTTTTTGTTTGAGACCAAAACGGCTCAAGGGTTTGTGCCGGCCAAAAAGCTCACCCTTCGCGAGCGCTTGGCAAAGCGAACCACCATTCTCACCGGCACGGCCGTTCTCGTCATTGGCGCATCGCTCGGTGCTGCCGTCGGTGCCGGCGTCGGAATTGGCGTTTATAACTACTGGACCCGTCCGGCCCCGGTAATCGTGAACAACGCAGACAGCGTTTCCTGGGTAACTGCGGCTGCTGCCAAGGCGTCTCCTTCGGTTGCGACTATCTCGGTCTCTAGCTCTTCCGGTGGCGGCAACGGGTCCGGTGTTTTTCTCACCTCGGATGGTTATTTGCTTACCAATACCCACGTAGTCACCTTGGATGGTGCTACCGCATCGGTCAAAATCGAAGTTAAGACCTTCGACGGGCGAATTTATCCTGGCCAGATTGTCGGCACAGACCCGACTAATGACCTTGCCGTGATCAAGGTTTCTGCTCCTATTCAGTTCACGCCAATCACCTTTGCCGATTCGAGCAAGTTGAATGTCGGCGACGCGACGGTAGCAATTGGCGCGCCGCTCGGTCTCTCAAACACGGTGACGAACGGAATCGTCTCAGCCTTGAACCGCACCATTCAGGTTGCTTCCGCGGCGGCTCCTGATAACTCAAACGGTGGCGGGCTCCAGTTCTACAGCGGATCTGGCGATTCGATCAACCTGCGAGTTATCCAGACCGATGCAGCTATCAACCCGGGCAACTCTGGTGGAGCGTTGTTGAACCAGCAAGGTGAATTGATCGGCATCAACGTCGCGATTGCCAACGCTGGAGGAACCGCAGGCAGCATCGGTGTTGGCTTCGCGATTCCTTCAAATGTGGCTCAGCGCATCGCTAAGGAAATCATGGCGACTGGCACCGCGAGCCACGCTTTGTTGGGGGCGATGGTTACCGACTCGGCAAACTCTGATGCCGCGGCTAGTTTCAGCGTTGGCGCGAAAGTCGTAAAGCTGAGCTCGGGTGGCGCTGCCGAGAAGGGCGGAATGCTCGTTGGAGATATCGTCACCAAGTTCAATGGGGCAACCATTACTTCAGCCAGTGAACTCACCGCTGCGGTCCGCCAAGAAAAAGCCGGATCAAAGGCCATCGTTGAACTCATCCGAGATGGCAAGAACGTTACCTTGAATGTAGTCTTGGGTGACGCTGGAAAGCAGTAACGAGGAGTTAGTCATGGATGATTTTGGACGCGAGGGAATCGGCGGTCAGTCCGCTGGCTCGACTCTTCTAGAAGAGCAAGTTCAGAATGTCGATCCTGGTGACCACGAGCGCAATTCCCACTACGTGCGCAAAGAGAAAATCGTTGAGTCTGCTGTTCTAGGCACGCCAGTGATCGCACTTTGCGGCAAAGTTTGGGTTCCTGGTCGCGACCCTGAGAAGTTTCCGATCTGCCCTACCTGCAAAGACATTTACGACGGATTGCGACCGGAAGACCCTAAGAGTTCCAACCCAGAGAAATAGCCCAAAGGTAGACTCATCCTTGTGAATGATGCACCTATCGGTATTTTTGACTCTGGAGTTGGCGGCCTGACCGTAGCTCGAGCAATCATCGACCAGTTGCCGAACGAATCGATCATTTACGTCGGCGACACTGCAAACACCCCGTATGGCCCAAAGAGCATCCCAGAAGTGCGCGAACTCGCGCTCAAAGTCATGGATCGCCTGGTCGACGAAGGCGTAAAGCTCCTTGTAATTGCCTGTAACTCAGCCTCGGCAGCCGTTCTTCGCGATGCCCGCGAACGCTATACGGAGGGCCGCGGAATCCCCGTGGTTGAAGTGATCCAGCCGGCAGTCCGACGTGCTGTTGCATCCACGAGAAATCGCAAGGTGGGCGTGATTGGCACCATGGCGACCATTAACTCAAAGGCATACGATGACGCTTTTGCGGCCGCTGTTGACCTTGAAATTAGCAGCGCTGCCTGCCCGCGGTTTGTCGATTTCGTTGAGCGCGGTGTTACATCGGGCCCCGAGCTTTTGGCTGCTGCCGAAGAATACCTCGGCCCGATTCGAGATTCAGGGGTAGACACCCTGGTTCTGGGTTGCACTCACTATCCGCTGCTTACCGGCGCGATTTCATACGTGATGGGGGAGGACGTGACGCTGGTTTCGAGCGCCGAAGAAACCGCCAAGGATGTTTATCGAACTCTCGTGGCGCACGACCTGCAGAGAACCAGCAAAGATGCACCAAGTCTCCGGTTCCAGGCGACCGGTGACGCTGAGTCTTTTGGCAAACTTGCACGCAGATTTTTGGGCCCAGAAGTGGCTCGAGTCGAACACCTCGGCTAAAACCCTTTTACCAATAGGAGAATCATGACCCTTCGCGCCGATGGCCGCACCCCAGACGAACTTCGCACCGTTACCGTGGAACGCGGATGGAGCGAGCACGCGGAAGGGTCGGCTCTGATTTCATTCGGCGGAACCAAGGTCCTTTGCACGGCATCGTTCACCAATGGTGTTCCGCGCTGGAAGGTTGGCAAGGGTGAGGGCTGGGTCACCGCCGAGTATGCGATGCTGCCGCGTGCCACCCACACCCGCAACGATCGCGAAGCGGTAAAGGGCAAAATCGGTGGACGCACCCACGAAATTTCGCGCCTGATCGGCCGCAGTTTGCGTGCCGTAGTCGATGTGCGCGAGCTTGGTGAAAACACCATCGTGATCGACTGTGACGTTTTGCAGGCTGATGGCGGAACCCGCACCGCGGCAATCACCGGGGCATTCATCGCGCTGGCAGACGCCATTGAGTGGGGCAAGAAGAACAAGTTCATTGCTCAGAAGTCGAAGCCTTTGAGCGACAGTGTCGCCGCGATTTCGGTCGGCATCATTGATGGTGTGCCGATGCTGGACCTTGCCTACAGCGAGGATGTGCGGGCCGAGACAGACATGAACGTCGTTGTCACCGGCAGCGGAAAGTTTGTTGAGGTCCAGGGAACAGCCGAAGGCGTTCCGTTCGACCGCGATGAGCTCAACGCACTGCTTGACGTCGCGCTCAAGGGAACCTCTGAGTTGACCCTTATCCAGCAGGCAATTCTTGCCGAGGTAACCGGCTAATGCAGATCGTCCTAGCCACTCACAATGCCCATAAAGTCACCGAACTGGGAGCCATCCTAGGAGCGTCTGTCGATAGCCTTGAGTTGCTCGGTTACGACGGCCCTGAGCCGGTTGAAGACGGCACGAGTTACCTCGAAAACGCGCTCATCAAGGCGCGTGCGGCCTTTGCACACACCGGATTGCCTTCGATGGCAGATGATTCAGGAATCGCTGTAGAAATTCTTGGAGGGTCCCCGGGAATCTTCTCTGCGCGTTGGGCTGGTGGTCGCGATAACGTGGCAAATCGCCAGTTGCTGTTAGCTCAACTTTCCGATGTGGCTGAAGAGAACCGCGCGGCGGCATTCGTCTGCACAATTGCTTTGGTTGGCCCGGATGGTGAGGCGAGTTTCACCGGCATTTGGCCAGGCCGAGTAGCCACCGAAGAGCACGGTGAGCACGGTTTCGGGTACGACCCGATTTTCATCCCTGAGGGTTTTGAAGTGACCGCGGCGCAGCTGGACCCAGAGGTTAAGAATTCGATGAGCCACCGCGCATTGGCGTTGGAGCAGCTAGCCAGCTATCTAAACGCCATCGCTTAGATGCGTTTATTTGCCGAGCAGTTCTTCTCGGTTGTGTTCGCGACGAGCGCGGACTATCTCGATGACAATCGGAATGGTTGAAACCACGACGAAGCCGATCGTGAAGTATTCAACGTGTTGAGCTACGAATGGGATCTTGCCTAAGAAGAACCCCAGCAGCGTGACGCCGGTTCCCCACCCGATTACGCCGATGAAGTTGTAGCGCAGGAATCTGCGGTAAGGCATCTGGCCGACACCTGCCGCCACCGGAACGAAGGTGCGCATCACCGGCACAAAGTGAGCCAGGATGATCGCTCGAGCGCCATAGCGCTCAAAGAATGCGTTGGTTCTAGAAACGTTCTTCTGGCTGAAGAGTCTTGATTCCGGCTTGTTGAAAATCGCAGGCCCCACGCGTCGACCAATGAAGTAACCGGTTTGGTCACCTAGCCAGGCGGCCATAGAGATAAGAAGGCAGGCCAACCAGATCGGAACGACAAAACTCGAGTCGCCAAGTGGAATCTGGATAGCGCCGGTAGCGACCATCAGACCAGTGACGAACAGAAGTGAGTCACCCGGCAGGAAGAAGCCAATCAGCAACCCGGTTTCGATAAACACGATAGTCATCACCCCGATCATCGCGAACGCGCCGAATGAGGTGATGAGTGTTTCTGGCTTTAGCCAATCCATTCCAAACATGTGCCCCTAGCAGGATTCGAACCTGCGCACATGCCTTCGGAGGGCAATGCTCTGATCCCCTGAGCTATAGGGGCTTAGGTTGCCTTAAGCCTAACAGCGGGCGGTTATCATTGTGGCTCGGCAGAAACCATGGAGGGCGCTAATGGCACTGAGGTTACCCGGGCAATGGGTGTGGGATTCCTGGTTCGTTTTCGATGGTGAAAATCACCACGCGTTTTATCTTCAGGCCAGCCGCGCGCTTGGTAACCCAGAGCGCCGTCACCGAAACACATCCGTGGGGCACGCGATCAGCAACGACCTCAAGAACTGGACAGTCGTTGCGGATGCGCTAGCACCGAGCGAGGCACCTGCCGCAGATAGTTGGACCACCTGGACGGGCTCGGTGGTGCGTGAAGACAACGGTAAGTGGCGAATGTTTTATACGGGAACCAGCCGCGAAGATGCCGGCGCGCGCCAGACCGTATGTGCCGCTACCTCGGATGATCTGATCACCTGGAACAAGGTCGAAAATCTGCCGGTAGTGTCAGCGGACCCTCGTTGGTTCAAGACACTCTCTGGTGGTTTCAGCAACGAGCCTTTCCGAGACCCTTGGGTATTCAAGATGGCAGGTGAAACCGGATGGACGATGCTTACTACGGCGGAATTAAAAGACTCGACCGACCCTCGCCAAGCCGCAGCCATGGCCATATCGAAGTCCAATGACCTAGTCAATTGGGTGGTTCAAGCGCCGCTGTCTGCTCCAGATCAGGGTTTCGGCGAAACCGAGGTGTTCCAATACGAAATCGTGGATGGTGTGCCGATCATTCTGTTCTGTTGCGGACCCATCTGGCTCTCGGAAGAGCGAAAAGCCGCTGGAGAAATCGGCGGTATCTACAGCATTCCGGTGCGCGAAGATTTGCAAGACATCAACTTCGAGGATGCAACCCTGTTTCCAGACACAACGCTCTACGCGAGTCGATTAGTCCAAGACCGAGACGGCGGCTGGAACCTAATCGCTTTTATCAACTACGTGGATGGAGAGTTCGTAGGAGAACTTTGTGACCCAATTCCAGTTACCGCGGACCCTATCCTTGGGTTGGTTCCAAAGGCTTAAACAGGCGTTATCTAGGCATTTTCGGTATGATTTAGGGGTACCCTTCCGAGTTTGGCGACGTCAGACCGTAGCGGGAACCTCCATCACTTCGGTTAGGCCACATCTTGACTCCAGCAGACCTTTCTGCCGCGATCGTTCGCATCCTTTCGGCCCTGCAGTCCAGCGGGCGCCTTAGTGCTGCCGAACTACCTGCCGAAGTGGTCATTGAACGCCCGAAGAACCGAGACCACGGAGACTGGGCCACCAACGTAGCCATGCAGTTGGCCGGTAAGTTCGGCATGAACCCTCGTGCCTTTGCGGAGCTACTCTCTCCTGAGCTTGAAGCTCTCGATGGTGTCGCCAAGGTGGACATCGCTGGCCCAGGATTCCTCAACATCACCTTTAGTGCTGCCGCCGCCGGCGAGGCTGCCAAGACCATTGTTGAATCAGGCGCTTCGTTTGGTCGCGGAACAGACATGGCTGGCATCAAGCTAAACCTCGAGTTTGTCTCGGCTAACCCGACCGGACCAATCCACCTCGGTGGAACGCGTTGGGCCGCAGTCGGAGATTCTCTAGCGCGCGTCCTTCAGGCGCAAGGCGCAGAGGTCACTCGAGAGTATTACTTCAATGACCACGGTGCTCAGATAGACCGTTTCGCTCGCTCGCTCATGGCTAGCGCCAAGGGCGAGGAAACTCCGGAAGATGGCTACGCCGGCGCCTACATCGACGAGATTGCAAAGCGAATCCTTGACGAAACCGCCGTTGACGTTCTTGCTCTGCCTGAGGCCGAGGCCCAAGAGGCTTTCCGCGCCGCGGGTGTTGAACTCATGTTCCAGGAAATCCGAGAGTCGCTACATGACTTCGGTGTCGACTTCGATGTCTACTTTCACGAGAACTCGCTATACGAGTCAAAGGCCGTAGACAGGGCCATCGCCCGACTTCGCGAGCTCGGTCACATCTTCGAGGCCGATGGAGCCGTTTGGTTGCGCTCGACCACTTTTGGAGACGACCGCGACCGCGTGATCATCAAGAGTGATGGCGAAGCTGCATATATCGCGGGGGACCTTGCCTACTACCTAGACAAGCGTTCGCGTGGCTTTGATCGTTGCATTTACATGCTCGGCGCAGATCACCACGGATACGTTCCTCGCATGATGGCACTTTGCGCAGCATATGGCGACGAGCCAGGCGTGAACCTCGAAATCATGATTGGCCAGCTGGTCTACCTGGTTCGCAACGGAGAACCTGTTCGTATGTCCAAGCGTGCCGGAACCGTTGTGACGATGGAAGACCTAGTCAGTGCCGTTGGCGTCGACGCTGCACGCTATGCCTTGGCACGTTCTCCGATCAACTCGAACCTAGACATCGACCTCGAGCAACTGGCCAAGAAGACTAACGACAACCCAGTCTTCTACGTGCAATATGCCCACGCGCGAACCAAGCAGGTTGCAATCAATGCGGCCAGCCTCGGCGTTGACAACTCCGAGTTCAAGCCGGAACTCTTGAACCACCCATCCGAGTCAGACTTGCTAGCCAAGTTGATCGAACTTCCTCGCGTAATGGCCTCAGCCGCTGAGTTGAAAGAGCCTCACCGCGTTGCACGCTATCTAGAAGAGGTCGCCGGCTCATACCACCGCTGGTACGACAGTTGCCGCGTGACTCCGATTTCTGGCGGCGAAGTCGAGTCTGTTCACCGCACCCGCCTCTGGCTCAATGAAGCCGCCGGAGTCGTTCTGCGCAATGGTCTTGATCTGCTGGGCGTAAGCGCCCCAGAGAGAATGTAGGGGATTCCTTGTCTAACCACCTAGCGCCAGATTGGTTGCAATACCCAGGCGATGTAAACGCTCTTGACGCTCGTGTCTGGCCGCGTCATGCATCACGACGCGCCACCGGCGAAGTCGAAATCGCAGGTGTTCCGGTTAGCGAACTTGCAACCCAGTTCGGCACCCCGCTTTACGTCATTGACGAGGATGACTTTCGGGCTCGCGCAACCGCAGCACGCAGCATCCTTGGTGACGCGGCTAAGCGCATCGGCAGCGAAGCAAAGGTTTACTACGCCAGCAAGGCGTTCCTAAGCACCGAGATCGTCGGTTGGATCAGCGAGCTCGGCCTAAACATCGACGTTTCTAGCGGAGGTGAATTAGCTGCGGCGCTCGCCGGAGGAATCCCAGCAGCGCGAATCGGACTTCACGGAAACAACAAGTCGTTGCGAGAAATTGGCCGTGCCGTCAGTGCCGGCGTAGGTGCGATCGTGATCGACAGCGAGATTGAAATCGAGCGCATCGCGGCAACCGCGGGTGCTCAAGACACCATCCAAGGTGTTCGGTTGCGAATCAACACCGGTGTTCACGCAAACACTCACGACTTCCTCGCCACGGCTCGTGAAGACCAAAAGTTTGGTATCCCGATCGCTGACGCGCCCGCATTGGTCGCGAAGATCCGTTCGCACTCACACCTAAAGTTCTTGGGTTTCCACCAGCACATTGGGTCTCAGATTTTCACCGTAGACGGATTCGTCGAATCAACTAAGCGTCTACTCGCTCTGCACGCCCAGGAGCTAGTCGGGGGAGACATCCCAGAGCTAAACCTAGGTGGAGGCTTCGGGGTCAACTACAAGCCGGCCGACAAGGCACCTGACCTTCGATACTTTGCGGATGCAATCACAGCGGTAGTGGCCGAGCAGTGTGTGGCTCTGGGAATCCAGGTTCCGAAGCTTGCTTTTGAGCCAGGTCGCTACATCGCCGGCCCAGCCGGAATCACGCTCTACAACGTGGGCACGATCAAGGATGTCCGTGTGACCGACGGTGCGACCCCAGCGGTTCGCAAGTATGTTTCTGTAGACGGTGGCATGAGCGATAACGCTCGCCCAGCGTTGTACGAGGCCGAGTATCACGTAACTCTCGCCTCACGCAGCACGAACGCCAAGCCAGCCTTGGCACGTGTGGTTGGAAAGCACTGTGAGAGCGGCGATATCGTGGTTCGTCACGATTATCTTCCGAGTGACGTTCAGCCAAATGACCTGCTAGCGGTTGCCGCTACCGGCGCTTACTGCTACTCGCTTTCGAGCAACTACAACTTTCTGACCAAGCCAGCTGTGGTTGCGGTTAGAAGCGGAGAAGCTCGACTCATCATCCGTGGCGAAATCGAATCTGATCTTTTCACCCGCGACATTCGCTATCAGGCAAATAAGGCCGAGGCCGCAAAGAACGAGAAGAGCTAACCGTGACCGAATACCGTCCTCTAAGAATTGCCCTTTTGGGTGCTGGCTCAGTCGGTGCCCAGGTGGCGCGCCTGCTCACCGAGAACAAGCCCGAACTCGCCGCTCGCGTGGGCGCCGAGCTCGACCTAGTCGGCATCGCTGTCCGCGACATCAACTCAAAGCGAGCTGAGGGAGTGCCGGCCGAACTGCTTACAACCGATGCCGAGAGCCTCATCCTTGGTGCCGACATCGTCATCGAAGTGATGGGCGGCATCGAACCGGCAAGAACCTACATTCTTCAGGCGCTGAACTCGGGTTCAGACGTAATCACCGCAAATAAGGCGCTGCTCGCCACTCACGGAACCGAGCTTTTCGACACAGCCGAGCAGGTGGGAGCTCAGCTTTACTTCGAGGCTGCAGTTGCCGGTGCGATTCCTATCATTCGCCCGCTTCGCGAATCGCTTGCCGGTGACAAGGTCAACCGCATCATGGGAATCGTGAACGGCACCACCAACTTCATCCTCGATCGCATGGACACCACTGGCGCTGACTTTGCGGACGCGCTCGCCGAAGCCACCGAGCTGGGCTATGCCGAGGCAGACCCAACCGCAGATATCGAAGCGTTCGACGCTGCGCAAAAGGCCGCGATTTTGGCGAACCTCGCTTTCCACACCGAGGTGCCGCTAGAGCAGGTTTACCGCGAGGGCATCACCAAGGTTTCTGCCGAGCAGATGCTTGCGGCCAAACGTGATGGTTATGTAATCAAACTGTTGGCTATCGCCGAACGAATCGACGCGGATGAGAATGGTGCGGCCGGCGTCTCGGTTCGAGTTCACCCGGCTCTAATCGAACGCGAACACCCGCTGGGTGCGGTTCACGGAGCGTTCAACGCAGTGTTCGTCGAGGCAGAAGCCGCTGGCTCACTGATGTTCTACGGAGCAGGAGCTGGTGGAGTTCAGACCGCGTCGGCGGTGCTCGGTGACCTAGTTTCAGCGGCAAAGCGTCACGTTGCCGGCGGACCAGGTCTTGCCGACTCTGTGCACGCGAACCTAGAGATTTTGCCGATTGATCGCGCGTACACTCGCTACCAAATCAGCCTCGAAGTGACCGACCAGCCTGGCATCCTTGCCAAGATCGCAAACGTCTTCGCCGACCACGGGGTCTCGATTGAAACTGTTGAGCAGTCGGTGCGCCAAAACGGCGGTAAGCGCCGCACAACCGCTACCCTCGAAGTAGGAACCCACGTAGCAACTGACGCTTCGTTGTCTTCAGTGGTCGCAGCTCTAGCCGCCAACGCCGCGGTTGAATCTATTACTTCAGTAATCCGAGTAGAAGGAATCTAATGGCTCACCAGTGGCGCGGAGTTATCCGTGAATACATCGATCGACTCGACATCTCTAGCGACAACCCTGTCATCACGCTTGGCGAAGGCGGCACTCCTCTAGTAGAGGCTCCTGCGCTTGCCAAGTTGGTTGGCGCTGAGCGCGTTCTTCTAAAGGTCGAGGGCATGAACCCAACCGGTTCGTTCAAGGACCGCGGTATGACCATGGCCGTTTCAAAGGCTGTCGGCCACGGTGCGCAGGCTGTCATTGCTGCCTCAACCGGAAACACCTCTGCATCTGCCGCTGCCTATGCCGCCGCAGCTGGAATTCAGTCGGTCGTTTTGGTGCCAAAGGGTAAGATTTCCCTAGGCAAGCTCAGCCAGGCAGTTGCCCACAAGGCTCAGATCCTTCAGGTCAAGGGAAACTTCGACGACTGTCTAGACCTTGCTCGTGACTTGGCTGCAAACTACCCAGTGCACCTGGTTAACTCGGTCAACCCAGACCGCATCGAAGGCCAGAAGACCGGTGCCTTTGAAGTTGTTGACGCTCTCGGATTTGCTCCTGACTTCCACGTATTGCCGGTCGGCAACGCAGGTAACTACACCGCTTATTCAAAGGGCTACAAGGAAGATCTCATCGAAGGTCGAATCAAGGCTTTGCCAAAGATGTGGGGCTTCCAGGCAGAAGGCTCAGCGCCGTTCAGCTTCGGCAACCCGGTCAAGAAGCCAGACACCATTGCCACCGCAATTCGAATCGGTAACCCTGCATCCTATGACCTCGCTCTAGCTGCACGCGAAGAATCAAACGGTCAGTTCGGCTATGCCTCAGACGCAGAGATTCTTTGGATGCACCGCTTCCTGTCACAGGAGGTTGGCGTCTTCGTCGAGCCTTCATCTGCTACCGGTGCCGCTGGTCTGTTCAAGCACTCTAAGCGTGGCGAAGTTCCAGCCGGTTCGACCATTGTTGTCACCGTCACCGGTCACGGCCTGAAGGACCCGATGTGGGCTCTAAAGACCGAGAGCGGAAAGAACATCAAGCCACAGGCCGTCGCTAACAAGGTCGAGGCCGTTGCCGAACGCCTAGGGCTTTCAAAGAAGTAATCATGACCTCACTCATCGGCAGAAAAGTCACCGTCAAGGTTCCAGCCACTTCGGCTAACCTTGGCCCTGGCTTTGACACCCTAGGTCTCGCGCTTTCGTTCTACGACGAGCTCGAGGTCGAAGTTGTCGCCGGTGAAGGCGCATTCGTTGAGGTTCATGGCGAGGGCGAGGGAGAGGTTCCGACCGACTCCTCAAACTTGGTCGTGCAATCAATTGCGTTTACCTTCAACAAGTTTGGCCAGACACTACCTGGGCTGCGTTTGAAGGCGCACAACATCATCCCTCACGGTCGCGGCATGGGTTCATCCGGCGCAGCCGTGGTTTCGGGCATCGTTGCGGCGAAGGGACTGCTTCAGGGCATCGTCGAAATAACTGACAAAGACCTGCTCGATCTGGCTACCGAACTGGAGGGGCACCCGGATAACGTTGCTCCGGCGCTTTTCGGTGGGCTCACCGTCGCCTGGGAAGACGAACAGGGCCCGCACCACAAGAAGCTTTTCGTGCACCGCGGAGTCTCGTTCCTTGAGCTGGTCCCAAACTTCAAGATGTCCACCGCTCTGGCTCGTTCTTTGCAGCCAGAATCGGTTCCTCACAACGATGCCGTGTTCAACGTGTCTCGCTCAGCCCTGCTGATCGCCTCGTTGACCCAGAGCCCAGAGTTTCTAATGGCAGCGACCGAAGACAAACTGCACCAGGATTACCGTGCCGCGGCTATGCCTGAGACCCACTCGCTTGTCCAACTCATGCGCGAGAACGGTCATGCCGCAGTGGTTTCGGGCGCTGGCCCATCCGTGTTGGTCTTGGCGACGGGCCCGGCACAAAGACTTGAAGCAGCAGCACTGGCGGCAAAACACTATCCACAGTGGAAAGCGCTTTTGCTGGCAGTCGACTTCAAGGGTGCTACAGTAGTAACGCAACAATAAGTAAGCGCAAGTCTCTAGCAGGAAGCTAAAAGACGCGCAAATCCTCGCGAATCTAATGCGAAGGAGCACGGCCCGGTTCTAAAGGCCAGTGCAGCCAGCGAAAATCTCAAAAACATTGAGTCGCTGAAATACTCAAGAAAGAGCACAAACCACATGGATGAAATCCAAGAAACCAAGAAGCCTGCAGCTCGTCGCGGACGCCGCGTTGAAGCCGGTGCGGTAGCACCTGAGGCAACATCAGCAGCAGCTCCTGCGGCCAGCGAATCTGCATCAGCAGAGGCTCCGAAGAAGAACACTCGATCACGCGCAGCTAAGCCTGCTACTGACGCGGCTGCTTCTGAGAAGCCAGCAACCCGCGAGCCAAAGGTCGAGAAGACCGAAGCCAAGGCAGAGAGCTCTTCAAGCGAAGGCTCAAACTCAGGTTCAGAGGGTAACGGCGAGGGTGGTGAGCGCCAGGAGCGTTCGGGCAACTCACGCAACCGCAACCGCAACCGCAACGGACGCAACCGCAACGGCGGCGAGCGCTCAGAGGGCGGCAACGAATCAAACGGTGAAGGCGGCGAAGCTCGCGAGCCTCGTGAACCACGCGACAACCAGAACCGCGACAACTCAACCCGCGACAACGACTCACGCAACGAGCGCGACTTCAACGACGAGCGCCGCAACGGCCGCAACGGTCGTAGCCGCAACCGCAACGACCGCAATGACCGTTACCGTGACCGCAACGACCGCAATGGTCGTGGTGGCCGTGGCAACAACAACCCTTACGACGAGGCAGAGCCAGAGATCTCTCCAGATGACGTGCTAGTTCCTGTAGCCGGCATCCTGGACGTCCTCGACAACTACGCTTTCGTCCGCACCAGCGGTTACCTTCCTGGTCCAAACGACGTTTACGTTTCACTCGGTCAGGTTAAGAAGTACTCACTTCGCAAGGGTGACGCGGTGGTCGGTGCAATCCGCCAGCCTCGCGAAAACGACAACTCGGGCCGCCAGAAGTTCAACGCGATTGTTCGCATTGACTCAATCAACGGTCTTACCCAGGAGCAGGCGGCAAACCGCGTCGAGTTCCAGAAGTTGACTCCTCTTTACCCTCAGACTCGTCTGCGTCTAGAGACCGAAGCAAATAAGCTAAGCACCCGAATCATCGACTTGGTTTCACCAATCGGTAAGGGTCAGCGTGGTCTGATTGTTTCTCCTCCAAAGGCCGGTAAGACTCTGGTCCTTCAGGCAATCGCCAACTCAATCGCAGTCAACAACCCAGAGGTTCACCTCATGGTTGTTCTCGTTGACGAGCGCCCAGAAGAAGTTACCGACATGCAGCGCACGGTTAAGGGCGAAGTTATTGCTTCAACCTTCGACCGTCCTGCCGAAGACCACACCACCGTTGCCGAACTTGCCATCGAGCGTGCAAAGCGCCTCGTTGAACTAGGTCACGACGTCGTGGTTCTTCTCGACTCGATCACCCGTCTTGGCCGCGCTTACAACCTGAGCGCTCCTGCCTCAGGCCGAATCCTTTCGGGTGGTGTTGATTCGTCAGCGCTTTACCCACCAAAGCGCTTCTTCGGTGCTGCCCGCAACATCGAGGATGGCGGCTCGCTGACCATCCTGGCAACTGCTCTTGTTGAGACCGGTTCAAAGATGGATGAGGTTATCTTCGAAGAGTTCAAGGGAACCGGCAACATGGAGCTTCGCCTGTCACGCGCACTTGCCGACAAGCGCATCTTCCCAGCTGTTGACGTCAACGCTTCGGGCACCCGTCGCGAAGAAATGTTGATGAGCCCGGATGAGACCAAGATTGTTTGGAAGCTTCGCCGCGCATTAGCTGGCCTAGAGCAGCAGCAGGCACTCGAACTTGTTCTTAGCCGCCTGAAGGAGACTTCAAGCAACGTTGAGTTCCTAATGCAGGTTCAGAAGTCAATGCCAGTTCCAACCGGTTCTGACTCGGAGTAATAATTGCTTTCTTCCGTTCAACCTCTAATTGCCGAGCACACAGCACTTCAGACCCAGCTGTCTGATCCGGCGCTGCACGGCAACCCAGCCCTGGCAAAGAAGCTTAACCGCCGCTATGCCGAGCTGAGTGCAATCATCAATGCCTACAACCAGGTCAACCTACTCACGGATGACCTAGCCGCGGCCAAGGAGCTTGCTAAGGAAGACGAGGCGTTCGCCGAAGAAGTTCCAGCTACCGAGCAGAAGCTTCACGAGGCCAACGAAAAGTTGCGTCGTCTATTGATTCCTCGTGACCCAGATGATGGCCGCGACGTGATCATGGAAATCAAGGCAGGTGAAGGTGGTGCAGAATCTGCACTATTCGCTGCCGACTTGCTTCGCATGTACCTGCAGTATGCCAACTCGAAGGGTTGGAAGACCGAAATCCTAGATAAGAACGAGTCTGACCTCGGTGGCATCAAGGACATCCAGTTGGCTATTAAGTCGAACACCACCGACCCGGCTCAGGGTGTGCACGCGCACCTAAAGTACGAGGGTGGAGTGCACCGCGTTCAGCGAGTTCCGGCTACCGAAACTCAGGGTCGTATTCACACTTCGGCGGCTGGCGTTCTAGTCTTCCCTGAAGTTGATGAGCCTGAAGAAGTCGAGATCTCCCAGAACGATCTGCGCATCGATGTCTACCGTTCATCTGGCCCTGGTGGCCAGTCGGTTAACACCACCGACTCTGCCGTGCGCATTACCCACTTGCCTACCGGCATCACCGTGGCGATGCAGAACGAAAAATCTCAGCTCCAGAACCGTGAAGCTGGTATGCGTGTGCTTCGTGCCCGCATCCTTGCTGCGCAGCAGGAGGCACTAGAGGCCGAGCAGTCGGCCGCCCGCAAGTCGCAGGTGAAGTCGGTTGACCGATCAGAGCGCATTCGCACCTATAACTTCCCTGAAAACCGTATCGCCGACCACCGCACCGGTTACAAGGCATACAACCTAGATGCGGTCATGGATGGCGCTCTAGAGCCGGTTATCCAGTCGGCAATTCAGATGGACGAAGAAGCACGCCTAGCCGCAATCGGTGAAGCTAAGTAGCGAGCAATCTTGTTACTTGGCGACCTGGTTCGACATGCGGCGGAGCGCTTTGAATCGGCGGGAATCGATTCGGCACTCGCCGACGCCGAGCTTCTCGCCGGTCACATCCTTGGGCTAAGTCGCGGGGGAGTGCAGGCACAGATCCTGTTGGGAGCTGAGCTCACCGAGGTGCAAGCCGAGGCGCTCTCAAACCTGTACGGTCGCAGATTCTCGCGTGAACCACTACAGCACATCACCGGTATCGCCTACTTTAGACAGCTCGAACTTGGCGTGGGTAGGGGCGTTTTCATCCCTCGCCCAGAGACCGAATTTGTTGCCCAACTAGCGATAGATGCGGTGGCCGCAGCGACCCGTTCAGGAGTCCAAAACCCTGTCGCGGTTGACCTAGGCACCGGTTCGGGTGCAATCGCATTGGCCATGGCTACCGAGATTCCAGCCGCCAAAGTATTCGCCGTCGAAAAATCCACAGAGGCATTCCCTTTTACCAGGGCAAACTTTGAGAAATATGCCGAGCAGGGCGACGCAACTCTCATCCAAGGCGACTTAGCGGATGCATTTCAATCTCTGAACGGCACCGTGCACGTCGTAGCCTCAAACCCGCCCTACATCCCGCTGGCAATGATTCCGCGTGATGAAGAAGTGCGTCTGCATGACCCTGATCTAGCTCTTTACGGCGGCGAGGATGGCATGTCGGTGATTCACCGGGTCTCGGCAACCGCAAAGCGTCTGCTGGTTGATGGCGGGGTGCTCATTATTGAGCATGCCGACTCTCAGTCAGCGCAGGTCTGTCAACTACTATTGGCAGATGGATGGCGCGAGGTCAAAGCACATCGAGATCTGACCGATCGCGACCGTGTGGTGACCGCCATTAAGTAATCTAGAGTTCCAAGGCAGCGCCCGCAGAAAACACATAGGAGGCATCGTGACCGCTCGCATTTATGACTGCTCTCTCGACACTGACCTTTTGACCGGAATGCGCCTTGCCAAGGTTTCGCTTGGCCGAAACGAGCTTGTTGTGCTGCCAACCGACACCGTCTATGGAATCGGCTGCGATGCTTTCTCGGCCAAGGGCGTTGCCTCCCTGCTAGCTGCCAAAGGTCGCGGCCCCCAATCCCCGCCACCGGTCTTGATTCCAAACCTCGCCACACTGAACGCGCTGGCTGAGAACATCCCGGATGTGGCGACTCGCCTTGCCGACACCTTTTGGCCCGGTGCCTTGACCCTCATCCTTCGCGCACAGTCATCCCTAACCTGGGATTTAGGCGAGACCAAAGGCACTGTCGCTCTGCGCATGCCTGATCACAAAATCGCGCTGGCGCTGCTTGAAGAAGTCGGACCAATGGCGGTCTCGAGCGCAAACCTAACCGGTGAGCCGGCCGCTACCACATGCCAGCAGGCCGAGGCCTACCTTGGCGAGAGCGTCCAGGTTTATCTTGATGGCGGGAACAGCCCAAAGGGCGAGGCTTCGACGATCTTGGATCTGACTTCGGTTGTCGACACATACGTGGACGGCAAGCTGGAAACCACCGGCAAGATTCGCCTTGTGCGCGCCGGAGCGCTCAGTGCCGAAAAGATTCGAACCATCGCCGGAGACCTTCTTGAAGAGGCGGCCGGTTAGTGCGCGCCTATTTGCTCACCATGCTGTTTGCGGCAGCTGTGACCTTTTTCGGCACTTTCATAACTCTGAAAATCAGCCACAAGTACAAGCTCTACCCGCAGATTCGAGCCCGTGATTCGCACACTCGCCCGACACCTCGCCTTGGCGGCGTTGCAATGTTCGTCGGTTTCCTCGCGGCAATCGCCTTTTCTGCGAGTCTCGGCTGGTTTCACAGTGTGTTTGTCGAGCCCGGTCGCGTCCTGGCAATCGTTGGAGCCGCCGCACTAATAACCCTCATCGGCTTCCTCGACGACCTGTATGACCTCGACTGGACCCTCAAGCTTGCCGGGCAGTTCGTCGTTGCCGGCATCCTTGCCTGGCAGGGTGTTCAGATTGTGTCGCTGCCCATCGCCGGCATCACCATCGGCAGCTTTGGGTTGTCGTTCGTGGCCACGGTTTTCTTGACAGTCTTGGTGATGAACGCGGTCAACTTCATTGATGGCCTCGATGGGCTAGTCGCCGGTGTAGTCCTGATCGGCACCTCGGTTTTCTTCGCCTACAGCTACCTGCTTGCCCAACAGACCTCTCCGACCAACTACTTCAACCTCGCGTCCGTAATCTCGGCGATTGTGATTGGAATGTGCCTCGGATTCCTGCCTTATAACTGGCACCGAGCCAAAATCTTCATGGGCGACTCTGGAGCGATGCTTCTCGGAATGTTGATGGCAGTGTCTGCTTTGACCGTCACCGGCCAAGTTGATCCACATGTCGCCGCCAAGGATGACTTCTTGCCGGCCTTCATCCCGCTGATTCTCCCGCTCGGAATCCTCATCTTGCCGCTGCTCGATTTCACCCTCGCGGTTTTGAGGCGCCTTCGTGCAGGCAAGTCTCCGTTCACGGCAGATCGCCAGCACCTGCACCACAGACTGCAGGATTTCGGCCACTCGCACCTTGGTTCGGTACTGGTCTTCTACGTCTGGACAGCGCTAATCTCGCTGACCTGCCTGCTTTTCTTCTTCGTTCCCGCATGGATGGTCTGGATTTTCGCAGCGCTAGGCCTTGCCGGTGCATGCGTATTCACGATCTGGCCATTGCTGGCTCGCCGTTCAGCTAAAGAATCGAGTTCAAATGCCTAGCGCAACCTCAACATCAGAAGTCTTCGCAAACGTCTTAAAGCAGGGGCTAATCCTGGTCGGAGTAATCGCCCTTGTCGGGGGAGGGCTTGGATTGGCGTTTGCCGGCATCAACGGTCTCATCAGCGGGTTGATTGGCGCTGCTCTGGCACTCCTGTTTAGCAGTCTTACGGCCCTATCGGTCAAGTTTGGCGGAAAGCTATCGCTTGGCGGTTTCTTTGGTGTAGTGCTGGGCGGATGGATCGTGAAATTGCTTGGTTTTATCTTCCTTATCGCACTGCTAAAAGGTGCGACATTCATCGCCGGACCGGTCCTATTCTTTACTCTCGTTGCTTCGATTCTCGGAACGCTAGTGATTGATTCGCTCATCGTTTTACGTTCACGAATCACTGTTGGCTCGAACTGAGAAATCGGGTCGAAAATTAATCTGTAAACCTGCGTTTTTCCGTTATTTTGACAGGGTTCTACCTGTTAGACTGATGTGGTTGTTCGGGGAGTTTTCCCGACGGCATCACACTGTAAATCGCCGCAAGGCATTCGAAACTTGCCCCGA
Organism: Actinomycetota bacterium; assembly: GCA_041172305.1. Lineage (GTDB taxonomy): Bacteria > Actinomycetota > Actinomycetes > Actinomycetales > Microbacteriaceae > Rhodoluna. The sequence continues at coordinate 32,891 of JBEDKF010000064.1, read as the reverse complement.
AACAGGAGTTCACGCTGTTCACTAACGCTTTGAACCTGCTATTTGTAGCAGCGAGCACCGAGGAGTCGGGCACCGGCTTCCACGCGCCATCAATCATGGAGTTCTATCCAGAGATCGTCGCTTTCGAAGGCACCCCCTTTGCGTTGAACCGCATCATGCTCATTCGTCTTCTGGTTTTGACCCTTTTGATTGTGGTCTTCTCTCTCTGGACTGCAAAGTTCAAGCAATCCAACAAGACCAACAACTTCGTGCCGGGCAAGTTCCAGCTAATGGGCGAGATTTCGTTGAACTTCGTTCGCAAGAGCATTGCTCACGACCAGCTAGGCGAGAAGGATGGCGACCGCTTCCTTCCATTGCTAACCACAATTTTCTTCGTCACTCTAGGCATGAACATCACCGGAATCATCCCTGGTTTGAACATTGCTGGAACCTCGGTTATCGGTTTGCCAATCGTCATGGCGCTGGCTGCCTATGTGACCTTCATTTACGCAGGTGTCAAAAAGCACGGTGTGAGTTTCTTCAAGAACTCGCTATTCCCGGCTGGTGTTCCTAAGGCGTTCTACGTCTTGGTAACCCCAATCGAGTTCCTGTCAACCTTCATTCTTCGCCCGGTCACCTTGGCTCTTCGTTTGACCATGAACATGATCGCGGGCCACTTGTTGCTCGTGCTCTGCTTCTCGGCAACCCAGTTCTTCCTGTTCAACGCCGATGGTTTCTTCAAGGCATTCGGTGCCGGAACATTCGTCTTTGGTTTCGCGTTCACTCTCTTTGAGATTCTGGTCGCGTTCCTACAGGCATACGTTTTTACTCTTCTGACCACGGTCTACATTCAGTTGGCCCTAGCAGACGAGCACTAATCAGATCTGACAACCGTCAGCTCTAAAAACCACGGAAGGGAAATACAAAGTGGACGTAACTAACATCGCAGAAGTATCAGGCAACATTGCAGTTATCGGCTACGGCCTTGCAGCTATCGGCCCAGGCGTTGGCGTAGGTCTAGTAGTTTCAAAGACCATCGAGTCAATCGCTCGCCAGCCAGAGCTAGCAGCAAAGCTTCAGGTCACCATGTGGCTTGGTATCGCATTCACCGAAGCGCTAGCGCTTATCGGTCTTGCAACCCCATTCATCTTCGCTTAGTCAGTCAGGACCTAAACCATGATTTCTAGGATTCTCGCGAACGCTGCGGAGGGTGCGACTAAAAACCCACTCCTCCCAGAGTCGTACGATCTCCTGTGGTCTTCGGTTGTCTTCGTAATCCTGCTTGGATTCTTCTGGTTCAGAGTTCTACCGAACTTCAAGAAGACTCTTGATGCACGCACCGAGGCGATCGAAGGTCGCCTTGAGGCCGCTGAAAAGGCTCAGGCAGAGGCTGCAGCAAAGACTGCAAACATCGAAGCCGAGCAGGCCGAGGCACGCGCCGAGGCAGCCAAGATTCGTGAAGAAGCACGCGCCGAAGGTGCAGCAATTCTTGCTGAACTCAAGGAGCAGGCATCATCAGAGGCAGCTCGACTAACCGCGACCGCGAAGGCTCAAATAGAAGCCGAGCGTCAGGCAGCTCTAGTCTCACTTCGCGCAGAGGTTGGCTCACTTGCCATCGACCTCGCATCAAGTGTTGTTGGAGCAAGCTTGAAGAACGAAAAAGTTGCAGCGGGCGTAGTTGACCAGTTCCTGGCCGACCTCGAAGCCGCTGACAGTGTTGCTAAAACCAAAGCAGGCAAGAAGTAAACATGGCGAGTTCAACTAGACAGTCACTAGCTGCGGCTAAAGGGGCACTAACTCCTCTTCTGGCCAAGGCAGACCTCAAGTTCGCAGAAGAGATCTTTGCAGTCGGCGCAGCCGTTGCATCTTCAGCTCAACTGCGAAGCATCCTCTCGGACCCTTCCGCCGAGGCAAAGGCCAAGTCAGGCGCACTTACCGCTGTTTTCGGTAAGGGTGTTTCGGCTTCGGCACTTGAGTTCTCAAACTCTCTAGTTGCCCTCCGCTGGTCAACCGGACAAGACCTCGTTGCTGCTTTCGAGCAGCTCGCGGTCTTTACGGTTGCCGCAATCGCGGCCAACGGCAAGAAGCTTTCAAGCGTGGAAAGCGAACTATTCGCATTCCAGACCGCCGTTGATTCCGACCAGGAACTTCAGTTTGCTCTAGGTAACGCCTCGGCATCAGATGACGCAAAGATCGCGCTAGTCAACGCTCTTCTCAAGGGCAAAGCCACCGAGGAAGCAGCAGTTCTAATCCGCCGCGCAGTGACCGGTGCTCGTCGCCGTCGTGTTGCGGTGGCTCTAGAGCAGTTTGGCAAGCAGGTTTCTGCCTATGCCGAGCGTCTAGTCGCAACCGTCACCGTTGCGGCACCAGTTAGCGACAAGCAGCTAGAACGCCTTGAGGCGCTTTTGGCTAAGTCCTACGGACACAGCTTGAAGCTAAACGTCGAGGTTGATGAATCGATCCTTGGCGGCATGAAAGTACAGGTCGGCGGCGAGATTCTTGACGGAAGCCTCAGCGCACGATTGCTACAAGCAAAACTTCAGCTCGCATAGCGAACTGACCCACAAACTTCAGTCGTTTCGGCGACTGGCCTAGAAAGACCAACCGGGGTTCGCCCCAGAAGTAGAGGAACGAGATGGCAGATCTGAAAATCAGCCCGAACGAGATTCGCGACGCTCTAAAGGACTTCGTTAAGTCTTACGAGCCAGCCAAGGCTTCTCGCGCAGAAGTAGGCCACGTAATCGATGCCGGTGACGGTATTGCGCACGTTGAAGGTCTACCAAGTGCAATGGCTAACGAGCTTCTCAAGTTCGCCGATGGCACTCTGGGCCTAGCCCTGAACCTAGACGAGCGCGAGATCGGTACCGTTGTTCTCGGTAACTTCGAAGGCATCGTCGAGGGTATGGAAGTTCACCGCACCGGTGAAGTCCTATCTGTGCCAGTCGGTGACAAGTTCCTAGGTCGCGTAGTTGACCCACTAGGTAACCCAATCGATGGTCTAGGTGACATCAAGGCTGAGTCACGTCGCGCTCTAGAGCTACAGGCTCCTGGCGTTATGGCGCGTAAGTCGGTTCACGAGCCACTTCAGACCGGTATCAAGGCAATCGACGCCATGATTCCAGTTGGCCGCGGACAGCGTCAGCTAATCATTGGTGACCGTCAGACCGGTAAGACCGCGATTGCGATCGACACCATCATCAACCAGAAGGCTAACTGGGAGTCAAAGGACCCTCAGAAGCAGGTTCGATGCATCTATGTTGCTATCGGTCAGAAGGGTTCGACCATTGCATCTGTAAAGGGCGCTCTTGAAGAAGCCGGCGCCATGGAGTACACCACCATCGTGGCATCTCCTGCATCAGACCCAGCTGGTTTCAAGTACCTAGCTCCATACACCGGCTCTGCGATTGGTCAGCACTGGATGTACGGCGGCAAGCACGTCCTCATCATCTTCGATGACCTGTCAAAGCAGGCAGAGGCCTACCGTGCAGTTTCACTTCTTCTTCGTCGCCCACCAGGCCGCGAGGCTTACCCAGGTGACGTCTTCTACCTACACTCACGTCTACTTGAGCGTTGTGCCAAGCTAAACGACGAGCTTGGTGGCGGTTCGATGACTGGTCTACCAATCATTGAAACCAAGGCAAACGACGTTTCTGCATACATCCCGACCAACGTGATTTCGATCACCGACGGCCAGATCTTCTTGCAGTCAGACCTCTTCAACTCAAACCAGCGCCCTGCTATTGACGTAGGTATCTCGGTTTCACGTGTTGGTGGTGCGGCTCAGGTTAAGGGCATCAAGGGTGTTTCAGGAACCCTGAAGCTAGAACTAGCTCAGTACCGTGCGCTTGAGGCGTTCGCAATGTTCGCTTCTGACCTAGATGCAGCCTCACGCCAGCAGCTTGCTCGTGGTGCACGTCTAATGGAGCTTCTAAAGCAGCCTCAGTACTCACCATTCCCAGTTGAAGAGCAGACCGTATCTATCTGGGCTGGTACAACCGGAAAGTTGGACGAGGTTCCAGTTGCAGACGTTCTGCGCTTCGAAGCTGAGCTTCTAGAGCACCTACGTCGCAACACCAAGGTCTTGACCACCATCCGTGAGACCAGCAAGTTGGAGAAGGACACCATTGCAGAGCTTGAGAAGGCTGTTGCAAAGTTCAAGCGTGGATTCGCAACTTCAGAAGGCACCGCACTTGCTTCAGCAGGCGACTCATCAGTTCTTGATGAGGACGATGTCGAACAAGAGCAGATCGTCAAGCAGAAGAAGGCTCCTGCAAAGAAGCCAGCCGCTGCTAAGAAGCCTGCAGCCAAGAAGTAATAACTTCTTCGCCTAAACAAACAACTTCTATTTAAGGAACGGAGAGAGACATGGGAGCGCAACTTCGCGTCTACAGACAGAAAATTAAGTCTGCACAGACCACCAAGAAGATCACTCGTGCCATGGAGCTAATCTCTGCTTCGCGAATCTACAAGGCACAGCAGCGCCTGGCAGCGGCAAACCCGTATGCACGTGCTGTGACCCGTGCCGTCTCGGCAGTGGCAACCTTCGGAAACGTCGATCACCCACTAACCACCGAGCCGGCTCGTATCGATCGCGCAGCAGTCGTTATCTTTACCTCTGACCGCGGTCTTGCCGGAGCGTTCTCATCGAACGTTCTAAAGGAAGCAGAGCAGCTATCAAACCTTCTCGAAGAGCAGGGCAAGGAAGTTGTTTACTACCTAATCGGTCGCAAGGCTGTTGCTAACTTCAACTTCCGTCGTCGTGAGGCTGTTCGCAGCTGGATCGGTGGCACCGACTTGCCAGTGTTCGACACTGCCAAGGAGATTGCAGACGCGGTTGTTGCAGCTTTCAACACGGATTACGCAGACGGCGGCGTGGACGAGATTCACCTTGTCTCGAACCGTTTCGTTTCGATGATTGCCCAGGTTCCTGAGGTTGTTCGTCTTCTACCTCTTGAGGTAGTCGAAGGCGCCGACGAGCCAACCGAGAGCGAAGTTTTCCCTCTATACGAGTTCGAACCAGACGTAAACAAGGTGCTAGACGCTTTGCTACCTGTTTACATCGAGAGCCGCATCTTCAACGCAATGTTGCAGTCTGCTGCTTCAGAGCACGCTGCACGACAGAAGGCTATGAAGTCGGCAACCGACAACGCAGACAAGTTGATCAAGAACTACACCAGACTGAGCAACTCAGCACGCCAGTCTGAGATTACCCAGCAGATTTCCGAAATTGTCGGTGGAGCAGACGCCCTGTCTACCGCTGGCAACGAAGACTAAGAGAAAGAAAGAGACATGGCCGAGACCAAGAAGAAGGCTGCAGTAACCGCAGCCGGCACCGGACGCATTGCTCGCGTTACCGGTCCAGTGGTTGACATCGAGTTCCCTCACGATGCCATCCCTGCTATCTACAACGCGCTCACCACTGAAATCGACCTAGACGGCGAGAAGAGCACTCTTACTCTCGAGGTCGCTCAGCACCTAGGCGACGACCTAGTGCGCGCCATCGCTTTGAAGCCAACTGACGGTTTGGTCCGTGGCGGAGTCGTTACCGACACCGGCGCTCCAATCTCTGTTCCTGTTGGTGACGTAACCAAGGGGCGCGTATTCAACGTGACCGGTGACGTTCTAAACGCAGCCAAGGGCGAGAAGATTGACGTTAAGGAACGTTGGTCAATCCACCGTCAGCCACCAAAGTTCGACCAGCTTGAGTCAAAGACCAACATGTTCGAGACCGGTATCAAGGTCATCGACCTTCTAACCCCTTATGTTCAGGGTGGAAAGATTGGTCTATTCGGTGGTGCTGGTGTTGGTAAGACCGTTCTAATCCAGGAAATGATCTACCGTGTGGCAGAAAACCACGATGGTGTGTCTGTATTCGCCGGTGTTGGTGAGCGTACCCGTGAAGGTAACGACCTTATCGACGAAATGACCGAGTCAGGCGTTATCGACAAGACTGCACTGGTCTTCGGCCAGATGGATGAGCCACCTGGCACCCGTCTTCGCGTAGCGCTTTCAGCGCTAACCATGGCGGAGTACTTCCGCGATGTTCAGAAGCAGGACGTTTTGTTGTTCATCGACAACATCTTCCGCTTTACTCAGGCAGGTTCAGAGGTTTCAACCCTTCTAGGCCGCATGCCTTCTGCAGTGGGTTACCAGCCAAACTTGGCTGACGAGATGGGTCTCCTTCAGGAGCGCATCACCTCGACCCGTGGTCACTCGATTACCTCGCTACAGGCTATTTACGTGCCTGCTGACGACTACACCGACCCAGCCCCGGCAACCACCTTTGCTCACCTTGACGCGACCACCGAGCTTTCTCGTGAAATCGCATCTCAGGGTCTGTACCCAGCGGTGGACCCACTGACCTCGACTTCACGTATCTTGGACCCTCGTTACATTTCGAAGGACCACTACGAGACTGCAACCTTGGTCAAGTCAATCCTTCAGAAGAACAAGGAACTTCAGGAAATCATCGCCATCCTTGGTGTTGAAGAACTTTCTGAAGAAGACAAGATCACCGTTTCACGTGCGCGTCGTATCCAGCGATTCCTATCGCAGAACACCTACATGGCTACCAAGTTCACAGGTGTTGCAGGTTCGACCGTTCCACTAAAGGACACCATCGAGGGCTTCTCAGCTATCGCACGCGGTGACTTCGACCAGGTTGGCGAGCAGGCCTTCTTCAACGTCGGTGGAATTGAAGACGTACTACGCGAGTGGGACAGAATTCAGAAGGAATCAGGTAAGTAACAATGGCACTGCACGTTGAGCTAGTAGCCGCCGACCAGGCCGTTTGGACTGGAGAAGCCAAGATGGTGGTCGCTAAGACCGTCGAAGGTGAAATCGGTTTGCTGCCAGGCCACGAGCCAATGCTTGCGATTCTTGCATCAGGCGAGGTGCGCATCACTCTCGAGGGTGGCGAAATCATCAAGGCTTCGGCCGAGGATGGCTTCCTATCGATCGAGAAGGATGTTGTGACCGTTGTTGCACGCCACGCTGCACTGATCTAAAGAGTTTCAAAAGAAAACCCCGGCCTTTTGGTCGGGGTTTTCTTATTCTCAATTTTTATCTAAAGGGTCTTCGGCGGCGGGAGTCGCCTTGCGGGCAATCTTCTTCTCTTCAAGGATGATCGATGCCTTTTGGGCACTCGGGTTGAAGATTTCATTGATGGCACCCAATGCTGGGCCTAAACCACCTCGATAGCGTTTGCGCCTAGGGGCTTTTCGCTCTGGAAGTCGGAAAGGGGTCAAGACTGCGGCCAGGAAAACGATTGCCACACCAACCACGATAAAGAATTCCGGCATTTCTATCTCCGGGAGCGAGCCTTGCTAGGAACCCACTTCACATCGCCTCCATGTTTGACGTTCGCATAGCGCGCAAGCACGAACAGGAGGTCGCTCAGGCGGTTTAAGTACTTTGCGGCGGCTACGTTGATGCCTCCGTTTGGATTGCCCTTCTTGGCTGGCTCAGTGCCGTACGCCTCGATTGCGTGCCAAGTTGCTCGTTCAGCCCGACGAACCACGGTGCGAGCTAGGTGCAAGCCTGCGGCAAGGCCTGACCCGCCAGGCAGAATAAATGAATCCAATTTGTCCAAGTCGCCGTTGTATTTGTCAATCGAATTCTCAAGGTCAACAATCCAGGATTCCTCTATGCGAATGGGCGCATATTCGTAGTGCTCGTTAAGCGGGTTCGATAGGTCTGCGCCGAGGTCGAAAAGATCATTCTGAATGCGCAGAAGCAGTTCAAGTGTTTGACTGTCGAATTCATCCTTGGCCAATGCAACGGCTACGCCGATGGCAGAGTTTGCCTCATCTACATCTGCGTAGGCTTCGATTCGCGGGTCTGTCTTGCGGGCGCGGGTGAAGTCGCTGAGCCCGGTCATTCCTTCATCGCCCGTGCGGGTGTAAATCTTTGTGAGTTTGACCATGATTCAAGTCTAGGCGGGGCTTTAGCATTGAACCATGTTGTTCCTGTTGCCACCATCCGAATCCAAACGCCCAGGTGGCGGTTCGCTAACCATCGATCAGGTGGCGCTCACTTTTGGTGGTCTGAACAAGGCGAGAGAGGCAGTCATTGAGGCTGCAGGGGCAGAGGAGCTGCTTTCAGCGCCAACAATGCGCGCCTTAGATCGTTACACGGGAACCCTCTATGGGGCATTGCACGGACGAGGGTTGAAGGGCACACCAACCGAGCACAACTCTCTAACCTCTGGCGAAGTAGCCCGCGCAAAATCAACTGTTTTGATCCAATCGGCCATGTTCGGCTTGATTCCGGCTACTGACTTGATTCCCGAATACAAAATCAACGCGACGAAGAAGCTCAACGGACTTAATCTCAAAGCGCTTTGGAGTGAGGCCCATCAGGCAATTTGGCCAAGGCTGGCCGGAGGCATCATCATCGATCTGCGTTCGAAGACTTATGCCGATTTGGCGCCCATCCCCGAAGCGCTGGAGTCTTACCAGGTTGCCGTTTTCGTGGAACATGAAGATGGCTCCAGAGAGCAGTTGAATCATTTCAACAAGAAGGCTAAGGGGCAACTGGTTCGGGCAGCGCTGATGGCGGCTACACCTCCCCAAACCCTGGGAGACCTCAAGAAATGCGCCGCCAAGGCAGGCTTGAGTATTGAGGTCAAAGGCTCTGTCTTGACCCTTGTAACGCGCAGCGCGACCTAACTATTTGGTCATAGGGTCGACCGCGGGCATGCCAGGGTCGATCGCGATGGGTTCAGGCAGTTCGATTACCCCCTCAACCAACGAGACCACAAAACTCACCGAACCATTCGAACCCTGTAGGCCATAGCCCGGAACTAACCACGAGCCTCCAGACTTGTCCCAAATCTGAAGTAGGTGATTCTTTGAATCGGTGATCGTGACCACGATGGTTTCGGGTTCACCTTCATTGGTGGCTGGCATGTCCAAAGTTGCCAACTTGTTCGTCGGCTCTGTTGCCGGATAAGCGTTGTTCGCCGGCGCACCAAACCAACGCCAGTCAGACAATCGCGCCACGGCCTTCTTCGCAGAGACCGTATCGAAATCTCCGCGTTCGACGGCGGTGACCGAGTTTCCGGAAGCCCAAGAAAGGTTGCCCTTGGAGTCGTAGCCAATTGACCAAGTGATTGCTGTTTCCTGGCCGCCCACTCTCTGGCTCGCGGTGGCCGAAGCTGACCAGTCATCGCGGTAAATCACAATTTCGTCAGCCGAGACCTTAAGCCCGGTTGCTCCAAAAATCCGTTGCGCATCCACCAAAATCTCCGCTTTGCTAGGTAGAAGTTCTGGAGTTGGCTTTTGTTCAGGGTATTCCGCGCAGTATTCGCTGCCATCCTCGGCCTTTTCCTTGCGCAGGCAAGGCTGTTCGGGTTGAGCCGAGTAGTTGCTGTAGTACCAGTTGCCGGTGCCGTTCCACCAAATCGAGACACTTGGGCTCGAGCCGTCCTCGGAGCCGATGAAGTAGCTAGGGTTTTCCGCTGACCAGTATGAGCTCTTGCGAACCTCGCCCTTGATGCCAAGTGCCTTCGCCGCTCTTTCCAAGACAGCCTCTGGAGTGCCTTGGAGATTCAACTCATAAACCTTGCCCTTGCCGGCTTGGTCGCTCAGGTCATCTGCGGCAACGTATTCGAAGTTAAATGGCATGACCGCCATCTTGGAGTCAGAGGTGGCCATTCCTCTCGCGGCAGAGCCTTCTGCGGAACTCTTGTTTTCGCCCAGTGAGATGAGTGGGTGGGGCAGCACGAGAAAGGCAACGAGGTTTAGTGCACCGACTAAAGCGAAGATCGTGGCGATTCCGAGCGCGAGGCGTTTGACTGACATGTCTTTAGTATCGCCTATGGCATCCGGGCGCGTGGTCCTTGACCATGCCGATTGCCTGCATCATGGCATACATGGTTGTTGGGCCAACGAAGCCAAACCCGCGCAGCCGAAGTTCTTTGCTGAGCGCTGTTGATTCGGGAGTTATGGCCAACCAGGTGAATGTGGAATCTTGACGTTCGGCACCTTCGGGCCGGAAACTCCAAACCAAGTCACTTATGCTTTCCCCGTTGGCTTGCATCTGAAGTATCAGGTTGGCATTTTGTATGGTGCTGAGAATCTTTGCCCGATTGCGAATGATGCCGATGTCTAGCATGAGGCGTTCAACGTCGGCTGCTGTGAAGGCAGCCACCTTTTCAAGTTCGAAGTTCTCAAAGGCAGCTCGAAAGCCTTCTCGGCGCTTGAGAATCGAAATCCAAGACAGCCCCGCCTGGAAACCCTCAAGGGTTATGCGTTCGAAAATCTCGCGGTCACCGCGAACCTCGACACCCCACTCTTCATCGTGATAGCGAATGTAGACAGGGTCGTTATTCAGCCATGAACAGCGGGCGAGCCCGTCTTCAAACTGCTTTACAAAGGTCAAGTTATTCCTTCGCCTTCAAGCCCTCTAGCGATAAGAGCCAGCGTTTGGTCGGTAGGCCATCTCCACCTGAGTAACCCGTGATCTTGCCTGAGGCTCCTAGAACGCGGTGGCAACCAACGACGAGAGGCACCGGATTTGCCCCGACTGCGCCACCAACAGCTCGCACCGCTTTCGGGCGGCCAATGGCAACGGCAATGTCTCCGTAAGTCTTGGTTTCACCAAAGCCGATCTTTCTGATTTCATCCCAGACGGCGCGTTGAAACTCAGTGCCTTTAAGTTCGACATCGAAATCGAGGATTTGAGTCTTACCCGCGAAGTAGTTCCTCAGTTGCTTTTCGGCAAAATCGAGAACCGTTGCGGCTCCCGAGTTTTCGACGGCCGGCCCTCCCATAGTCAGATGAATGACCTTATTGTTTCGGGACGTCAAAACTATGTTTCCGACCGGAGATTCAAAGCAGCGAATTGCTTCTTGTGTCATGTTCTTCATCCTTGAAGGCTAGGGGAGGAGTGTTTCGATTAAAGCATGAACGCCGACTCTGTTGAGAGAGTCGGCGTTCACGCTTTTGTGCATAGAACCTTTACAGAGCTCGCTGAGCCTCTAGTAGACATCCACGCAGAATCTGTTCAATCTCGTTGAACTCGTCTGGGCCGATTGTCAACGGCGGAGCAAGCTGAACTACAGGGTCGCCACGGTCATCAGAGCGGCAGTACAGCCCCTCTTCAAACATGCGGTGCGACAAGATTCCACGAAGCAAACGCTCAGACTCGGCGTCGTTGAAGGTTTCCTTGGTGTTCTTGTCCTTGACCAACTCGATGGCCCAGAAGTAGCCCTCGCCGCGAACATCGCCAACGATGTCGATGTCCTTCAGCTTCTCAAGAGTGCGACGGAACTCGCCCTCGTTGCGGCGGACATTGCCGACCAGATCTTCTTCATCAAAGATGTCTAGATTGGCAAGTGCAACGGCAGCCGAAACCGGGTGACCGCTGTAGGTGTAGCCGTGCGGGAAGATCTCGGTGCCGTGCTTGAACGGCTCGAAAAGCTTCTCGGCAACCAGCAAGGCGCCAATCGGTGCGTAAGCCGAGCTCATGCCCTTTGCGCAGACCAGCATGTCTGGCTCGAAGTCATAGCGGTTCGATGCGAACATCTCACCAACTCGACCGAAGGCGTCGATGGTCTCATCGGCAACGATCAGCACGTCATACTTGTCGCAAATCTCGCGAACTCGCTTGAAGTAGCTCTTCGGGGCAGTGAAGCAACCGCCAGAGTTCTGCACCGGTTCTAGAACGAACATAGCAACGGTGTCAGGGTCTTCGAACTGGATCATTTCTTCAACGCGGTCTGCGGCCCATAGGCCAAACTCCTCCTCGGTCGCGAATTGATCCTGTGCGCGATACCAGTTGGTGTTCGGAACTCGGAATGTAGATGGCACCAATGGTTCGAACTGCTTCTTCATGGATGGAATACCGGTCATCGACAAGGCGCCGTGCGATGTGCCGTGGTAGGCCACCGAACGTGTCAAAACCTTGTGCTTCATCGGCTTGCCCTGAATTTTGAAGTATTGCTTAGCAAGCTTCCAAGCGGTCTCGTTGGCCTCGCCACCACCGGTGGTGAAGAACACGCGAGACAAGTTTTTCGGCGCGTATGAGAGCAGGCGCTCCGATAGCTCGATTCCTGGCTTGTGAGCGTGCGACCAAAGCGGGAAGTAATCCAATTCACGCATCTGCTTTGCGGCTGCCTCGGCGAGTCGCTCGCGGCCGTGGCCTGCGTTTACTGCGAAAAGGCTAGAGATGCCGTCGAAGTAGCGCTTACCGTTCTGGTCCCAGAAGTGGTGACCCTTGGCGTGCGTAATGATCGGAATTTCACCGTTCTTTGTGTAGAACGGGCTGTGGCGGGTGAACTGCAAAAACATGTTGTCTTTTGCGGCTTGCTGCAGCATTTCTGGGGTTGCTTCTCGTCCGGCCTTGCGAGCGTCGAGTAGCGGGGTGGCGGTTTCTGCTTTCTTTCGATTCCAGATAGCCATTTGATATCACTCTTTACATGTTGGTTTGCAGGGGAATCATCTGGTTCCCCAGTTGTAGACCTGCTTTGCGACCTTCAAATACACGAACGTTTCGGTAGATGTCACTCCGGGCAGTGTCCGGATCTTTGAATTGAGCAGGGCAATGAGATCGTCATCGTTCTCACAAACCACCTCAACCAAAATGTCAAAACTTCCAGCGGTCATAACCACATAGTCAACCTCAGGCATTTCTGCCAACGATTCTGAGATTGCTCGGGTGTCTCCGCCGCATCGAACGCCAATCATGGCCTGTCTATAAAACCCGAGCTGCATCGGGTCGGTCACAGCGACAACCTGCATGACGCCTGACTCGGTTAGTTTTTGCACTCGCTGGCGAACTGCCGCTTCGGAAAGGCCAACAGCCTTGCCAATCTCCGAGTATGAGCGACGCCCGTCAAGCTGAAGTTGTTCGATGATCAACTTTGATACATCGTCCAGCTGACTTGATTTGGTGCGGGCAACCCTAGACATGCTCCGATTTTGTCAGTGAAAATGCCATTTAGCAAATGAATCCGCAGGTGATTCGCCGTTTTGATACTGAAATGAAATCATTTTGACCTGATTTGCTTCGAAATGCGGATTAGAGTCACAATATGAGCAACAACTCGAAGGAGAGCTAGGCCATGTCGGTCCGTAAACTACAAAATTTTGTCAATGGTGAATACGTTGAGGCAAAGTCTGGTGAAACCAGTGATGTAATCAACCCAGCGACTGGCCAGGTCTATGCGACGGCCCCAGTTTCCTCCGCGGCCGATGTAGACGCAGCCTACAAGGCAGCCGAGGCGGGTTTCGAAGAGTGGAGCAACTTCACTCCGGGCGAGCGCCAGTTGGCGCTGTTCCGCATCGCCGATGCCCTAGAAGCACGCGCAGAAGAGGCCGCGGACGTCGAGTCCGAAAACACCGGTAAGCCGCGCAGCACCCTTGTTGAGTATGAGATGGCACCATCGGTTGACCAGATTCGTTTCTTCGCCGGTGCCGCCCGCAACCTTGAAGGTAAGTCTGCGGGCGAATACGCTCGCGACCACACCTCGTGGATTCGCCGCGAACCAATCGGCGTCATCGGCCAGGTAACCCCATGGAACTATCCACTAAATATGGCGGTTTGGAAGTTCGCTCCGGCAATCGCTGCAGGTAACGCCGTGGTCATCAAGCCTTCAGACACCACCCCTGCATCAACCCTTTTGCTCGCCGAAATCGCGAGCGAATTTTTGCCTAAGGGTGTTTTCAACGTCGTAGCCGGAACTCGAGACACCGGGCGCGCGATGATTGAGAACCCGATTCCTCAGATGGTGTCGATCACGGGTTCGGTTCGCGCCGGTATGGAGGTTGCCAAGTCGGCCGCTACCGACCTGAAGCGTGTGCACCTCGAGCTCGGTGGCAAGGCGCCTGTCATTGTCTTCGAGGATGCAGACCTGCAAAAGGCAGCCGCCCAGATTGCGATTGCCGGTTACTTCAACGCCGGACAGGACTGCACCGCGGCAACCCGCATCCTGGTTCACGAATCTGTGCACGATGACTTCATCGCCTTGCTCGTAGCCGAGGTTAAGGCCAACGCAATCACCGGTGACCCTAGCCGCGAAGACATCCTGTTCGGCCCGGTGAACAATGCCGGCCAACTTGAGCGCGTTCAGGGCTTCATCGATCGCCTGCCTGATCACGCACGCATCGAAGTTGGCGGCAAGCGCATCGGCGATGTCGGTTACTTCCACGAAGCGACCGTTTTGTCTGGCCTAAACCAGAACGACGAGCACATTCAGAGCGAGATCTTTGGCCCAGTGACCACCGTCCAAAAGTTCAAGGACGACGCAGAAGCTATGCGTTGGGCCAACGACGTTCAGTACGGTCTAGCGTCTTCTGTTTGGACGCAGAACCACACCCGCGCAATGCGCTTCTCAAAGGGGCTCAACTTCGGTTGCGTCTGGATCAACACCCACATTCCTTTGGCGGCCGAAATGCCTCACGGTGGTTTCCGCCACTCCGGTTATGGCAAGGACCTTTCGCAGTATGGCTTCGAGGACTACACCCGCATTAAGCACGTCATGTCTTATATTGGGGACTAATCCACAGTTTGTGAAGTTTGGGTCATCGAGTCAATCTCGGTGGCCCATTCTTCGTTTATGCAGGGTCTTTGGTTTCTTCCATCTGTGATTTTTGGTGCCGTTCACGGGTTCACGAGCGGCGACTGGCAGATGCTGGCTTTTGCGTTGCTCAGCCTAGGTGTTTGGCCGTTGAGTCGCTGGCACAAGCGGATGCGGGGTTTCGCGCTTGCAGGTCCTGTGCGTTTTGATGGGCGAGACGTCTGGATTGGTGAGCATCGTTTGCCTAGACGTGAAATTCTCTGGCGGCGCGATTGGCACCAATACCTCTGGGATGGCCTGGCGCAAGAAGGCGCTGCAGATAGCTTGGCCAAAGTTTTACAAGCCGCTCGAGCGAGAGGTTTTCGGGGCAGCTCAGATAATTCAAACTGGATCGGGGTTGAATCTGGCCAGGACATCGATTTTGATTTATCGACATCCGGGCCGCACATGCTCATCGTCGGAGCTACCGGCTCCGGAAAAAGCGAGTTTATGAGGTTGCTGGTTTCCGGGTGGCTAACGCAAGCCAGCCCTCTTGAGCTGACTTTAATCGACTACAAGGGCGGTGCAACCATGGCTCGCTTTGCCGAAAACCCTCGCGTAGTTGGGTTGGCCACTGACCTAGCCCTAACCGAGGCGGTTTCGATCGCCAGCACGCTCGAGCGCCAGCTGCTAAATCGGCAGATACTGTTGGCTGATGCCCAGGCGCAGAGCATCGAGGAGGCCGGCTCGAAAGGGCTGAATCTAAATCGGCATTTTGTGGTCATCGATGAGTTGGGGGAGCTGCTCCGACAGCACCCGCGCCTGGGCCAATCCTTAGAGCAAATCGCATCGCGAGGCCGCTCGCTCGGAATGCATTTAATCGTCTCGAATCAATCGATGTCAGGAATCACACGAAACCTACTGGTGAACCTCAGAGCCCGCGTATCCATTGGCGACATGGACCCCCTAGACCTCAATCAACTCGGCTTTCAAGGAAGACGAATCGCCAGGGTTTTACCGCCCGGATGGCGCGATGCCCAGCTGAAAACTGGCACCGGTTTCGAACTTGATTTCGCATTCCCGTTAGGTTTTTAAAAAAAACTTCCTCGAAGGGGTAATTTCGGTCGGCAAGCCCCTCGTTTTGTGGCAGGATTTCCCTTGGATGCGCACGGAGTGTGCTCTGGTTTTATTGGTCGGGCTGATGCCCAAATCGATGAAGGAGATTCGGCAATGAATAAGCCACTTCCAGAAGACCCAATGATGCGAGACCTAATCAAAATGGCTCGTCGTCACCAGATGACACGCAGAACGGCTCTAGCCGGTGCGTCTGCGACCGCTGCTGCGCTCGCTCTTGCGGCTTGTACTCCGGGTGGTGGTGCAGGCAAGAAGACTCTGACTCCTGCTACCGACACCTCTGCTACCGACAAAAGCCTGATCTGGTCAAACTGGTCGCTCTACATCGACGTCGATGACAAGGGCGGTCGTCCGACCCTAGAGCGATTCCAGGCTGAGCAGGGAATCACCGTGGAATACCGCGAAGACTACGACGACAACGACACTTACTTTGCCAAGGTGAAGGATCAGCTCGCCCTCGGCCAGGACATTGGCGCAGACCTAGTTTGCCCAACCCAGTGGATGGCCGCTCGCTGGATCACACTTGGTTACACCCAGACCTTCGACGAGACCGTGTTGGTGAACAAGAAGAACATTCAGCCTGCTTACCTGGGTGCTGCCTATGACCCGAAGCGCGAACAGTCTCTTCCTTACCAGGGCATCCTTGCTGGTATCGCTTACAACAAGAAGGCTTATAAGGAGGCAACCGGCAAGGTTGCTCCGGCTACTATCGACGACCTTTGGAACCCGTCACTGAAGGGCCGCGTGGGCGTTCTTTCTGAGATGCGCGACACCGTGGGTCTAATTTTGATGAGCCAGGGAATCGACATCACGTCAGACTCAAGCCTCACCACCGCTGCATTTGATAACGCAATCGGCTTCCTCCAGAAGCAGGTTGACTCTGGCCAGGTTGCCAAGATCAAGGGCAACAGTTACAAGGAAGACCTCGTGAACGGCGACACCATCGCCGCTATCGCATGGTCGGGTGACATTGTGCAGTTGAATGCAGAAGCTGGTTCAGATGTCTACGGCTTTGTTGTTCCAGAGTCTGGTGCGACCATCGCCGCTGACACCTTCGTTGTTCCGATGGGTTCACCTCACAAGACCAACGCCGAGAAGCTCATGAACTTCTACTACGACCCTGCGAATGCTGCAGAGTTGGCAAACTACGTGAACTACATCACACCGGTTGCTGGCGCGCGCGAGATCGCGATGGAGAAGTATCCAGATGCCGCAAACAACGAGCTGATCTTCCCTACCGAGAAGACCTTGAAGAACACTAAGGCGTTCCGCTCGCTCACCGGTCAAGAAGAACTTGAGTTCGCTACCGCCTTCCAGGCTGTAAAGCTCGGTGGCTAGGTTGGCGCAAGAGTTTATTGCACGCGGTGCAGACCTAGAACTAGTCGGCATCCGCAAGGAATTCCCAGGCTTCACCGCCATTGAAAACCTGGATCTTCACATCCCAGCAGGCGAGTTCTTCGCGCTTCTAGGCCCATCGGGTTGCGGCAAGACCACGACCTTGCGCCTTGTCGCCGGTCTCGACGAGCCGACCAAGGGAAAGATTCTCATCGGCGGCAAGGATGTTACTGCAACCAAGCCACATGAGCGTCAGGTAAACACCGTTTTCCAGAGCTACGCCTTGTTCCCGCACATGTCGGTGCTCGAGAACGTCGCGTTTGGCTTGAAGCAGCGCAAAATCGAAGACCCTATGACCAAGGCAACCGCAGCTCTTGAGCTAGTTGAGCTCGGCCACTTGGCACAGCGACGACCTCAGCAGCTTTCGGGTGGTCAGCAGCAGCGCGTCGCGTTGGCTCGCGCACTGGTCAACCGCCCATCCTTGCTGCTCCTGGATGAGCCGCTTGGTGCGCTTGACTTGAAGCTTCGCCGTCAGATGCAGATCGAGCTCAAGGCAATCCAGATGGAAGTCGGTTTGACCTTCTTGCACGTGACTCACGACCAAGAAGAAGCCATGGACATGGCAGACACCGTTGCGGTTATGAACAAGGGTCGCATCGAGCAGATGGGCGCACCAGAGAAACTTTACGATCGACCACACACCGTGTTCGTGTCAAAGTTCTTGGGCCAGTCGAACCTCTTTGTTGGTGAAGTCGCTGAGTCGAACGGCACCTCGATCAGCATCAACGTGTCTGGAAATAAGATCACAGTGCCAACCGAACGCGCTGAGAAGCACACCGGAACCATCGCAGTCGGTGTTAGACCTGAGAAGGCAAACTTCCACGAGACCGAACCGACCGCACAGACCGGTATCAACCTAATCGGCCCTGGCGAGATCATCGACATTCGTTTCACCGGTGTGAGCAACCAGTATCTGATTGAAATCCCTGGTGTTGGCAATGTCACCGTTTTTGCTCAGAACGTGGGCAAGAGCCCAGTCACCGAACTCGGCGCCAGAGTTTGGGTTAGTTGGAAGGTCGAGCACAGCTTTGGCCTTAGCGACTTGCCTGAGCTCAGCGCAACCGAGTCAATCTCGGTGATCTAATGGCATTCGCGGCTTTCGGTCACGGAGGCGGCGGTGGCAATGCTGCGTCGTCCGCTCCAACTAAAAAGAGCAAGGTTGCACTCTTCCTGCTTCTACCGGGTTTGACCTACCTTGGCCTGTTCTTTATGACCCCATTGGTGTCATTGATCGTCACCTCACTGCAGGTGCCAGATGGCAGCGGCATGATGGGCAGCTACGCATACGGGTTTGCGATTGAAAACTATGCGAAGGTAGTCGTCGACTTCTGGCCGCAGATTTCGCACTCATTCGTATACGCCTTCATCGCTACGCTCCTGGCGTTGCTGATCAGCTACCCTCTCGCATACTTCATCGGGGTAAAGGCTCGTCGCTTCCCACTGATTCAGGGACTTATGTTGACCCTTGTAATCGCCCCATTCTTCATTAGCTTCTTGCTTCGCACCTTTGCCTGGAAGCAAATCTTCTCGAACGAATCGGCCGCGGTTCACTTTCTTCAGAACATTGGCATCCTTGGCATGAATGACTACTTGGTTGGCACGCCTGCCATGGTCATTTTTGGTTTGACCTACAATTTCATTCCGTTCATGACCTTGCCGCTTTACAGCATTCTCGAGCGTCTCGACATCCGTCTTCTCGAAGCTGGCGCTGACCTATATGCGACACCGGCAACCACCTTCCGCAAGGTGACTCTGCCGCTAACGGCACCCGGCATCATCTCTGGAACCCTCCTGACGTTCATCCCGATCGCAGGTGACTACGTCAACGCATCGGGTGACTTCCTCGGGGGCACCAAGACCGCGATGATCGGTAACGTCGTTGAATCCCGTTTCTTGGTTCTAAATGACTACCCGACCGCGTCGGCACTTTCAGTGCTGCTAATGGGCGTGATTCTGTTGCTTGTCGGCTTCTATGCCAAGCGCAGCGGAACGGCGGACCTACTATGAAAAATTTGAGGCTCAGCAAGTATGTTTTGCCGCTTTTCTCGGTAATCGCAATCATCTACCTGATGATTCCAATCGCCTACACCTTCGTTTTCTCATTCAATGATTCGCAGAAAACGAACCTGATTTGGCGTGGCTTTACCCTAGACAACTGGATCAACGTTTGTGAACAGCAGGGCGTCTGTGAGGCCTTTGGCAACTCGGTAATGATCGGTGTGATTTCGACCCTTCTTGCCACCACGCTCGGCACCATGATTGCAATCGCGCTTGTCCGCTACCGCTTCAAGTTCCGATCATTCGTCAGCTTGCTGATCTTCTTGCCAATGGCAACCCCTGAGGTAGTTTTAGGTGCCGGTCTGGCATCCCAGTTCTTCAGCATCGGTGCAGCCAAGGGAATCGCGACGATCATCATCGCCCACGTAATGTTCTGCATGTCATTTGTTGTGGTAACGGTGAAGGCTCGTGTGGCTTCGCTCGACCCGGCCCTAGAAGAGGCTGGCCGTGACTTGTATGGTTCGCCATCGCAGGTTTTCTGGAAGATCACATTCCCATTGCTGATGCCTGGAATTCTTTCGGCGGCGCTTCTGTCATTCGCGTTGAGTTTTGATGACTTCATCATTACGAACTTCAACTCAGGCCCGGCTATGACCTTCCCGAAGTATGTCTACACAGCTGCTGCTCGCGGAATACCGGCGGAGGCCAATGTGATTGGCTCTGCTGTCTTCCTGTTTGCGATTGCCATCGTGGTTACCGTTCAAATTCGCGGTTCATTGAAGGCAAGACGCCTAGCAAAGAAGTAGATCTCCATAAATTGTTGAAAGCCCCGGCCAATCGGCCGGGGCTTTCAACGTTGCTAAGACTTACAGAGCGGCCAAACCGGCTTCGAGCACGTCAAGTGCTTCGCTCAGCAGCGCATCCGAGATAGCCAGTGGTGGCAAGAAACGAATCACGTTGTAGTAGGTTCCGGCATTCAAGACCAGCACACCGTTTGAGTGGCAGTGCTTGACCAGCTTGTCTACTGCATCCTTGTTCGGGTTCAGAGTGCCCGGCTCGACGAACTCGAGGGCCATCATGGCACCGTGGCCGCGAACATCGCCGATCACCGGGTACTTGGCCTTGAGCGCGCGTAGGCGGTCGCCAAGGAGCTGACCGATCTCCTGAGCACGTTCGATGACGCCACCGGCTTCGATCTCCTTCAAGACCGATACGGCGGCCGCTGCGGCAACCGGGTTTCCGCCGAATGTGCCACCTAGGCCTCCAGGGTGTGAGGCATCCATGATTTCGGCGCGGCCGGTGACGGCCGAGATTGGCATACCGCCGGCGATTCCCTTAGCGATGGTGAATAGATCTGGCTCCCATCCATCGAAGTGCTCGCTGGCGAACCACTTTCCGGTGCGGGCGATACCTGCCTGAACCTCATCCGCGATGACGATTACACCGTTTGCGTGAGCCCAGTCGCTGAGGGTCTTCAAGAACCCGTCGGCAGGGACGATGAAACCGCCCTCACCCTGAATCGGCTCGATAACAATCGCTGCCAAGTCTTCTACTCCAACGCGCTTCTCGATGTAGGTGATCGAGCGCTGAGCGGCTTCTACGCCGCTCATGCCTTGTGGGTCGCGGTATGGGTAAGACATCGGCACGTGCTGAATGCTTGGCGCGGTTGGGCCAAAGCCGTTTCCGTAGGGTGCCGACTTGAAGTTCATGGTGAATGTCAGGTTGGTGCGACCGTGGTAGGCGTGGTCAAAAACCACGATTCCGTTCTTGCGGGTTGCCTTGCGGGCGATCTTCACGGCATTTTCAACCGCTTCAGCACCTGAGTTAAACAAGACGGACTTCTTCTTGAAGTTGCCTGGGGTGTGCTTGTTCAGAAGTTCACAAACCTCGACATACTGCTCGTATGGGGTGAGGGTGAAAAGCGTGTGGGTGAGCTTCGCTACCTGGTCTTGAACCGCCTTCACGACGCCGGCGTTGGTGTGGCCGATTGTCATTACACCGATACCTGAACCGAGGTCGATCATGTGGTTACCGTCGGCGTCGACGATGATCGCCCCGTGTGCTTTTTCGATGTAAACAGGTAGTGCGGCACCCGCACCAGCCGAAACCGCATCCAGACGACGCTGGTGAAGTGCTTGCGACTTAGGACCAGGGATAGAAGTAATAACTTTGCGCTCTTGCGCGACGCTAAATTCGCTCATGTTTCAAGTCTAAGCCTCCTAAAACTGGTCTGGGCTATCCGTCTTGAAACTCGCCGCAGGGTGGCAAGATTGAAACATGCGTCGCGTCATTATTCTCGGGTCAACCGGGTCGATCGGAACCCAGGCCCTCGAGGTCATCGAAGCCAACCCGGACCGCTTTCAGGTGGTTGGGCTGGCTGCCGGGCAGAACGCCGAGTTGCTTGCCGAGCAGGCGAAAAAGTTCAATGTCAAGGATGCCGTGCAAGGCGCAGAAGCCGCTACGCGCATGGTCGAAGACCTAGATGCAGAAGTCGTCATCAACGGCATTACCGGTTCAATCGGCCTCGCTCCGACGCTTGCCACTTTGAAGTCTGGCAAGACGCTCGCTCTTGCCAACAAAGAATCGCTGATTGTCGGCGGCCGTTTGGTCACCGAGGCTGCTCAGCCGGGGCAGATTGTCCCCGTAGATAGCGAGCACTCGGCTCTGGCTCAGTGTCTCTTGGGTGGAACCGCACAAGAGGTTCGCAAACTTATTCTCACGGCATCCGGCGGCCCGTTTCGAGGCTGGTCTCGCGAGCAGTTGCAAGACGTGACGCCGGCGCAGGCACTTGCGCATCCAACTTGGGTAATGGGCAAAGTAGTGACGACCAACTCGGCAACCATGGTCAACAAGGGGCTTGAGCTGATCGAAGCTCACCTGCTTTTCGATATTCCTTTTGATCGCATCGAGGTGACGGTTCACCCGCAATCAATCGTTCACTCGATGGTTGAATTCGTGGATGGTTCAGTTTTGGCCCAGTGTTCACCTCCAGACATGCGTTTGCCGATAGCGCTTGGAATGTCCTGGCCAGCTCGAGTGCCAAATGTAGCCAAGGCATGTGACTGGACCAAGGCCGCCACCTGGACTTTCGAGCCACTCGACGAGAATGTGTTTGGTGCCGTGCGACTTGCTCGCCAGGTCGGTTCTGCCGGTCTAACCTATCCGGCTGTTTACAACGCGGCTAACGAACAGGCTGTCGAAGCTTTCCATGCCGGATGGATCGGGTTCAACCAGATTGTTGATTTAGTCAAGCGTGTGGTTGACGCCCACGAGCCTGAATCCGAACTCTCACTAGAAGGTGTTTTGCGCGCCGAAGTGTGGGCACGAGACCGCGCCAGCGCCCAGATAGCAAAGGCTTGCTAACGTGAACGACTCGGTGCTTTACATCGTCGGAATCTTGATCATTGCCCTCGGCATCGGTTTTTCAATTGGTTGGCACGAACTCGGGCACTTGATCCCGGCAAAGTTATTCGGGGTCAAGGTTCCGAAGTACATGATTGGTTTCGGGCCAACTCTGTTCTCCAAGAAGATCGGCGAAACCGAATACGGGCTAAAACTCATTCCGCTTGGTGGTTACATCACCATGATCGGCATGTATCCGCCGGCAAAGTCTGCTGTGGCCGGCGAAAAGGCTAGCCGCCGAGGTTTCTTCCGAGACATGATGACGTCCGCCCGCGATGCTCATTCCGAGTATGTCGGCCCAGGGGATGAGAGTCGAAAGTTTTACCAGCTAGCCATCTGGAAGCGGCTGGTAATCATGCTCGGCGGCCCGATCATGAACCTCATACTCGGAGTGATCTTGCTGACTGTGGCGCTCAGCGGCATCGGGGTATCCCAGGTTTCAAACAAGATCGAACAGGTTGCAAACTGTGTTCCTGCGACGGCTTCGGCACAATGCACGGATGTCGATCAACCGTCACCGGCGCTCGCCGCGGGCCTGAAGCCTGGTGACGAGATTCTTGAAATCAATGGCAAGCCAATATCAAGTTGGAGCGAATCTGGCACGCTCATTAAGGCCGATTCGGTCAATAATCTGCTGGTTAAGCGTGCGGGTGGCAGCGAAGAACGCATTGCGATCACTCCCATCACCGTGGACCGTCAGGTTATTGAGAATGGTGCGGTGAAAGTCGACAGTTCTGGAAACGCTGTTTTGGTTCCTAAGCCTGTGTTCGGCATTGTCCTAGCCAGCGAGGTTCGACCGCTTTCCTTGGGTGAGTCACTCGGCGCATCGGTTAAATCGGTAGTTCAGGTTGGGCAAATGATTTTGAATCTCCCGGAACAAGTGGCCTCGGTCGGCCAGTCAACCTTCGGTGGGGGAGACCGGCGCGCTGATGGCCCGGTTTCGATCATTGGCATCGGCCAAATCGCCGGAGAAGTGGCAAGCAGCAGTTCGACCAGCTTCGAGCAAAAACTGCAGAGCCAGCTCGGCATCCTTGCCTCGCTCAACTTCGCGTTGTTTGCCTTCAACCTGCTTCCACTGTTGCCACTCGACGGTGGTCACGTGGCCGGTGGCGTTTACGAGGCAATCAAGAAGGGTATATTCCGCGTTCTGCGCAGACCAAACCCAGGCCCGGCCGACACCGCGCTATTGATGCCTCTGACCTGGGTGGTCTTTATTGCCCTTATGGCCATGAGCGCACTGATTATCATCGCGGACCTAGTCAACCCAATCTCGTTCTAATAGGAATGTCGACGGCAAACAATCGCTTTAGGATTGTTGAACAGCAAATCGAAAGAGGGCAACTCCAGTGGCTGCAGTGAACCTAGGTCTACCTAAGACTCCGCCTCCAACTCTCGCGCCTCGTCGCAAGACCCGTCAGATCATGGTTGGCAAGGTCGCCGTCGGTGGCGACGCACCTATCTCGGTGCAGTCGATGTGCACCACCAAGACCACGGATGTGAACGCAACGCTTCAGCAAATCGCCGAGTTGACTGCCTCGGGCTGTGACATCGTGCGAGTCGCTGTGCCTACCGAAGAAGACGCAGACCGTCTACCTTTGATTGCCCGCAAGTCGCAGATTCCGGTGATTGCCGACATCCACTTCCAGCCAAAGTATGTATTCGCCGCCATCGATGCCGGTTGCGGTGCTGTGCGAGTAAACCCTGGCAACATCCGCCAGTTTGACGACAAGGTTGGCGAGATTGCCAAGGCTGCCAAGGATGCTGGTGTGTCAATCCGCATCGGTGTCAACGCCGGCTCGCTCGACCCGCGCCTGCTTCAGAAGTATGGCAAGGCGACCGCTGAGGCTCTAGTGGAATCAGCGGTTTGGGAAGCGTCGCTTTTCGAAGAGCACGACTTTCACGACTTCAAGATTTCGGTCAAGCACAACGACCCGGTTGTGATGGTCAAGGCTTACGAGATGCTAGCTGAGCGCGGTGACTGGCCACTTCACCTGGGTGTAACCGAGGCAGGCCCGGCCTTCCAAGGAACAATTAAGTCTTCTGTAGCGTTCGGAGCACTGCTATCGAAGGGCATCGGCGACACCATCCGTGTTTCGTTGTCGGCACCACCGGTTGAAGAAATCAAGGTTGGCTCACAGATTCTTGAATCATTGAACCTGCGCCCACGCAAGCTCGAGATCGTCAGCTGCCCAAGCTGTGGTCGCGCGCAGGTAGATGTTTATCAGTTGGCTAACGACGTGACCGCTGGTCTTGAAAAGATGACCGTTCCACTTCGTGTTGCCGTTATGGGCTGTGTTGTGAACGGACCTGGCGAGGCTCGTGAGGCGGACCTGGGTGTTGCTTCAGGTAACGGCAAGGGGCAGATTTTCGTTAAGGGTGAGGTCATCAAGACCGTTCCTGAAAGCGAAATCGTCGCCACGCTAATCGAAGAGGCTAACCGTTTGGCCGCCGAGATGGACCCAACTCTGGTTGGCAGCCCACAGGTGGTCGTCGCTCAGAAGTAGAATGGCAGCATGCCAATCCGCTTATCAAACCTGTTCCTACGCACGCTCCGTGAAGATCCAAACGAGGCCGAGGTAAACAGCCACAAGCTCTTGCTTCGTGCTGGTTACATCCGTCGCGCCGGTGCGGGCCTCTACACCTGGCTTCCGCTGGGTCTTGCCGTCAAGGCCAAGATCGAACAGGTCGTTCGCGAAGAGATGGCGAATGCAGGAGCCCAGGAAGTATTCTTCCCGGCTTTGTTGCCACGCGAACCATTCGAGGCAACCGGTCGCTGGACCGAGTATGGCGACAACCTATTTCGCCTTCAGGACCGCAAAAAAACCGATTACCTTCTAGCGCCAACTCACGAAGAGATGTTCACCCTCTTGGTGAAGGACCTTTACTCGTCATACAAAGACCTGCCGGTTTGCCTTTACCAAATCCAGAACAAATACCGCGACGAGGCCCGCCCTCGCGCCGGTCTCCTTCGCGGTCGCGAGTTTGTGATGAAGGACGCCTACAGCTTCGATGTCACGGATGAAGGTCTCGCCAAGGCATACCAGGCTCAGCGCGACGCATACGAACGCATCTTCACCCGCTTGGGGGTTGACTACGTAATCGTCAAGGCCGACGCGGGCGCAATGGGCGGTTCGGCATCCGAGGAATTCCTATCACCAAGCCCAATTGGTGAAGACACATTCGTGCGCTCGCCGGGTGGTTATGCGGCCAACGTTGAGGCAGTTGCCACCGTTGCTCCTCCAAAGATTTCAATTGAGGGGCAGCCGGCAGCCGAGGTTCTAACCACTCCGCAGTGCTCAAACATCAAGCGCATCGTTGCTTGGTCTAACGAGAACAACAAGCGTGCGGACGGTTCGGAATGGACCGCCGCCCACACACTCAAGAACAACGTGATGGCTTTGGTTTCTCCTGAGGGCAAGCGCGAGCTAGTCGTTGTAGGTCTTCCGGGTGACCGCGAGGTCGATGTCAAGCGCGCCGAGGCAGCTTTCTCACCAAACGAGATCGAGCAGGCCAACGACGAAGATTTCGCGAAGCACCCAGAACTAATCAAGGGTTACATTGGCCCAGTCAAAGACGGCCAGGCGATCCTTGGCTCTCAGAGTGTCAGCAAGATTCGTTACCTGCTTGACCCACGCGTGGTCGAGGGTTCGGCTTGGATTTCCGGTGCAAACGCATCCGAGAAGCACGTTTTCGGTCTCGTTGCCGGTCGTGATTTCACCGCGGATGGTGTGGTCGACATCGCCGAGGTGCGCGTCGGCGACGAAGCGCCGGATGGCTCAGGCCCTCTAGAGCTGGCTCGTGGCATCGAAATCGGTCACGTCTTCCAACTCGGTCGCAAGTATGCCGAGGCTCTTGGCCTCCAGGTTCTCGATGAAAACGGCAAACTGGTGACTGTGACCATGGGCTCCTACGGAATCGGCATCACTCGCATGATTGCAGTTCTAGCCGAGGCAAACCACGACGACAAGGGTCTGATTTGGCCTGAAGCAGTCTCACCAGCCGATGTCTACATCGTTGCAGCTGGCAAGGATGAGGTCGTCTACGAAACCGCCGAGAAGTTGGCTCTCGAACTAGAAGCCAAGGGCAAGACGGTCATCCTGGATGATCGCCAGAAGGTCAGCCCTGGAGTCAAGTTCGGTGATGCTGAGCTGATTGGCGTGCCAAACATTGTCATCGTCGGTAAGGGTCTTGAACAGGGAGATGTTGACCTGTGGGATCGCCGCTCTGGTGAGCGTCGCCCAGTCAAGGTAGAATCGGCACTGGCTGAATTGCTCTAAACCATTTACGGTTCCAAAGCTTTTCACTAAATTGACAACTAACTAGCGGCCTGGAGGCATTTCATGGACATCGACCTGAGCGTACTTAAGTTCATCGAGCGAGAGAAAGAAATTCCTTTCAACGAGCTTGTCTCAATCATCGAGGCAGCAATCTTGGCCGCCTACCAAAAGCATGTTGGCAACACCGAACCGGCTCGTGCAGAGCTGAGCAAATCGACCGGTCACGTAAACATTTTCGCCCCAGTCTTGGATGAAGAGGGCGTCAAAACTGGCGAGACCGAAGTAACCCCTGAGAACTTTGGCCGCGTTGCAGCAGCCGCAGCCAAGCAGGTTATCTTCAACCGACTGCGTGAAATCAACGACGAAAGCCTTTTCGGCGAATTCTCGGGCAAGGAAGGCGACATCGTCGCCGGAACCATCCAACAGGGCCAGAAGTCTTACATGGTTTACGTAAACCTGGGCACTATCGAGGCAATCATGCCTCCAGAAGAGCAGGTTCCGGGTGAGGACTACTCGCACGGCAAGCGCATCCGTGTCTTCGTAACCGCGGTAAACCGCGGAACCAAGGGCCCTCAGGTCACCGTTTCTCGCACCCACCCTTCATTGGTTCGCAAGTTGTTTGCGATGGAGGTTCCTGAAATCGCCAGCGGAGTCGTAGAAATCGTCTCGCTCGCTCGCGAAGCTGGCCACCGCACAAAGATTGCCGTTCGTGCACACGAGGCCGGTGTAAACGCAAAGGGTTCGTGCATCGGCGAGCTCGGCCAGCGCGTTCGTGCGGTTCAGACCGAGCTAAACGACGAGAAGATCGACATCGTCGACTACAGCGATGACCTGCCGACCTACGTTGCTCAGGCGCTTTCTCCGGCGAAGGTTTCGAGCTCATACATGCTTGATGCTGCGACCAAGTCGGTTCGTGTTTTGGTGCCAGACTTTCAGTTGTCACTAGCAATCGGCAAGGAAGGCCAGAACGCTCGCCTCGCTGCAAAGCTCACCGGAGCCAAGATTGATATTCAGCCAGACAGCATCTTGGATGGCGACTAGGCTCTAGCCCTTTCAATTTCTAGGGGTTAGAATGGAACGTACTTGTGTTGGTTGTCGCCAGCAATCCAGCCGTGCAGAACTCTTGCGAGTTATTGAACAATCAAATGTTTTGATTTTCGATGATCTCAAGGTGCTGCCTGGCCGAGGAGCATGGATCCACCCATCACAGGAATGTTTAGAGTTAGCAATCACTCGGAGAGCATTCATCCGGGCTTTGAAACTTTCAGGTCAACCAGATTTATCTGGATTGAACTTCACTAAAGAACAGGCAGAAACGATGTTGGCAAACAAATGAGTAACTCGAAATGAGTACCCAACAGCTTTAACGGCCTGCCCTGTCTAGGGAAGGCCCCAGACAGGAGAAACAAAAGTGGCGCTACCACGCGTGTACGACATTGCTAAAGAACTTGGAATCGATTCCAAGGTTGCTTTGGCCAAACTTCAAGAACTCGGCGAGTTCGTAAAGAGCGGTTCATCAACAATCGCTCCACCCGTAGCTAAAAAGCTGCGCGAGGCATTCCCAGATGCAAAACCAGTAGTTGCAGAGCCTAAGGCTGCACCGGTCGCACCTGCTGCACCTGCAGCTTCGGCGCCCGCAGCGCCTGAAGCATCAAGTGCTGCTCCAGCTGCTCCGGCAGCTCCGCGACCTGGATCTTCGACTCCTTCAGCTCCGGCTCCGGCTGCACCGGCAGCGCCTAAGGCTGCTGCTCCTGCTGCGCCGGCGGCCCCAGGCGCACCTGCACCTGCTGCTAAGTCAGCGCCAGCTTCACCGGCACCGGCAACCCCAGGAATTCCGCGTCCGGGCAACAACCCGTTCGCTGCTGCTCAGGGCATGGGCATTCCTCGCCCAATCAGCCGCCCTGGCAACAACCCGTTCTCACCATCACAAGGAATGGGTCGCCCAGGCGGCCCACGTCCTGCCGGTGGCGCAGGTCGCCCAGGCGGCCCAGGTCGCCCAGGTGGCGCTCCAGGTGCCGGCGGCGCTCCACGCCCAGGTGGCTTCTCAGGCGGACCACGTCCGGCTGGTGCAGGCTTCGCCCGCCCAGGTGGCGGCGCTCCAGGCGGTGCACCAGGTGCAGCTCCAGGTGGATTCTCTCGTCCGGGTGGCGGCCCGGGTGCTGGCCGTGGCCGAGGTGTTGGCGGTGGAACCGCTGGTGCATTCGGTAAGGGCGGTGCACGCGGCCAGAGCAAGGCTCGCAAGTCAAAGCGCGCAAAGCGCGAAGAGTTCGAACAGCGCAGCAATGCGCCATCACTTGGTGGCGCGCTAGTACCTCGCGGCGACGGCTCTACCGTTCTTCGCTTGCGTCGCGGTTCATCGATCCAAGACTTCGCAGACAAGATTGACACCAATGCAGGTCAGCTGATCACCGTTCTGTTCCACCTAGGACAGATGGCGACAGCCACCGCATCTTTGGATGAAGACACTTTCCAGATTCTTGGTGAAGAGCTCGGTTACAAGATCGAGATCGTTTCTCCAGAAGACGAAGAGCGCGAGCTATTCGAGGGCTTTGGTCTAGACATCGACACCGACTACGACGACGAAGAGGCCGACCTTGTCGCGCGTCCACCAGTTGTCACCGTTATGGGTCACGTCGACCACGGTAAGACTCGTTTGCTCGACTCGATCCGAAACTCGAACGTTATCGCTGGCGAAGCCGGCGGCATCACCCAGCACATTGGTGCATACCAGGTGCACGTTGAGCACGACGGCATCGACCGCGCGATCACCTTCATTGACACCCCGGGTCACGAGGCGTTTACCGCCATGCGTGCACGTGGTGCTCAGGTCACCGACCTTGCCATCCTTGTGGTTGCAGCGGATGATGGCGTGATGCCTCAGACCGTTGAAGCCTTGAACCACGCTCAGTCTGCCGGTGTGCCGATTGTTGTCGCGGTTAACAAGACCGATAAGGAAGGCGCTAACCCTGCAAAGATTCGCCAGCAGCTAACCGAGTTCAACCTCGTTGCTGAAGAGTACGGCGGCGACGTAATGTTCGTGGACGTATCGGCGTTGACCGGCAAGGGTATCCCTGACCTTCTAGATGCAGTTCTGCTGACCGCTGACGCTGCGCTAGACATGCGTGCTAACCCGAACAAGGATGCTCGTGGTGTTGCCATCGAAGCCAACCTTGACAAGGGTCGCGGTTCGGTTGCCACCGTGCTTATCCAGTCTGGAACACTGCGCGTCGGTGACTCCATCGTTGCTGGTGCGGCTCACGGTCGTGTTCGTGCGATGTTCGACGAGAACGGTGGAACCGTTACTGAGGCGCTCCCAAGTCGCCCGGTACAGGTTCTCGGTCTGCAGTCAGTTCCTCGCGCCGGTGACACCTTTGTGGTCACCGACGATGAGCGTCAGGCCCGTCAGATCGCTGAGAAGCGCGAAGCGGCCGACCGCAACGCACTTCTGGCTAAGACTCGCAAGCGCGTTAGCCTCGAAGACTTCACCAAGGCACTCGAAGACGGCAAGGTTGAGTCTCTCAACCTTGTCATCAAGGGTGACGTTTCTGGTGCTGTTGAAGCTCTTGAAGACTCATTGCTCAAGATCGAAGTTGACGATTCAGTTCAGCTACGCATCATCCACCGTGGTGTTGGTGCGATTACCGAATCTGACGTCAACCTTGCAACTGTTGACAACGCGATCATCATCGGTTTCAACGTCAAGCCAGACAACAAGGCCAAGGAGCGTGCCGACCGCGAGGGCGTCGACGTTCGTCAGTACTCGGTCATCTATGCAGTGCTCGACGACATCGAGAAGGCTCTCAAGGGCATGCTCAAGCCGGAGTACGAAGAGGCACAGCTCGGCACCGCAGAGGTCCGCGAACTGTTCAAGTCTTCGAAGGTCGGAACCATCGCTGGTTCGATCGTTCGCTCGGGCTCGATCAAGCGAAACTCGTTGGCTCGTGTCTTGCGCGCCGGCAAGGTCATCGCAGACAACCTCAAGATCGAATCGCTAAAGCGCTTCAAGGATGACGCCACCGAAGTCAAGACCGACTTCGAGTGTGGTATCGGCCTTCAGGGCTTCAACGACCTAGAGCTTGACGACATCATCGAGACCTTCGAGATGCGCGAAAAGCCTCGCGTCTAAGGATTCGTAATGGTTGATCACGCTCGAGCTCGCAAGCTCGCCGAACGCATCAAGGTGTTGGTGGCAGAGGCGCTTGAACGCGCTGTAAAAGACCCAGACTTGGGTTTCGTCACCATCACCGAGGTCAAGGTAACCCCTGACCTTCAGCACGCCAGCATTTTCTACACCGTGTATGGCACTCCTGCAGAGAAGAAGCGCTCCGCAGAAATCATTGAGAAGAACCGCGGTTTGGTTCGTCGCGAGGTTGGCCACAACCTTTCGATTCGCCTAACCCCGACCATCGAATTCATCCCGGATGAAATCCCAGAGACCGCAGCGGCCATGAATGACCTTCTGGCTGAGGCGCGAGCTCGCGACGAGCAGGTCGCCAAGTTGGCGGCCGAAGCTCACTGGGCCGGCGAAGAAAACCCTTATAAAGAGCCACGCAAAATCGAGGATGAAGAGGACGAAGACTAAATGTCTTCTGGCCTTGTTCTCATCGACAAGCCGTCTGGCTGGACCAGTCACGATGTGGTTGCTCGCCTTCGAAAGGTGGCGGGCACCCGTCGGGTTGGTCACGCGGGCACGTTAGATCCGATGGCCACCGGGCTGTTGTTGATCGGCGTGAACTCTGCCACCAAGTTGCTGACCTTTCTGGTCGGCGAAAACAAAACCTACGAGGCCACCATTCGCCTCGGAGCGGCCACTATCACCGATGACAAAGAGTCGGAGTTCACCACCATCGGGAACACCGAGGATGTCCGCAACCTTGATTTAGAAGCAATAGAAACCGTTCTGGCTACTCTTCGCGGGCCAATCGAACAAGTGCCCAGCTCAGTTAGTGCAATCAAGGTGGATGGCGAACGTGCATACGCCAAGGTCCGCTCGGGCGATGAGGTAAAGCTAAAGGCGCGCCCGGTAACAATCCACCGTTTTGAGATCAAGGGTGAGCCTCGCCTCTTGGTCGAGGGTGAAAACACCTTTTTAGACTTCGACGCGATTATTGATTGCTCTTCGGGAACCTACATTCGAGCGCTAGCCCGAGACCTGGGAGCGGCGCTAGGGGTAGGCGGTCATCTAACCGCTCTTCGCCGCACAAAAATCGGCAGTTACGCAATCGAACAAGCTCAAGAACTTGAGGGGCTAACCGCCGAATCACTCGATGTTCTGCCGATTGAGGTCGCTGCCACTCAGCAGTTCAAAGTTCGAGCGCTAAGCGACCAAGATGCCATCGACCTTCGTCACGGCAAAAGACTGCGAGTCATCGACGAAACCGAGGTCGAACCAATCGCAGCCATCGACTCGAATGGCAAGCTGATCGCAATGCTCACCAAGTCTGGAAACGCCGCAAAGTCATTGGTGGTCTTTGCTGATGGTAGCGATGGGGGAGAAGACTAATGAACGACCTGTTTTTCCAGATTGAAGCATGGACAGCCTGCTTCATCGGGCTAGTCCTTCTGGGTTTTGGTATGGCCAAGCGCAAACCGAGTCTGATTTCTCTCGGAGCCTTGGCAATTGTTCAGTTTGGCCTGGTTGTCCAACTGATTTTCTCGATCATCGTTGTGGCCGGAGGTGCACGCGCCAAGACTGATACGGTCGAATTCTTCGCATATTTGCTGGTCGCACTAATTGTCCCGCTCGGCGCCGCCTTCTGGGCACTAATCGAGCGCACTCGCTGGTCCACCTTCGTTCTCGGTGTGGGAGCGCTAACCGTATCGGTGATGTTGGCGCGAATGCACCAAATCTGGGTCGGTTAGGCTAGTCAAATGGCTACAAAATCACTCGGTATCGGGCGCTTGCTGATCGCAGCTTATGCGGTGCTTGCGCTGGCGGCCACGGGCCGTGCCGGCTACGAACTAGTGGCAAAGTTTGATGAGGCGCCGCTTCCTTATGCACTTTCGGCCGCTTCTGCCCTGATTTACATCATCGCGACCATCGCGCTGGCTCAATCGAGCAGCGCATGGCGCAATGTGGCGTATGTCGCCGTCATCATCGAACTGACCGGCGTTCTGGTGATCGGTGCAGCCAGCTTCATTTGGCCAGAATTCTTTGCCTACGGCGGCAAACAGGTGCGAACCGTTTGGTCTTACTTCGGAATCGC
>JBEDKF010000063.1:0-4186 GCA_041172305.1 Actinomycetota bacterium | reverse complement strand
TACTTACCAAGGACGAGACCATCTCGGTTCTTGAAGCCGCTCGCTGGGCAGCCACCTCAAACAACTCAACCCCTGCGCGATTCTCGGTTCTAGTTCGCGGCACCGACCTTCACGCCGCAGTGGCACCGGCGCTTGCCTCATGGAACGCAGCCTGGGGTCCAACCGCTTCGGCTCTAATCGTGGTTTCGGTCAGCAAGATCAACCCAGATGGCAGCCCTGCCGTTTTCGCGCAGTATGACGCAGGCCTTCAGGTCGGCAACCTAGTCATCCAGGCAGAAGCACTTGGTCTTGCAACTCACCAGATGGCCGGCCTCGACAAGGCAGCAGCGTCTGCAGCTCTAGACCTGCACGAAGACATGGAGATCATCACCGTGATCGCTATCGGCAAGGCCGACTCGGCAGACAAGCTTCAGGGCCCGCTTCACGAGCGCGAAATTGCGCCTCGCACTCGCGTCGATCTAGCCGACATCATCCTGCACGGCAACCCAGCCTAAGTTTCGCTTCACCTAAGCCAGCCCACGGAATAAACAATCTGTGGGCTGGCTTAGTCTTAACCTATGACCCCAATCATCCACCTCGCCATCTCTGACCAGATCAGTGGTTGGTATAGCCAAACCGGCCCGATTTTGTTCTACATCGTGGTCTGGGGCTTGGTCTTTGCGGGCACCGGTCTTTTCGTCGGAGCATTCATCCCCTTCATCACCGGTGACTCTTTGGTTTTCGCCGCCGGGCTAGTTGCAGCCGGAGCGGCAGGGACAAACGCCGTCGGCGGAGACGTAAACATTTGGGTTATGGCCACCGGCGTTGGCGTTTTTGCGTGGCTCGGCGACCAGGTCGGCTATGCGCTCGGCCGTCACTATGGCCGCCCATACTTGGATAAACGCCAAGGTGCTTGGTTGCACACGGCGATCGCCAAGTCTGAGACTTTCTACACTCGCTGGGGATGGTGGGCGGTTGTTATCTCACGCTTCATGCCTTGGGCTCGAGTCTTCGTTCCGGCCATCGCCGGCATTTCAAGAATGAACTACTACAAGTTCTTCAGCGCGAATGCGGTTGGCGCTTTGGCTTGGGGAACCGGCTTGACGCTTGCCGGCTACTACGCCGCTTCGATTCCAGCGGTCAAAAACGCCTCGTATGGAATTGCTGCGTTCTTCATTCTGGCCTCGATGGTTGCCGGCGTTCGCAGCTGGTTAAAGAACCGCAAAGCCGCTTAGTTCGGCCGAGCCTACTTGGTCTCGAAAACCAAATCTGCGATTTCCTTAGACTTTTCACGCCCGTAGAAATCGGCCTCCTGAGCCGACCACATCGCGAACCACGAGCCGTCTCCGTCGCCTGCAGCATTGCGTTGCGCGATTCTCGATTGCCTAACTTGCTGATCTGCCTCGAGCCAAACGGCCACATCCGCGTGCTCCGCAGCAATTCGACTCAGCGAGCCGACTCCCTCGATGATCAGGGGAGTGCCACCGCGAAACTCTCTCCAGGTTCCGGCGCGTTCGCCGGTCGTCCAGTCATATTCCTGCCAACTGGCACCTTCACGGCGGCCGAGTGGACTCAGAATCTGGCGAATCAAATAGTCGACGCCAGCCTGTAGGCCATCCCAGCCCTCATAGAGGTCGTCCATGTGAATCACGCGGGGTGCAGATTCGCCCTTTTGGAAGAGCCGATTTTGCAACGCAGCCGCGAAGGTGGTCTTGCCCGAGCCGGTGCGCCCATCGACAAGGATGATTGGCGTTGGGTTGCCTGCGTCAACCAGCTCAAGAACTTGGTCGCAGAGTTGCTCGACTTCGGCCGAAAACATTATTTAGATCGAGTAATCCTCGACGTGCACGTCAGGGTGCTTGTCGAAACGATAACCGCCGCCACGAACCGTGCGAATGATGTCTTCGTAACCGGCGATCTTTGAACGAAGACGACGGATGTGAACATCGATGGTTCGGTCGCTAGGTGCGCCCGCGTCATCGCCAGCCCAAACCAACTCGATCAACTTTTCACGGCTGACGGTCTCACCCTCGTGATTGATCAAATAGCTCAGCAGTTCGAATTCTTTATAAGTCAGCTCAGCGTTCTCGCCGTCCGCGAAAACCTTCTTGCGGCTGAAGTCGATCAGGATGCCCTTGTTGGCGGCAGCCTCATCATCTTCAACTTTGCTGACCAACTTGTCCAGAGCACGAGGGTCACGCAGGGCTGTGCGCACGATGTCTACGCTCTTGCCACCCACGTTCTTCGGGGCGAGTGCCACAGCTGCATAGGTTTCATCATGGGCCGCGGGAACCATTTCGGTTACCTTGGCACGGAGCGCGCTGACTAGTTCGGCGAGAGTTGTGCCGGCTGCCTTCGCGGTCTCTTCATCAACACCTACATACAGCGCGAAACCGCGAGCCACGCTCGTGGGAAGCGCTGCGTCATATTCCGGGTGCTGGTTAGTCATAGAACTCCAATTATCCCCTAGCCATAAGGCTCGGAGGCGTTCTTACCTTTTGTTACCGCTCGGGTAGGGCAGCGGTGTTACTGGGCGATGCCGTATAGACGGTCGCCGGCGTCACCCAAACCGGGCACGATGTAGCCGTGCTCGTTGAGCTTTTCATCGAGTGCGCCGAGCACGATCCGAACATCCTTGCCGGCAACGTGAGCCTCGACCGCAGCAAGGCCTTCAGGTGCACCGAGAAGGCAGACGCAGGTAACTTCGGTGGCTCCGCGCTCAAACACGTAGTCAATTGAATCGATCAAGGTTCCGCCCGTGGCAAGCATCGGGTCGATGATGAAAACCTGGCGACCAGTTAGGTCATCTGGCAGGCGGTTGGCATACGTGTATGGCTGCAGAGTTTCTTCGTCGCGCTTGATTCCCAAGAAACCAACTTCGGCGGTCGGCAACAACTTGACAATGCCCTCGAGCATGCCGAGACCGGCGCGAAGAACAGGAATCACAATCGGGCGAGGGCGCGACAACTTCACACCGTGAGCCGTGGTCACTGGGGTCTCGACGGTGACCTTGTCTACGCGAACATCGCGGGTTGCCTCATAGGCAAGCAGGGTCACAAGCTCTTCGACCAGCTGACGGAACACCGGCGATGGGGTGCTCTTGTCACGCAGAACGGTGATTTTGTGGGTGATCAGTGGGTGGTCGGCAATGTGAACTCGCATAGGCTAAATCTAACTCAATCGACAGCCCCGCGGGAGGTGCCCATGAATTACGAATCGCTAATGCAGATAGCTCTAGCCGAAGCCGCAAAATCGGGCACGGATGTTCCCGTCGGCGCGATCATCCTGGATGAGCAGCACGAGATTATCGCCATGGCTCACAACAACCGCGAGGTCACCCACGACCCGACCGGTCATGCCGAGATCGTCGCGATTCGCGAGGCCACCGCGAAGCTCGAAGATTGGCGTCTAGAGAAGTGCACGCTTGTCGTGACTCTCGAACCTTGCGTGATGTGTGCCGGTGCAATCGTTGCCGCTCGCATTCCACGTGTGGTCTTTGGTGCCTGGGATGATCGCGTAGGCGCATCGGGCTCTCTGTATGACCTGCTTCGAGACGGTCGCCTGGGTGCTCCGGTTGAAGTCATCCCGGGTGTGCTCGAGGCAGAGTGCGCGGCGCAGATTCGCGAGTTTTTCCAGGCCAAGCGTTGATCTCTAACCCGCAGCCGTTTACGACTGTCCTCTGGGATCTCGACGGAACCATCATCGACTCACGAGCAGGCATCTTCAACTCGTTCAATCACACACTCGAAGCCATGGGTTTGCCGCTGCTCGAGCGTGCCGATTTGAACCAATACATCGGCCCGCCGCTACTCGACTCTTTCATTCAGCTCTGTGGGGGAGACCTTTCCGAAGCCGAACGTGCCAAGGCGATTTATCGCGAGCGCTATCTGCAGGGT
This sequence comes from Actinomycetota bacterium, assembly GCA_041172305.1. Taxonomy (GTDB): domain Bacteria; phylum Actinomycetota; class Actinomycetes; order Actinomycetales; family Microbacteriaceae; genus Rhodoluna. The sequence goes on along the minus strand of JBEDKF010000063.1, from coordinate 311 downwards.
GGCGGGGCGCTCGAGGCCGATGTTTTCGATGGCATCCTGGATGTAATCGAGGCGAGCAAGGCCGCTGGTATGTTCAACTCGCTGGCGACATCCAAGGGATTATCGGGCGTGAAAATCGTTGGAGAGCACTTCGACTTCTTGGGTCTATTCGATGTCTTGGGAACGGCCACCAATGATGGCACCCGAAGCACCAAGGCAGACGTCATCACCTATGCGCTCGCCGAACTCGAGCTGCTTGATGCCGACCTAACCCGAGTGGTGCTTGTCGGTGACCGGATTCACGACATCGAAGGTGCTCGCGAACACGGCAT
>JBEDKF010000062.1:0-16143 GCA_041172305.1 Actinomycetota bacterium | reverse complement strand
ACAGCCAATACGCGGGCAAGGATGTCCTTCTCGTTGGTGTCCTGAAGGGTGCAGTCATGTTCATGGCTGACCTGTCACGCGCGATTCAGATCCCGGTTCAAATGGACTGGATGGCCGTTTCTTCATACGGTTCAGGCACCGTTTCATCTGGCGTGGTTCGAATCTTGAAAGACCTGGATGCCGACGTTCTCGGCCGCCACGTAATCATCGTTGAAGACATCATCGATTCGGGTTTGACCCTGTCGTGGTTGGCCTCGAACCTCGAAGCTCGCGGTGCTGCCTCGGTTGAAATCGTTGCCTTCCTTCGCAAACCAGATGCCGCCAAGGTTGACGTGAAGGTTGCCATGGTTGGCTTCGACATCCCTAACGAGTTCGTGGTTGGTTATGGCCTCGACTATGCCGAGGACTACCGCACACTAAAGGGCGTCGCAGTTCTTGCACCAGAGGTTTATAACTAGTTCCTTGGTCGCTCGGCCGATTTAATTCCTAATCGCCTTGAGAGAACAGCAGTATTAGTTGTCGCAGGCATTCGATAGCCTTAAGCGGTGAACTTGAAAAAAATTCTTAGTGGTCCATTCGTTTGGATTTTCGTTGCCGTTACCGTTTTGCTAATCGGCTCATCCTTGGTGAACACCTCAGGCGTCAAGCAGGTCGACACCCAGGTTGGTCTCGCAATGATCGCAGATGGCAAAGCCGACACCGTGAAGGTGCTCGATGGCGATCAGCGAGTTGACATCACCCTCATCAGCGAAGACGCCAAGTATGGCAAGAAGGTTCAGTTCTTCTATGTCGCTGCTCGTGGCGGGCAGGTCGTCGAGACCGTTGCCAACGCACGCATTGCCAATGGCTACAACGATGAAGTTCCAAACACCCCTTGGTACCTAGCTCTGCTTGGCAGCCTCATCCCATTCATAATCATCGGTGCCATTTTCTGGTTCCTAATGTCGGGCATGCAGGGCGGCAACAGCAAGGTCATGAACTTTGGCAAGTCACGCGCCAAGTTGGTCAACAAGGACACCCCGAAGGTCACCTTCGCTGATGTCGCAGGCGTTGACGAGGCCATCGAAGAGCTCGAAGAAATCAAGGACTTCCTAAAGTCACCTCAGAAGTTCCAAGCCGTCGGTGCAAAGATCCCTCGCGGAGTCTTGCTTTATGGCCCTCCGGGAACCGGTAAAACCTTGGTTGCCAAGGCTGTTGCCGGCGAGGCCGGCGTTCCGTTCTTCACTATTTCGGGTTCAGACTTCGTCGAAATGTTTGTCGGTGTCGGTGCTTCGCGAGTCCGCGACCTTTTCGACCAGGCAAAGCAGAGTGCTCCGGCCATCATTTTCGTCGACGAAATCGACGCAGTTGGTCGTCACCGTGGAGCCGGAATTGGCGGCGGCAACGACGAGCGCGAACAGACTCTAAACCAGCTCTTGGTTGAGATGGACGGCTTCGACTCAAAGACCAACATCATTCTGATTGCGGCAACTAACCGCCCAGACATCCTTGACCCTGCGTTGCTTCGCCCAGGTCGCTTTGACCGCCAGATTGGTGTCGGTGCCCCTGACCTAATCGGCCGCGAGCAGATTCTTCGGGTTCACGCAAAGGGCAAGCCAATTGCTGATGACGTAGACCTCGCACTGGTTGCTCGTCGCACCCCTGGCTTCACCGGTGCGGACCTAGCCAACGTCTTGAACGAGGCAGCACTGCTAACCGCTCGTCAGGGCGAGAAGCAGATCACCGCAGAAACCATGGACGAATCAATCGACCGTGTCATCGGTGGGCCACAGAAGAAGTCACGTCTCATGCAAGACAAGGAGCGCCTAAACACCGCTTATCACGAGGCTGGCCACGCTCTAGTTGCCGCTTCGATGAACGACAGCGACCCGGTCACCAAGGTGACCATTCTTCCTCGTGGTCGCGCGCTGGGCTACACCATGGTCCTTCCACTAGAAGACCGCTACTCGGTTTCACGCAACCAATTGCTCGACCAGATTGCTTACGCAATGGGTGGCCGTGTTGCCGAAGAAATCGTCTTCCACGACCCAACCACCGGCGCTTCTAACGACTTCGAGAAGGCAACTTCAATCGCTCGTCAGATGGTCACCCAGTATGGCTTCAGCGCAACCCTGGGTGCGGTTAGCTTCGGCGGTGGCGGCGAGGTATTCATCGGCCGCGATATGGCTCAGGCTCGCGAATATTCCGAGGTAACCGCGCAGCAGATTGATGCTGAAATTCGCGCGATCCTTGAGGGTGCTCACAACGAGGCTTACAAGGCAATCAACCAGAACCGAGCAGTTCTCGATGCGATGGCGAAGGAGCTGATGGAGAAGGAAACCCTAAACCCAGAAGACATCGCTCGCATCTTCAAGTCAGTCAAGAAGCTGCCAAAGCGCGCTCAGTGGTTGTCGAGCAAGTCACGCCCGGTTTCGAAGATCGCCCCGATTGCGATTCCAGTAAAGGGCTCTTCGGCTGCCAAGGCTTCCGCTCGAAAGGCCGCTGCAACCAAGGCCGCGGTGGCGAATGCGAAGCCGGTGGCGGCAAAGAAGCCAGCAGCCCCTCGCAAGCCAGCGGCAAGCAAAGCTGCACCAAAGGGCACTCCTAAGGACAAGGCTTAGTCAAACGTGATTGATTCCGAACGCATCAAGGCGGCGGTTGTCGAGCTAATCTCGGCAATCGGCGAAGACCCAAATCGTAGTGAGCTTCAGGCCACTCCGACCAAGGTTGCCGAGGCGTATGCGGAGTTTTTCAAAGGCGTCGGCCAAGACGCCAAACTAGCAATTGCCGACACCTTTGAAGCAGAGCATGTCGAGGTTGTGATTCTTAAAGACATCGACTTTGTGTCGATTTGCGAGCACCACCTTCTTCCATTCACTGGTGTGGCGCATATCGCCTACCTTCCGTCAGACCGAGTGGTCGGCTTGGGTCGTCTGCCGAAGCTGGTTGAAATCATCGGAGCACGCCCGCAGTTGCAAGAGAGCCTGACCGCTCAAATCGCCGATGCACTCGAAGAAGGCCTGGGCACTCAAGGCGTTGTCGTGGTCATCGAAGCGCGTCACCACTGCGTAATCTCTCGCGGCGCACGCCAGCCTGAGGCGAACACCGTGACCATGGCTGCCCGTGGCGTTTATTCAGAACCAATCGCGCGTGCCGAGGTCATGGGGCTGATTTCAAAGTGACCGAAAGCCGCACCGGCTCGGAGCGATCAGACTTTCAGCGCCCGCTCGTTATGGGCGTTCTAAATGTCACCCCAGACTCATTCAGCGATGGTGGCAAGTTCGATTCCGTTGATTCGGCCCTTGATCACGCTCGCCTCCTGCTAATCGGTGGCGCAAACGTCATCGACATCGGTGGCGAGTCAACCCGCCCGGGCGCACCTCGCGTTGCCCCAGAGGTTGAACTGTCTCGCGTCCTTCCGGTCATCGACGCAATCGTGGCTGAGCTCGCAGCGACAAACCGTCGCGATGTGCGCATCAGCGTCGACACAATGAACGCAACTACCGCGTTGGCGGCCGTCTCCGCCGGAGCCCACATCATCAACGATGTATCAGGCGGCCTTGCCGACCCGAAAATGTTCTCAGTGGCAGCGGCCACAGGTGCAGAAATTGTGATTTCTCACTGGCGCGGTTTCAGCGATGGCATGGATCAGCTGAACACCTACGTAGACCTGGCGGCCGAGGTTGCCGCCGAACTGAAGTTGCGAGTCGATGCCGCGGTTGCCGCAGGTGTTTCACGCAACAAAATCATCCTTGACCCGGGTCTGGGTTTCGCGAAAGATATGGGTCAAAACTGGGAGCTGGTTGCTCGCCTCGATGAACTCGACAAGCTCGGCCTTCCCGTCCTAGTTGGTGCTTCTCGAAAGCGATTCATCGCGGGCGCGCTCGATGCCGGGCTCGATGAAGCCGACTTCGAGTCGGGCCAAATCAATAATGGCCGACGAGACCTAGCCACGGCTGTGCTGACTGCGCTGCTCCTTCAGAGAAAACTTTGGGGAGTTCGCGTGCATAACGTAGTGGCTACCAACGACGCGATCTCAATCGTTGAGGCCCTTCGGTTTGCTGAAGATGGCAAGTCAGGGCAGAGTTAATACATGCGCCAAAAGCCACAGCGACACAAAATCAAACTGACCGGTTTGCGTGTCTATGCACACCACGGAGTCTTCGACTACGAACGTCAGAATGGTCAAGATTTCTACATCGATGCAACCGTTTGGATTGACGGTGACGCCGCCGCTTTCAACGACGACCTATCGAAGACCGTGCACTACGGAGACCTCGCCAAGGCGATTGTCGACAACGTAAAAAGCCAGCCGGTTGATCTGCTTGAGACGCTCGCGCAGCGACTGCTCGACATGGTCATGAACTTCGGTGGCGGCCCTGCCGGTGGCCCGGTTATCAAGGCTGAAATCACCGTGCACAAACCAAACGCACCAATCATCTATGAATTCGAAGACGTGTCTGTGACCGTCAAGGCAAAGCGTTCATGAGCGAACCGGTTCGCGCGGTTCTCGCTATCGGCGGCAACCTTGGAAAGCGCCGTAAAACGATTCGTTCCGGCCTCAAGGCGTTGGCTGCAACCAAAGGCATTTCCAAGGTAGTTTGCTCTCCGCTTGTAGAATCGCCGGCGGTCACCGAAGCCGGTGTGGACGAGTCGAAACCGAACTACATGAATGGCGTGGTCCAAATCATGACCACTCTCAAGCCCAAAGAATTGCTCACCGAGATTCGCCGCATCGAAACCGAACACGGCAGAATCCGAGTGGAGCGTTGGGGTTCCAGAACCCTTGACATCGACATCATCACCTATGGCGATGTTCTAAAAGCAACCAAAGAGCTGACCATCCCGCACCCACGAGCTTTTGAGCGAGCATTCGTGCTTGTGCCGTGGTCGATGTTGGAGCCACAGGCAGTTTTGCCTGGCCATGGCAAAGTCGCAGAGCTAGCCGAGCCAATCAAAGACCAGGTCTGGTTAGTCAAGTGAAGCCGACCAAGGTTTTGACGCTGCTCGGATGGGTGATTCCTTCCGCAACGGCTGGCTACCTCTTTTCGAAGGTCACCGTTTCAAACGGAGGCCAAGTTCCGGTGGCACCGATCAACCTCATCCTTACTTTCTTGGCCATTTCGGTGATCCTGGCGATTTTCGCGGCACCAATGTTTCGCTATCGCAAGGCTTTGGCAGAGCAGCTCAAGAGCCCTACAGCCCCGAGGCCAAAGCGCCTCAACCCTTTCTATGCGGTTCGCCTAGTAGTTCTTTCTAAGGCAACGGCCATTGCAGGGGCGCTCTTCGCTGGCTGGCAACTTGGGGTCATCTGGTTTCAGATTTCTTCACCGGTCATCCCGGGTTCGGTCTGGCAAAACTTGGCGGCACTAGTCACCTCAATTTTCATGATTGTTGCTGGTCTAGTCATAGAGCGCATTTGCCGAATTCCTGAAGACTCTGGCGATGCCGAAACATCAGCCAAAGGCGAGGCTCTCGCATGATGCAAGGTCGACTGTCGGTTGGAATCATCGGAGCAGGTCCGGTAGGCACAATCTTGGGCCAGGCACTTGCCGCGGCTGGGCATTTCATCGTGGGCATAGCAACCACCGATTCGAAGAACATCGAACGCGCCGAGGCGCTGTTGCCAGATGTTCCTGTGAAAACCCTCCCTGCCATCCTTGAAGAAGCCGACTTGGTGCTTCTTGCTATTCCGGCAGATCAGATTGCCCCAACCGTAAACGGCATCGCGCAGAACAGCATGTGGCGATCAGGTCAGCTAGTTGCCCACACCGCTGGTGAGTTTGGTTACAACATCCTTGGCCCGGCAACCGCGCAGGGAGTCATTCCGCTCGCGATTCACCCTGCAATGACGTTCACTGGCACGAGCATCGACTTGGCTCGCATCCGCGAGAGTTATTTCGCTGTCGCTGCTCCCGTTGTGGCGCTGCCGATCGTGCAGGCGCTCGTTATCGAGATGGGTGCCGAACCGATTGTGATCAGCGAAGACAACCGAGCTAAATATTTTGAAGCCGTTTCGGTCGCAAACCAGTTCTCGGCGATGGTCGTAAATCAGGCGATCGGTTTGCTCGAGGAAATCGGAGTCGAGGATGCCCGCGGCGTAATCGCCCCGACGATTCGCAGCGCGGTCGAACAAGCGTTGGCCAAGGGCCACCAGCCACTAGACCCAGATGAATTGCTCAGCTGATGCAGACCGTTGTCAACGCCGCTGAACTAACCGCGGCAATCGATGAGGAGCGCGACCTACCCGGTTGCGCCGGCCTAAAAGTCGCATTTGTCCCAACCATGGGAGCGCTGCACGAAGGGCATCTTTCGCTCGTGCGTCAGGCCCGCGAATATGCAGACCTGGTTGTTGTTTCGATTTTTGTGAACCCGCTGCAGTTTGGTGCTGGGGAAGACTTTGATAAATACCCGCGCACTCTAGAGGCTGACGCCGCGCTATTGGCCGGCGCCGGGGCCGACCTGCTCTTTGCTCCAACGGTTGACGTGATCTACCCGGATGGCATTGATGCGGCCAACGCGGCTGCCAAAACCCGCCCAGCGTTGGAATCCGGGGCCGTCGGCAAGACCTATGAGGGCGCTGCCCGACCGGGCCACTTCGACGGCATGCTTGCCGTGGTCGCCCGTCTCTTCGAGCTGGTCAAACCTGACTTTGCGGTGTTTGGTGCCAAGGATGCCCAGCAGCTTTTCCTGATCAAACGCATGGCGGCAACCGAGTTCCCGGACCTCCACATCATCACGGCGCCGATTGTTCGTGAGGCCAGCGGTCTGGCCATGTCGAGCCGCAATCGCTACCTAGACTCAGGGGCACTTGCGGTGGCCGGCCAGCTTTCCAAGGCTCTCCAAGTTGGCAAGGCCGCGGCCGAAACCATCGGGGCAAATCCATCCTTGGCGGTGAATGCCGCTCGAGCCCGCCTCGAGGGCGTGCCTGAGGCTAAACTTGATTATCTAGCCCTGGTTGACCCAAGCAGTTTCGAATCAATCGATGACAGTTTCGCCGGCCGGGCATTGATGCTAATCGCCGCGGTGGTTGGCAACACAAGACTTATCGACAACCTCACCATCGATTTTCAGGAGCCATCCGCATGAGCGATGACCTAATCCAGACCGAAGACGCCTTCGAAGACGACCTGCCTGAGCAGATTGCCGTTCGCTTGGCCAAGCGCGAGCGCCTAAATGAAGGCGGCGACGCATACCCGGTCAGTGTTCCGGTCACCACCACCATCGATGCCGTGCGCGCCGAGAATCCAGGTCTTGAGGCCGATGTCGCAACGGGCAAAGTCGTCGGCATTGCCGGTCGAATCGTGTTCCTGCGCAACACCGGCAAGCTCTGTTTTGCAACCCTTCAGGCCGGCTCTGGCGAGCGCATCCAGGCGATGCTGTCACTCGACAAGGTTGGCGAAGAGCGTCTGCAGGAGTGGAAGGACCTAGTCGACCTAGGTGACCACGTATTCGTTGCCGGTGAAGTAATCACCTCAAAGCGCGGCGAGCTTTCGATTTTGGCCGACGAATGGTTGATGGCGGCAAAGACCATCCGCCCACTGCCAAACTTGCACAACGACTTGGGCGAGGAGTTCCGCGTTCGCCACCGCTACATCGACCTGATCGTTCGCGACCGCGCACGGGAGGTCGTCAAGATTCGCTCGAAGGTGATGCAGTCACTGCGTCGCACATTCGAAGAAGAGGCATTTCTCGAGGTTGAGACCCCGATGCTTCAGACCATCCACGGTGGCGCATCGGCTCGTCCGTTCAAGACTCACTCGAACGCCTTCGACACCGAGTTGTTCCTGCGCATCGCGCCTGAGCTATTCCTCAAGCGTGCAGTTGTCGGCGGCATCGACCGTGTCTTCGAGATCAACCGCAACTTCCGCAACGAAGGCGCCGACCGCACTCACTCACCTGAGTTCGCGATGCTCGAGGCATACCAGGCTTATGGCGACTACAACTCGATCGCCGACCTAACCCAGAAGCTCATTCAGAACGCGGCCATGGATGTCTTCGGCACCCACCAGGTAGTTCTCGAAGATGGAACCATCAACGACCTGGGCGGCAACTGGCCGCGCATTTCGATGTATGAATCGCTTTCAGAGGCGGCCGGTGTGACCATCACCCCGCAGACCCCGATGGCCGAATTGAAGAAGCTGGCTTCATCGGTTGGCATTGAAATCGAGCACCCGCTTGCCGGCAAGTATGTCGAAGAGCTGTGGGAGCACTTCGTAAAGGGCGATCTGGTCAACCCAACCTTCGTTATCGACTTCCCAGTCGACACCTCTCCGCTGACTCGCGACCACCGATCAAAGTCGGGCGTTGTTGAGAAGTGGGACCTCTACATCCGCGGCTACGAGCAGGCCACCGGCTACTCAGAGCTAGTCGACCCAGTTATTCAGCGCGCACGCTTTGTCGAGCAGGTAACCCTGGCAGCATCGGGTGACCCTGAGGCAATGAAGTTGGACGAAGACTTCCTCAAGGCTCTCGAATTCGGCATGCCACCTTCGGGCGGTATGGGTATGGGCATTGACCGCTTGCTGATGAGCCTCACCGGCCTCGGCATTCGCGAAACCATCATGTTCCCGTTGGTGAAGTAATGGACTGGCAGGTCCTCTGGGATGCGCTGCTCTCACTAGTTCCGCCAATTTTGGTCGGTGGAGTGTTTTACGTGATCATGCGTTCCATCCTTCGCGCCGACCGCACCGAGCGAAAAGTTTATGCGGAGCTCGAGGCCGAGATGCGCGCGGCAGCCGAAGCCAAGACTTCAGAGAAGTAACTCTTTCTCGCCTCTGGCGAACAAGCCACATCCGGGCTTGAATCCGACCTAACATCTTCATTAGAAGCCTGAAACCATGGGTTTCGAATGGAGACATGATGTTCGAGAAATTCACCGACAAAGCTCGTCGCGTTGTTGTGCTTGCGCAAGAAGAAGCCAAGCTTCTAAACCACAACTACATCGGCACCGAGCACATCCTTCTGGGTCTAATCCATGAAGGCGAAGGCGTCGCAGCCAAGGCTCTAGAGTCGCTCGGCATCAACCTTGACTCTGTGCGCCAGCAGGTGCAGGAGATCATCGGGCAGGGCCAGCAGGCTCCTGCCGGACACATCCCATTCACCCCACGCGCCAAGAAGGTTCTCGAGCTTTCACTTCGCGAGGCTCTTCAGCTTGGTCACTCATACATCGGCACCGAGCACTTGTTGCTTGGCCTCATCCGTGAGGGCGAAGGCGTTGCCGCCCAGGTCCTAACCAAGCTCGGCGCAGACACCAACCGCGTTCGCCAGCAGGTCATCCAGTTGCTATCTGGTTTCCAGGGCAAAGAAACCGTTGCCGTCGGTGGCGAAAACACCGAGAAGCAAAAGGGTTCACAGATTCTCGACCAGTTCGGTCGCAACCTCACCCAGGCCGCTGCCGATGGCAAGCTCGACCCAGTTATTGGCCGCGAGCGTGAGATCGAGCGCGTCATGCAGATTCTTTCTCGCCGCGGCAAGAACAACCCGATTCTGATCGGTGAGCCAGGCGTTGGTAAGACCGCGGTTGTCGAGGGCCTAGCCCAGGCAATCGTGAACGGAAACGTGCCAGAGACCCTAAAGGGCAAGCAGGTTTACACCCTCGACATGGGTTCCCTAATCGCCGGCTCACGTTACCGCGGTGACTTCGAAGAGCGCCTCAAGAAGGTCACCAAGGAGATCCGCACCCGCGGCGACATCATCACATTCATCGATGAAATCCACACTCTGGTTGGCGCTGGCGCTGCCGAGGGTGCAATTGACGCAGCATCGATTTTGAAGCCGCTTCTTGCTCGCGGTGAACTTCAGACCATCGGTGCAACCACTCTTGATGAATACCGCAAGCACTTCGAGAAGGATGCCGCGCTCACCCGCCGCTTCCAGCAGGTTTTGGTCAACGAGCCAACCCTGCCGATGGCAATCAACATCCTCAAGGGCCTTCGCGACCGCTACGAGGTTCACCACAAGGTCTCGATCACGGATGGTGCAATCGTTGCAGCGGCTCAGCTTTCAGACCGCTACATCACCGACCGCTTCTTGCCAGACAAGGCCATCGACCTAATCGATGAGGCCGGTGCTCGTTTGCGTCTATCGATCCTTTCTTCACCACCTGAGCTTCGCGAGATTGAAGAGCAGATCGTGGCAATCAAGGTTGCCAAGGAGAAGGCCATTGAAGACCAGGACTTCGAGCTCGCAGCTTCAAAGCGTGACGAAGAGAAGAAGCTGAACATCGAGCGCGTCAAGCGTGAGAAGCAGTTCCGCCAGGGCAACGTTGCCGCACAGGGCATCGTGGATGAGGGCCTAATCGCTGAAGTTCTAGCGCAGGCAACCGGCATCCCAGTGTTCAAGCTGACCGAGGAGGAGAGCGCAAAGCTCATCTTCATGGAAGACGAACTGCACAAGCGCGTTATCGGCCAGGAAGACGCCATCGCGGCGATCTCGAAGTCGATCCGTCGCCAGCGCGCCGGCCTAAAGGACCCAAACCGTCCATCTGGTTCATTCATCTTCGCCGGCCCTACCGGTGTCGGAAAGACCGAGTTGGCCAAGGCGCTAGCCGAGTTCCTATTCGATGACGAGGGCGCGTTGATTTCACTCGACATGTCTGAATACGGCGAGAAGCACACCGTAAGCCGCCTATTCGGTGCGCCTCCGGGCTTCGTAGGCTTCGAAGAAGGTGGCCAGCTAACCGAAAAGGTTCGCCGCAAGCCATTCAGTGTTGTCTTGTTCGATGAGATCGAGAAGGCTCACCCAGACATCTTCAACTCGCTACTTCAGATCCTTGAAGAAGGCCGATTGACCGATGGCCAGGGCCGAGTTGTTGACTTCAAGAACACGATCATCATCATGACCACCAACCTCGGAACCCGTGACATCTCACGCGGCACCATGGGCTTTGCTCTCGAGGGCGACACCGCCAACGAGTACGAGCGCATGAAGGGCAAGGTCAACGAAGAGCTGAAGAAGAGCTTCCGACCTGAGTTCCTGAACCGCGTCGATGAGACCATCGTGTTCCCTCAGCTAACCAAGGCCGAACTGGTTCAGATCGTTGACCTGTTCATTAAGCGCCTTGCCGTTCGCCTTGAAGACCGCGACATGACCATCGAGGTTGCTCAGGCTGCCAAGGATCGTCTGATCGAGATTGGCTTCGACCCAACCCTAGGTGCCCGACCACTGCGTCGTGCAGTTCAGCGTGAAGTTGAAGACAAGCTCAGCGAGCAGATTCTGCACGGCCAGCTGTTGAACGCCCACCACATCAAGGTGGACTTCGTCAACGGTGAGTTCGTCTTCGAGAACGCTTCACACTCAGGTGCGCAGGTTACGGTGCCGCCAACCCCGGCCATCGAAGCCGCGGCGCCTGAAGAACCTAGCGCATATTAAACATCAGAAAAACCCCGACCAAGTTGGTCGGGGTTTTTTCTTGCCCAAGCCAGGGGGTCGCCTCTGAACTATCCTTGAAGCATGACTCACAGCTCAATTCGCGTCCGTCCGGCAACCACCGGTGACGTTAAGCAGATCCAGGCAATTCGACAGTCAATCGAAGGTGCCCGAGTTTTGCTTGGCCGCGAACTTGTTGACCTGTATGAACATGTGCCTGAGTTTCTTGTCGCCGTTGACGAAAATGACTTCGTAGTCGGTGCCGGTGCGCTTCACGTGATGTGGGAAGACCTCGCCGAAGTCCGTTCCATCGTAGTCGCTGACCACATGCGTGGTCACGGCGTGGGTAAGGCAATCGTTAAGGCGTTGCTCGCAAAGGCAGTTGACCTAGGCATCAAGCGCGTCTTCTGCCTGACCTTCGAGGTGGATTTCTTTGGCAAATTCGGATTCCAAGAGATCTCTGATGTTCCAGTCGATTCGGAAACCTATGCCGAGATGGTTCGCTCCAACGACGATGGTGTTGCCGAATTCCTCGACCTCGCACGCGTTAAGCAGAACACTTTGGGCAACACGAGGATGCTTCGCACTCTCTAGGGCTTCGGCTAGTTAACCTAGGTTTATGAGCGCTCAACGAAACCGACCTTCATCAACCACCTACCGCAACCGACGCATTATTGCTCTTGTGGTTTTGGTGGTTATCGTCACGATTGTCTGGAACGTTGTCGCTGGAATCGTTGGCTTCTTCTCGGGCATCTTCAACGGTGGCGCGGCTAAGCCGGGCGCAACGGCGTCGGCACCAGCGACACCTCGAGCCATGGGCGATTGCGCTCCCGGCACGGTGGTGGTCCAGGCCAACGTGGGTGTTGACAGCACGCCTCAGGGCGTATTTGCGGCCAATGTGAAGCCGTCATTCTGGTTCACCGTTACCAACACCGGCACCGAGACCTGCAACTTCAACGCCGGCAGCAAAGTTTCTTTCTTCACGGTCACCAGTGGCGAAGAGGTCATCTGGGACAACAAGGATTGCAAGACCCGCGCGACCAGCGACACCGACTACGTCCTAGCGCTGCAGCCAGGTGCGCCGATGGCCGCCAACCCATCGACCTGGGAGCGAGTCCGTTCGAGCTCAACCGGCTGTGACGCCACCACCGAAAAGGCTGTCACCGGCGCTGGCGCTTCGTACCACCTGGTCGCCACCGTAAACGGCGTCAAGTCGGAGAGTGTTCAGTTCATTTTGAACTAGTTTCAAAATGAACAGTGGGTTTGTATTTTGAACTAGATCAGACCCATTTCTTTGGCGAGCGACACAGCACGTTGCCGTGAGTTCACCCCAAGGATTTTGAATATGCGACCGGATTCTTGCTTGATCGTTGATTCGCTGAGGTTTAGTGACCGGGCTATTTGACTGTTTGTTTTCCCGATTGCCATCTCGTCAAGCACTCGCAGTTGCCTGTGTGTGATCGCTGAGATTTCTTCTAGGTTGTCTTCATCGAAGTAGAGCTTTGAAAGCGCACCGCTAGTGCGGATTCGGGGGAGCGTGTTGATCGCAATCAGCTCCGAAAGCAACCCGAGCAATTCGACGTCTGTCGTCGATATCTCGAGTGCCTTTGCTTTGAATCGAAACGTCACCCCCAGTGCTCCTTGAACTTCAGAGCTCGAGGCAAAGGGCAAGGCTAGGAATTCGACAGGGGCTTCTCTGGCCACGCCTTGCGCCGGAGACGCAACCAATGTCTCTTGCTGCGGGCTGCTCAGGGTTATCGCTTGCTTCAGAAGTTTGAATTGCTGGGAGCTGCCGAATTCTCCGTTGAAGTCAGGCCGCGGCTGCCCATATTGGCCGGTGGCGTGCAGTTTTCCATCGGATTCAACCCGAGTGATTATTGCGGAGATTGCACCCAGGTCTCGAAATGCCACAACCGTGAGGAACCGGCAATAGTCGCTGGCATTGTGGCTGATTGAGAAAGATAGCAAGAGGGCTCGCGCCCTGTCGGTGAGAAGTGCTCTATCGTTTGGCATGCCAACCCCGGTTTCTGGCCCCCTAGTCTTTCGATCTCCCAGTGAGACCTCTTCTATACAAAACCTATGGGTAACCCCAGACATTGATTTAGTCGCGTAATTGTCCGAAATTGTCCAAAGTCTGCCCGAAATTGTCCTTTTTGACCGGCAGCTGGCCTATTTTCCGCGCGGAGTTGAGCGTAATCTGGCGGTGTTATGCAAACCTATCTGCCCCCGGATAGGTGCGGTGGCCGACCTAGTCGGCCACCGTTTACCAGTTAAGGCCGAGGGTTAGCGCAGCGCGAAGATCGCCAACTTCCGAGTCAACGGAGCGAATGAAACCGAGTCGCGTTGCCTCATTCGCTCGAATCTTGCCATTTGAAACCTTTCGGATCTCGCCGGCCAAGCTGATCTCACCAAAAGCAACCAGGTTGTGTGCGATGGGCTTGTCTTGAACGGCAGAGGCGATTGCCAACGCGATCGCCAGGTCGGCAGCTGGTTCAGTCAACCGAACCCCGCCCACAGTTGAAACATAGACGTCTGAATCACCCAGGCGAAGACCAGCGCGACGTTCGAGAACAGCTAGCAACATGGCCACGCGAGCAGAGTCAACCCCGTTGGTGACGCGACGAGGTTGAGGTGTTGAAGACTTCACTACCAAAGCCTGAACCTCGGCAATCAGCGGGCGTTTACCTTCGACGGTGACGGTCACACAAGTGCCCGACACCGGCGCATCGCCCCTGGAGAGGAACATGCCGCTCGGGTCGCTGACTTGGTTGATTCCTTCGCCGGTCATCTCGAAACAGCCGACTTCATCGGTTGGCCCAAAGCGGTTCTTGAGTGATCGCACAAAGCGAAGTGAGGTTTGACGGTCACCCTCGAAGTGGCAGACCACATCGACCAGGTGCTCCAAGGCGCGTGGCCCGGCAATCGAGCCATCCTTGGTGACGTGACCGACAAGAATCACCGGCAATGAGCGCTCTTTGGCTACACGGATTAAATTGGCGGCAACTTCGCGAATCTGGGATGGCATTCCGGCGGCTCCATCGATTTCACTTGCCGCGATGGTCTGTACCGAGTCGACAACCAGCAACTCAGGGCTAACCGCGTCAATCTGACCCAAGACGGTCGATAAGTCGGTTTCGGCGGCGAGGTAGAGATTGTCGGTCAAGGCTCCGGTGCGCTCGGCGCGCAGGCGCACCTGACCTACCGACTCCTCGCCGGTGACATAGAGCACTCGTTTGCCAGATTTAGCTGTGTTGGCGGCAACCTCAAGCAAGAGAGTCGACTTGCCCACGCCCGGTTCGCCAGAAAGAAGAACCACGGCGCCGGGAACCAATCCACCACCGAGAACTCGGTCAAATTCGCCGACCTGAGTTGACCATGCGGCAACGCGCTCGGTAGAAACGTCTGTGATTGGTTTCGCGGCGGAAGACTCAACCAGCTTCAATGCGCGAACTTGCTTGGCAACGCCGAGACCGCGACCGCCACCGACAGCGCCCTCCTGCATTGAATCCCAGGCCTGGCACTCACCGCAGCGGCCGACCCACTTTGGGGTAGTCCAGCCGCATTCGGTGCAGACAAAGGTCGATTTCGGGTTAGCCATGTCTCAAAACTATCAACCGCCACTGACAAATCGGCTCGCCTAAACTGATTAGGTGAATATCAATCGCATCGCAATCCTCGGCTCAGGTTCAATGGGCGGCGCCATCCTTGCCGGTCTGCTCAAATCTGGGTTTGACGCTGAGCACATCTCGGTCAGCACCAAGACCGCCGCCAGTGCCGAAAAGCACATCGATGAGCTCGGCGTGCACGCCTTCGCGCTCGAAAATGGCCCGGATGCGAACGCGATGGCCGTTGCCGGCGCTGACGTCGTACTCGTCGGAGTGAAGCCCGCCTATGTCTCCGAAGTTTTGGCAGAGATCGCCGAGGCCATTAATGACAACGCGCTGGTCATCAGCGTTGCTGCCGGCGTGACCACCGCCGCTATGGAAGCTGTTCTGCCCGAGGATGTCGGGGTAGTTCGCGCCATGCCAAACACCCCAGCGATTGTCGGCCGCGCCGTAACTGGAATCTCCGCGGGTGAGCGCGCAACCGATTGGGCAATCGAAACTACCGTTCAGCTCTTCGAGACTGTCGGTAAGACCGTGGTTCTCGACGAATCACAAATTGATGCTCTCAGCACCATTTCGGGTTCGGGCCCGGCATACGTTTTTTATCTAATCGAGCAACTCACCAAGGCAGCCAAGCACCACGGTTTCAATGACCAAGATGCTGCGCTTCTCGTGAACGAAACTTTCTTGGGAGCTGCCGAGTTGTTGGTGGCATCTGGAAAAGAGCCAGCGGCTTTGCGCAAGCAGGTCACCAGCCCGAACGGAACCACCGAGCGAGCTATTGCAAGAATGGGTGAAACTGACCTCGAAACGATGTTTGTTGAAGCCACCGATGCTGCTCTAGCGCGTGCGCGGGAACTAGCCGCCGGGAAGTAGTTCTAGAACTTAGCGTCGATCTCTGCGATCAGCGCTTCGATGTGTTGGCGAATCTTGTCGCGAATCGGGCGAACCGCCTCTACACCCTGACCGGCAGGGTCATCCAAGACCCAATCCAGGTATGCCTTGCCAGGGAAGAATGGGCAGACGTCGCCACAACCCATGGTGATTACGTAATCAGATGCCTCTACCGCCGCATCGGTCAAGATCTTTGGGGTGTTTGCGCTGATGTCGATGCCCTCTTCGAGCATCGCGGCCACGGCCGATGGGTTTACCTCGTTCTTCGGGGCGCTGCCTGCCGAACGAACCTCAA
>JBEDKF010000061.1:0-5353 GCA_041172305.1 Actinomycetota bacterium | reverse complement strand
TAACCAGCGATCAGATTCCTTACGAATACGGATTCGTCGAACTGACCGTAACCAAGAGTGCCGGAAAGTTGTCGGCCATAAACGTCGGTGGTTCGACGGCAACCGATGGCCGTGAGCAGGCGTATCCGATTCTTGTCGACGAAGCCATCAAGGCCCAAGGAAGCTCATTCGGCAATCTAGGTGGAGCCACCTACACAACCGATGCCTTCAAGAAGGCCCTCGACAACGCCATCTCTAAGCTGGGCTAATGACCTCGGCCGTTCACAGCCCAAAAACCTTCGAGCACATCGAACTCGCGATGGGCACGGGGTTCAGTTTTCACGGTCGCAGCTCACTGAGCGATAGCGATACCTCGATCATCTTGAACCAGGCTTGCGCCATTTTGCACGAAGCCGACCGCATCTTCAGCCTCTATAAGCCCGAGTCTCCGCTATCGCGTTTGGCTCGCGGTGAAACCTCGGTTGCCGAGTGCCCGCCGGTGGTTTCCGAAATCTGGGATGCCTGCGAAGCCTGGGAAAAAACCACGGATGGTTGGTTCAGCGCCTTCACCCCAGATCACACCTTTGACCCATCCGGGCTGGTGAAAACCTGGGCGGCAAATCGCGCAGTCGAGTATGTGCTCAAGCAGGGCATCTCTGACTTCACCCTCAACGCCGGCGGTGACGTGTTGATCGCAGACGGGGTTACCGAAGCCATTGATTGGCGCATGGGAATCAGCAAACCGGTTTCAATTGCGGCCGATGGCGCTGGCGTTCTGACCGTGGTCGATCTGCACCGAACCCAGTTCAGAGCGATGGCCACCAGCGGCTCTGCCGAACGCGGCTCGCACATCTGGAACCCCAAGGCCGGAGGCCGCCAACCCGCCGGAGATTTCATCCAGGTGAGTGTGGTGGCACGCGACTTGGTCACGGCAGATGTTTGGGCAACAGCAGCGTTTGCCGAGGGTGAGCGCGCTATCGAGCACCTCAACCGCATCGATGACATCGAGGCGCTTTTTGTTTACGAGGACTGCCAGTTGGCCGCGACTAATGGCTTCGTTAGTCTGTTTGCCAAGTCGAATTAGGCGGCAAATTAAGTTCCTTCCCTGACCCAACCTTGAAACACAGGCGCAACAACTCGGGACTAACGTCTAGTTATGGGTGAATTATTCGATCAATATCCGATCGCTGCCAAACCCAAGCTTGGGGACAAAAAGGCAGCCTTCGATGAAATGTTTGCTGCGCCAGGCAAGGTGCGGCCGAGCTATGTGAAGATTCACGAAGCACTGGCAGCGATGACGCAGAGCGAACTGATTGGTCGAACAGAGGCTCTGGCAAGTTCATACCTGGCCCAGGGTGTGACCTTCGACTTTGCTGGCGAAGAACGACCTTTCCCGCTGGATGCCGTTCCGCGCGTGATCGAACGCGGCGAATGGAACGTTCTGGATGCCGGTGTGAAGCAGCGAGTCAAGGTCCTCGAAGCTTTTCTTGCCGACGTCTATGGCCCGCAGAACGCCATCCGTGATGGTGTGATTCCAGCCGCGCTGGTTGCAACATCCGAGCATTTTCACCGTGCCGCTCACGGCATCGACCCGGCCAACGGTGTTCGAATTCAGGTAAGCGGCATCGACCTAATTCGCGATGAGGTCGGCACCTGGCGCGTTCTCGAAGACAACGTTCGCGTGCCTTCGGGCGTTAGCTATGTAATCTCGAACCGTCGAGTTATGGCCCAGACGCTGCCCGAGCTTTTCCAGCAGATGCGCATTCAGCCTGTCGGCGAATACCCGAACAAATTGCTCGCTGCCCTTCGCGCTGCTGCGCCCGGTGGCGTTGAGGACCCGACCGTTGTCGTGCTCACCCCTGGTGTTTACAACAGTGCTTACTTCGAGCACACTCTGCTCGCACGATTGATGGGTATCGAGCTCGTTGAGGGTCGCGACCTGTTCTGCTCCAACGGCAAGGTCTACATGCGCACCACCGCCGGAGCTCGTCGAGTCGACGTGATTTACCGCCGCGTGGATGACGAGTTCCTCGACCCGCTAGCCTTCCGTGCCGATTCAGTTTTGGGCCCTCCGGGGCTATTGAACGCTGCCCGTCAGGGTAATGTGACGCTGGCCAACGCGGTCGGAAACGGCGTTGCCGACGACAAGTTGGTCTACACATACATGCCAGACCTCACTCGCTATTACCTTGGCGAAGACCCAATCATCGAGAACGTGCGCACCTGGCGTCTCGAAGAAGAGGGTAGCCTCGAAGAAGTTCTAGACCGCTTGGATGAGCTCGTCGTGAAACCAGTTGATGGCTCGGGTGGCAAGGGTCTCGTGGTCGGCCCGGCCGCTTCGAAGAAAGAACTCGAAGACCTTCGCAAGCGCCTAATAAAAGACCCTCGCGGTTGGATTGCCCAGCCGGTGGTTCAGTTCTCGACCATCCCAACTTTGGTTGAGGGTGGACTTCGACCACGTCACGCCGACCTTCGCCCATTCGCGGTCAACAGCGGAAACGACATCTGGGTTCTGCCTGGTGGCTTGACCCGCGTGGCTTTGCCAGAGGGCGAGCTCGTTGTGAATTCATCCCAGGGTGGCGGCTCGAAAGACACCTGGATTGTCGGCAGTGAACGCTCGACCGTGCGCCAGTTCATGCCAACCAACTCGACCGTCTCCTCGATCGTCGCCGGGCAAACTGCGGCCGACTCGGGTTTCGGTTCGCAGCAGCACGACAACTCGGGTGCCGGTTTCAAGATTCAGCAACAGCAACAGCAACAAACGGCCGGCGCAGCCTTGCCGCCACTCGCACAGGGAGGCTCTAACTAATGCTTAGTCGCATCGCAGAATCACTGTTTTGGATCGGCCGCTATGTTGAGCGCGCCGATGGCACCGCCCGTCTGCTAGACGTTCATCTTCAGCTCTTGCTCGAAGACCCTTGGGTCGATGAAGACACAGCTTGCCGCTCGCTGCTCTCGGTCATTGGTTCAGACTCGGTCTTCCCACACGACCTAACCCGTCACGACTTGCTCAACATTTTGTCGGTAGATCGCAGCGAGCAGGCTTCCATTGCCTCTTCGCTAACCTCGGCACGCGAGAACGCCAGACGCGTTCGCGAGATCGTTTCGACCGAACTGTGGGAGTGCCTGAACACAACTCGTTCGCGAATGCCACGCAAGGTTTCGATCGATCGAGCCCACGACTTCTTCGGTTGGGTTCGTGAGCGCACCGCCCTCGCTGTCGGAATCGTCGAGAGTTCTACCTCGCGCGATGAAGCCTGGACTTTCTTCACCCTTGGTCGATCACTCGAGCGCGTTGACATGACCGCCCGATTGCTAGCAACCTCGGAACTAACCGAAGCCAGCGGCCCATCCTGGACCACGATTTTGCGCAGCTGTGGAGCCTATGAGGCATACCTGCGCACTTATCGCGGAGTGCCATCGGCGACCAACGCAGCAGAGTTCTTGTTGCTCGACCGCATTTTCCCTCGCTCGGTGACCTTCGCGCTGTCACGCGCCGAGCGCTGCCTAAACGATCTCGCCCCGAGCTCAGATCGAGTAGGCACCAGCGATGCTGCATCGCGCTTGGCCGCGCAGGTTCGAACCAATCTCGAGTTCAGATCGGCACCAGACATCCTGGCTAATCTGACGCAAGAAATGGTCAGCCTGCAAAACGCGGTGAGTGAAATCTCGGAGGCAATCGGCAACCGATACTTCCCGGCGAACGTCATGCCAACCTGGGTTGGTGAGATCTCATGAGTCGCTATCGCGTCGCACACACCACCGGTTTTAAATACAGCCGTGAGGTCTCGGCGAGCTATAACGAAGCTCGTCTTTTGCCGGCCAGGGATGACCGTCAGTTCGTCATTTCGAGCAAGCTTGAGATCGAGCCGCAGAGCTCATCGCACGAATACTTTGACTACTTCAAGGCGCGTGCCGTGCAGTTCGAGATTCTCGAGCCGCACGGTGAGCTCACGATTAGGGCCATCTCGCTGGTCGAAATCCGTGACTCGATTCGCGCGGTTCCGGGCTTGAACTGGGATGATCTCGCCCCTGAAATTGGTGGCAGTCTCGAGCTGACCGACGCCATCGGCCAGACCCGTCGCACCCATCCGCCGGCCGAGCTTTCGAAGTTCGCCAAGAAGACCGCCGAGAAGCACGGTCCTCACCAAACCGCGCTCGAGATTTGCGCCAAGGTTTATGGCGCGATGACCTATAAACACGGTGTGACCGGAGTGCACTCGGTGGCAACCGAAGCCTGGTCAGCCAAGATCGGTGTCTGTCAGGACTATGCGCACATCACGCTCGGTGCTTTGCGCGCCGTAGGTATCCCTGCCCGCTATGTCTCTGGTTATCTGCACCCGCACGTCGCGCCGAAGGTTGGCGAAAAGGTTGTCGGAGAATCGCACGCCTGGGTTGAATGGTGGGCCGGAGCCTGGTTTGCCTATGACCCTACCAACGACATCGAAATTGGTGAGCGACACATTGTCGTCGCCAGTGGTCGCGATTATCAAGACGTCGCGCCGCTTCGAGGCGTCTATGCAGGGGCAAGTGACTCGGAACTTTTTGTGACCGTGGAGATAACCAAAGAGGCCTAACCGCGCCGCCCCGCTCGTCGGGCGATAACCTGTAGGCATGACAACGTTGCCACTGGTTCGCACCCTCACCGATTCCCACGGAGTCGAAATCACGTTCTATGAGTGGCCTGTGGCCAACCCGAAGGCCATCGTTCAGATTGCACACGGATTGGGCGAGCACGCTCGTCGCTACGACCACGTAGCCGAGGCTCTAAACAAGGCTGGCTTCGGGGTTTATGCAGACGATCACCGCGGCCACGGCGTAACCGGCGTGAACATGCGCGCCAAGGGTTTAATCAAGAAGCAGGGCAACCTGGGCCCGGGAGGAATGCCGGCGACTTTCGCAGCGGTTCGTCAACTGAGTCACCTGATTCGTGGCGAGCATCCAGAAGCCCAACTCGTTCTGCTCGGGCACAGCTGGGGTTCGATGATTGTGCAGCGCATCCTGAATAAGTTCTCAGACGAGTATGACTTCGCCGTCCTAACCGGTTCGACGTTATTGCTGCCAGGAATCTTGCCAAGCGGCGGCTTCAACAAAAAATACGAAGCCGAAGACAAAAAGGCAGGAATCGAATCTGGCGGGGGCCAGTGGCTCAGTCGCGATCGCGCTGTGGGTGAGAAGTTCCGCAAAGACCCGTTGAACTTCCCAGACACCGCCATGCAGGTCTTTGGCATCACCAACACTCTGGCCTTGCTAGGCACCCCTTCTCGCAAGATGCCCGCTGACATTCCGATTCTGCTAATGGCCGGCAGTGAGGATGTGATTGGCGGCGAAAAGGGCAACGTCTTGTTGGTCAACGCATACAAGCGTGCCGGTC